>CAZKNM010000012.1:0-36247 GCA_964554135.1 uncultured Melioribacteraceae bacterium
CAGCTCCGGGTCAAATCGGAGCTGGTTTTATTTTAATAATTATAATAACAATACCCCGCCGAATAGTTAATCCAATTCTACTCTATCTCATTTCTGCATATATGCTTAGCTGGATTTTTCTTTTCCAATCGTCAATATCAAATTCATCAATTGCCCCCGGCTGTTAATACCCAGCTTCTTATAAATAAACGAAACGTGATTCCTCACTGTATTTACAGAGATAAAAAGCAAATCTTCAATTTCCTTGTTGTTTTTACCCTTAATAAGCAAATTCAAAATTTCCATTTCCCTACTTGTAATACCAAATTTTTCCTTGATGAGATCGACGAGCCTTCCATTATCCAGGGTAATTTCTGCCTTAACAATAAGCTTGCTATAGAACCAAATGAACCATAAAATTATAGCGAGGTTTTGGTAAAGCCGAACCAAGGACCGTTCGAAATCTAAATGGGCGGAATGCAACAAGACAATTATATAAGCGATATATCCAAAGATTATCAGTCCCACAAATGTCCTTACGGCCGTTTTTCTTCGGACGTCGGGGAGTAAACGAGAGTAAATTATTGCATATGACGATAACACGAAGATATATAATGGTGCAACCAATAAAGAAATAAAATACACAAGGCCGAATAACTCTTGAGAAGAGCTGTTTGTAAAATGGAGCAGACCAGCCCCAAAACCAGCAAGGAAAAGAGCGGCAACAATCAACAGAACAATCTCAAATCTACGGCTTACTTTTTTACCGATTAATTGTATCGAAATATTAGTAATTGAATAGATTACACCGATCCATACAAAAAATAAACTTATCTTCCATACCATGCTCTGAACTATACTCTGGATACAGTTACACGGAACAAAAATATTATAAAACACATATTCCAAAATAAAATTAATCATCACATCGATATTCACAAAAAGTAAATAGTACAATAGTGCAAGAACAATTTTATCCCCACTTTTATTATAAATGGTGTACAGATAGAACACGATAAGTGCCCCGCCAATGAGTGTTGCCACCGACACAAAAATCATCATGTGTTCGGAAAGAGTTGTCATCAAACATTCTCGTTTACTTTTGCAGTTTCAAAATAATTCTTGCTCGATGTTAATGCAAGGTATTATATCAACATGGATAAGAAGTAATAATTGTAAAAAGTGACATTTGTACTATTGCTGGAATATGTTTTCCATTTTACATTAGCACTTATCAAATTCTTAAATCATGCTTGGGGGAAAAATGAAACAAGTCTTTTTTATTATCAGTTTCTTTATAATAATACCATTTATAACCGGTTGTAGTAAACAGCAAAATCTGGTTGACAATCAAGATATTCATGGACCATACCTCGGTCAAACACCTCCAGGAAATACGCCACAAGTATTCGCATCCGGAATTATTTCCACTGCCGAGCATGAAGCTCAACTGGTAGCATATCCGGGGGGGACGAGCTTTACTACACAAAATTTGAAGATCTTGGATACGAATTAAAAGGAAGGATTGTCTGCACAAAACTTCAAGACGAACATTGGACTGAGCCCGAAGTGGTTCACTTTTCCGGTGTCTATGAGGATGGCTATATGGCAATTCATCCCGACGGGTCAAGATTATATTATCAATCTAACAGACCGGTTGACCATTCCGAATCAACCTATATGTGGAATATTTGGTACGTGGATAGAATCGGGGACGGATGGGGTGAACCACACTCAATCGGTCGACCAATAAACGGCCGCAACCATGTTTCGGGACCCGCGGTGACAATGGACGGAACAATGTATTACACACTCATGACCCTCGGAGGATTATCCGAAATTTACAGATCAAAATATATTAATGGAGTATATCAAGAACCTGAGAGATTGTCCAACAATATAAATACCGTTCAACAGCAATTTGATTCTTATA
The DNA here is from genome assembly GCA_964554135.1 of uncultured Melioribacteraceae bacterium. GTDB lineage: Bacteria > Bacteroidota > Ignavibacteria > Ignavibacteriales > Melioribacteraceae > CAZKNM01. Next base: position 1,913 of record CAZKNM010000012.1, read on the forward strand.
TAGCTCCCGATGAAAGTTACCTTATATTTTGCGCCTACCAAAGAAGTGATTCGTACGGCAGTACCGATCTTTATATCTCTTTCCGCGATGAGAACGACAACTGGAGCAATTCTATAAACATGGGTCCTACAATAAACACAGTCGAAGGTGAAGGATCGGCAACAATAACTCCGGATGGAAGATATATTTTTTACGGACGTTACAATAATGCCCAACAGCATGGTCTTGATGTATATTGGTTTGACGCACAATTCCTTAATAACTTTCGATGAGACTCTTATATACCGGATAGACACAATGATCATTGCTTATATTCATAAAAATCCATTTATTGGGATAACTTCTTTTCACACTACGGAACAGCATTGAAAAATTATCTTACTTTATTCGTCTGCTTATTTATTATCACTGACCAATCTGTAGCAAATAAGATTCAAAAATCAACCGAAGCTGACTCGCCCGTCACAATATATTATGGTCTTAATGAAAGTCACAGCAGGGATTGGGCACAAATCAATGCGAATGACGTGGTCGGTATAACTTACTTTCAACGATTTGGTAATAGTTATAATGAAGGGACTCTCGTTTATAAAACAATCAATCCGGATGGATCAGAAAATATCGAAACAGTAACAACCGGCAACCGACTTGAAATATCTGTTTTGTTGTTCGACGAGTTGTGCAATCCTCATATATTTGTCGCAAGTTCAACTGACTATGACCAAATAATCGACCATTATTATAAGAACGGGAACGGTCAATGGCAGAGTGAAACAATCATCCACTTCTACAACGAAGGAGGTAAATTTATTTACGAACTCTCCGCAGATATAGGTCCCGATTATTCATTCCATTTATTGATTTTAAAAACGCGTTCCAACATAGACTCGGATGACTTTTTCGATGCATGGATAAACTCCTACTTATATCACCTGACAAATGCAACGGGAAGTTGGGTAAAAGAATTGATTGATAACTACGATATGGCTTATACTTATGATATGTACATCAAATCGTCCATTCGCCAGGATATAAAGGTGGATGACAATGGCTTTGCACATGTGACATTCGGAGAACAGATCAATGCGGCGGACGATCCTTCCCGTTTACGGTATGCCACAAACAAAACAGGGAATTGGGTAATTGAAACAGCCTTAAATTATGATGCTGGCTCCAGGGATGATGCCGGATGGTTTCCTTCATTGTGCCTGGATAATAATGGCACACCCTACATCTCTTGCATGTATGTTAAACGAGTCTACACTTACTCTGCAACATACTGCAGGTTGTTATTGCTTAAGAGACTGGGTAATAACAATTGGCATTCCGAAATCATTGCCGACCATGATGACGGATATTACGGGGGTGACGGAAGAAATTACACAGGCGCTTTATCTCACCTCGTCTTTGATAAAAATAACACACCCCACATAATTTTCTCAGACATTGCGTCAACCCATTGGCCAGGTTCTCAGCTTCTTAATATTGGTAATATACGATACGGAGTTTTAAAAAATGGTGTTTGGGATATCACAACAATCTACCGTCAACCGTTACCAACTGGTTTTGTAAATGCAACGGAGATGCACGGACTGTGCCTCCTTATTTCGGATTTAACTGATACCATTCGCGTTATCGGGCAGGAGTTGAAAATTACCGGAGAAAATCAGTATACGTGCAGTTTGATTAATTTCGAATGGGATGATATTAACGCAATTGATAACACTTCTATTTACCAATATAAGTTGAATCAAAATTACCCGAATCCGTTTAATTCGTCTACGTTGATTTCCTATACTGTACCTCGTTCTAGTTTTGTAACTCTCAAAGTATATGATTTGCTCGGGAGAGAAATTCAAACTTTGGTAAACGAAACCCAGGAAGCCGATTCATATTCCATCCGTTTTGATGGAAGCAGGTTTTCCACTGGCATATATATTTACAGATTACAATCAGGCAACGAATTTACGGAGACCAATAAAATGGTCTTTATAAAATAACTATTTCTGTTAGGTGGTAAAGTTTCATAGTAGGCTAGTAATCAGGCTTTACGCCGTGAGACTGCCGATGGAATTGTTAAAGGTTCGGAAATAATACTACCATCGGTTCTGCAGAATAAACAATTAGCTTAATAAAATTCCGAGTTGAGTGAAGTCTATTGAATTTGGATAGAATCCACCAAACCGCCTTCCGCAGGAGTTCCACAACCTGGATTCTCACTTTTCTATGTGTTTAATTCATTATTAAACATTACAAATAATTAGAACAAAACTGAATTTAGTCTTGTTCTGGGGATTTGCCTATCTGGATCTTTCCCAACGTTAACACCAAATTCATTAATTGTCCCCTGCTTTTAATACCCAGTTTCTTGAACAAACAAGATACGTGATTTTTAACCGTATTTATGGAGATGAAAAGCAAATCCTCGATCTCTTTGTTGCTCTTACCATTTATTAGCAGGTCCAGAATTTCCATTTCCCTATTCGTAATATTATATCTTTCCGAAAGTATTTTTACCAGGTTAATATCACTTGAAGAAAAGATAGGAAATATATAGTATCTCAAATAGACAAATTTCAACCAGACGATTGGGAAAATATTTAATAGTAATGATAAAGTAGTTATATATAACTCTTTGCTTTTCAAAAGTAATAAAATCAATACAACCACGAAGTAAGATATTAAGTAAAAATATCCGAACAGGTTAACCGCCCTTCTTTTATTCAGATCTTTAATTTTTCTTGTATGAATTAAAAGATAGATCAGACTAAAAAACAGAAAAATTACAAATAGGCATTCGGAAACCATTTTTGTCATTAGGAATAGAGTTAACCCTGAAGAATCGATATACGCAATCAATCCAAAGAAAAAACTAAGAATAAAAAAAACTACTACTGCCAGGAATCTCTTTTGAAAACCGGCAGGCTTCTCTTTATCCAAGAAATCAAACAGCATACTAATAAAATAATAGGCAATCCCGATCTGAGCGAGAAAATCTAAAAATTTATGAACCAATAATATCCTTTGTACAACAAGAGTCGGATAGTCGGCTAGTATGTTAACATAGGCATAAACAAAAAACAGCTGGCTCAAAATAAATAGATTAAAAAAGACTATATACCAAACCAACTTCAATAAAAACTTATGCCTATAAATCTTAAAAACCTGGAATGCGTAAACACTTCCCATTGTTCCAAATATAATTGCAGATACTAAAAGAAGTATGTCTAGATGTTCCATACGGTTTTATAACAGTGAATGATTCTTGTTGTTCAAATCTAATTAAATATGATTTCGGTTTCAATAAAGTTCGGCGGGTATAGTACTTTCTTACCAATTTATTAAAACATTACTTTAGTACTATTGCCGCTTATAACCTTCCGGTTTAGATTTAATTTTATTTATTAACATAATGGGGGTATATATGCACCTGGCTGAAAGTAATACTATTTTATTTGCCGCCTTGATTTTTGTTTTATTAATTAACACCTCTTATTCACAAAGTATTCACGATGCGGTCCAAAAAGAAAACCTACAACAAGTTGCCGAACTCATTGAGAAGGACCCGGATATTGTGAACGAATTAAATAACGAACAGGCAACACCGTTACATTTAGCGGCATCATTAGGGAATGAAGAAATTGTACAATACTTGTTAAGCCATGGCGCCTTGGTAGATGCAAAAAACAATAGCGGGCAGACTCCTTTGCATGTTGCAATCTCCGCCGACACGCCCAAAGAAGAAGTTATTCGACTTCTAATTGAGAATGGCGCGGATATAAATGCAAAGGTGAACGAAGACATCCCCCTTACTATTGCGGCGCGTATGCGACTTCCTAATATCGTTGATTTATTGATCGATAAGAGAGCTGATATTCCGGTGAATGACAACGTTGCTGAGACATTATTACGCCTGGCCGTTTCTAGAAATTTGGTAAGGTTGTTAGAAATTATGCTGCGGAAAGGAGCTGATCTGAATATCAAAGTGAAAAATGATGGTGGTCTACTACATTCGGCGGTTGAGTACGGCAACGAAGAAATAGTTGAAAAACTCATTACAAACGGACTCAATATAAATCAAATTGATTTTGCAGGATGGACACCGTTACACTATGCCGCCTACTACAATAGAGACAAAGTCGCTGCAATCCTTATTAGAAGCGGCGCGGAAATAAATGCAATTAATATTATGGGGAAATCGCCATACAATTTGGCAGAAGATGAAAATCATCCGGAAGTAATGAAAATTTTACTTGATCATGAAGCAAACACTAAGCCGTCAAAATTTCCGGAACTCCACGGAGATTATTTGGGACAAATATTTCATAGCGAAAAATCCGATGTCTTTGCAAAAGGTATCATATCCGAGCACCAAAGTGTAGCTTCAACAATTGTATTCAGCCCAGATAGAAGTGAAGCATATTGGGGTACCTGGCTTATTTACCCTGATACAGAAGTAAGAAAAAGCAGAATCATGTTCACGCATGTTGAAAACGGTATATGGACAGAACCGGCTCCAGCACCTTTTTCGGCGGATAGCGATCACGTTCCAATTTTTTCTCTCTCGGGCAAAAAGCTGTTTTTCCAATCGCAGAGACCTCTTAAAGGTAAACCTGAATCACAAGCTTTGAGAATCTGGTACGTGGATAAAATCGAGAATGGCTGGGATACACCCCAACCATTTGATCCGGTAATAAATAGTATGAAATTAAAAAGAGGATTTTCATTTGATAAAGAAGGAAACCTTTTCTTCGCAGCCAGCAATGATAACTCCGCAGGTAAGGGCGACATATATTTTTCAAAATTGATTGATGGAAAATATTCCGAACCTGAAAAACTAGGGGAAAGCATAAATACTCAAGACGATGAATTCTGGCCTTGTATTTCACCAGCAGGCGACTTTCTCCTTTTTAATCGGCTGTCCCCGGGATTTGATATTTATATTAGTTTTAAAAATAAAAACGGTGCATGGACACATGCGCAAAGCATTAGCGATTCTGTTGAAAGAGGAGGCGGCATAGGGCACGCCGCGTTGTCACCAGACGGTAAATATCTGTTCTTTGTAAAATATGTCGAAGGAATAGATAGGATGTACTGGATCGATACCAAATTCATTGAGGAATTAAGAGCTGAAACACTAGAGTGAAAGATTACTCCAATATGTTGTGCAGTTGATGGATATTTATTGAATTCGGGTAAAATTCTCCGAACCACCTTCCGCAACGGTTTGCATTTAACGGGAGTCCCACAACCGGGATTCCCGCTTTCATGCATTTTTTCATTCCGTTTTCTAATTCGGGAATACATGCAATTCCCAATACACCCAAACTTCTATTGCTCGATCTGTATTCCTTGAAAAGTTTTTTCAAATCGGTACTCATCCAGATGTAAGGATGAATGTTGCATTCCCTTAGTATTTTACTTGCTTCATTAACATAACAGTTTTTGGAACATCCTTTGCATTCGTAATCGAAATCATCCGGCGCCGATTTACATTCTCTGCTTAAATCTCTTAGGCAATGAGGAAGCAGTGCGATTTTATGCTCACACTTATTGAATTCCTTTTTATATAGTCTATTCACCAATTCTATTTCAAGCATATACAAATGATACTGCTTTTCCGTAGTTCCGAGACGTTTATCCCATACTTTTTTCCAAAGTGATAGTTCGCGTAAATGGTCTTTTACGTTTAATGTGTAGGGAGAAAGATTTGATTTTAAAATTGGATAATATTTTTTAACTGCCGAACTGCTATTCGCTTCTTGCCCAACGTTCCTCAACCACCGCTTTATACTGCTTAACATTTGTATTTGCCTAACCAGACTCTTGGTATCAGGATTGTGTTTAACTAGATCATCGGCAAGCCGGCTAATTACTTTGTAATAATCCTCAGTGTTATCGGAGCTGCCGAAAAGAGAAAATGTTTTTCCTTTGACCGGTTTGTATTCCAGCATGAAGATTTTAATATTATTTGATAATTAATTTTTATTCCAAAATAACACAATTTTATCGCAGAACCCAGAATTCATAATTCCACATTATTGATTTCACGAAAAATTTATCCATGTGACTGTAAACTCAGTTGTACTTTGTGCGTCTTATTTGTAAGTTATTAAAGGGTAATTGTTTCCTCATATTTAAGATTTATCCTTATCAAATGTTAAAAAACATACTGGACAAATGAGCTTTTTACTAAGCGATATTATAGGCATTGCGGCAATATTCCAAGCATGTTTCCTCGTAATTTTTTTCCTCACTTATAGAAAGGGGGATAAAACAACAAATGTGCTTTTTGCAGCACTTCTTTTTGCTTTCATGATTAACATAGGTTTTTCACTAGCACAAAGTGAAGTGTTATATGTTTATTTCAAGGATTTCCTAAAAGTTATTTTTCTAATTAACCAAGTGGCATTTTTAATAGGACCGTTATTTTATCTCTATATCAAATCAATAATAATTCGTGATTTTTATTTAACAAAACGAGATGCCCTTCACACATTACCATTTATTTTTTCACTTATTTATTTTCTCGCGAAGTTATATTTACCACTCAATATTGATCCCACTCATATTTCAATAAAATACTTCTACAGCGGCGGTCTTTTGGTTCAAGAGTTATTCTACCTAATGCTAATTTTTATATTGTTAAAGAAGAACAACCTTTCATTAAAAAGTCTTTTTTCACGAACCAAGGACACAAAATTATCGTGGCTGCGATTATTCTTAGTAGGATATATTTTATTATGGAATATGAAACTACAGACATTTGTTTTCACCAATATTCGATTCTACCCGGATTTTTGTCCCTATAGGGAAAGTCTCTATTTTTTGGTAATGTTTCTCTTCCTAAATACCATTATGTTTTTTGCACTTAGAAAATCAGAACTTTTCTCATCATTTGAAAAATATAACGGTTCCAAACTCGATGAGGCGAATAAAGAAAAGTATAAATCCCAACTAATAAACTTTTTGAGAAATGAAAAGCTCTACCTTGATCCAGAATTAACACTACCCGGTCTATCGGAAAAGCTTTCTATACCTGTACGCTGCCTCTCCCAGGTTATAAATGATTCATTCAAAAAGAATTTCAACGACTTTATTAATAGTTACCGTGTAGAAGAAAGCGTTCGCATGCTGACCGATCAATCTAACGGTAAAAAATCAATATTGGAAATCGCTTACCACGTCGGATTCAATTCCAAATCATCCTTTTATGATGCATTTAAAAAGCACACAGGGGTAACTCCCAAAAAATACAAGAGCACTGCTTTGAAATAGACCCATTTTCCCACTATTACAACCTTGGGAGTTTTGTCCCATTTATTACCATTAAGTCCGGAAACATGATTCCGGTCGATATTCTTTCTTCGATTACCCATTTTTGATTCATATTAATGGGGAGATAATCCAGATTACCAATATCGCTTAAAATATTATTTTTAATGAATCTATCAACGGGGGATTTATGAAAAATAACCAATTTCAAACAAGTCGCAGAAGCTTTTTAACCAAAGTAGTTCCGGCGTGTGCATTAACCTGCGCATTCGGAAAAGATATTTTCGGTATGATCCCCGGAATTATCCTGCAGGACAAACCGCAGAGCAAACACAAATTCGATAATGATTTCGACCGAACTTTAACACAGCGTCAATTTATGCGTGTCCGTTACGGCGATTCGATGAATATGATGAAAGCTCTAGAGAAAGAAATGGGAAAAGATAAAACCATCGAATTCCTCAAAAAAGCTACGACAGAAAGAATGACGAATGCCGGGAAAACACAAGCAGAGCGATCACCCGACAACTCTTTCAAAACATACGTCGATCAATTCCGCAACGGTTACGACAATACCCTAACTATAAAAATAGTTGAAGATACAGAGAAAGCATTTGAACTAGAAGTAACCGAGTGTATTTGGGCTTCAACATTCCTTGACGCCAAAATGGGGGATTTCGGTTACGCTTGGGTTTGCTGGGGTGATTATGCCTGGGCTGAGAGTTTTAATCCGAAAATCAAAATGGTGCGCGATAAAACCCTTATGCAGGGGCATAGTTGCTGCAACCATAGGTATATCTGGGAAGGATAAATTGGAACAACAATAAAATTTATGGGGGGAATAATTATGAAAGAACCTAATTACATTCAAATAAAAAGTAAAAATTCCATAACCAAATTAATCCCGGCAAGTGCAATAAGCCATAAAGGAAAGCGGCATCTATTAATTCTAAAGGCTTATCTTTTCATCTTTTTCTTATTATTCTTCTTTCCCATGTCGTCGGAATCAAAAGCACAGGATTCTCAGCAATTAACGGCAATTGAAGTGCGAAAAATTATTGCCGACGGAAACATTCGGTGGGGAAAGGCGCGAGTAGAATTTGATAAAGAAACATTCGAGAAAATGTTAGCGCCAGATTTTTATGTTCTGCTGGGAGATCGAAAACTTACAAGGAAAGAATTTATTGATCAAATCTCTACTCAGTCACCAGGCGTAAAACTTACTAGATTCGACGCATCCGTGCTGACAGTTAAGCCGAGGGGCGATGAATGGATCGCCGTAATCCACGAGAAACTTGAAATTGAAACAGTTAATGGAAAAATTTATAGTCTCTGGATAACCCGGGATGGCTGGAAGAAAGTAGACAGTGAATGGGTAATCACTTTTTCTGAAGCTATTGGATATGAGTATTGGCGCGGTGGAGAAAAACCGCTATTTACGGATTGGTAGCAACAACAATGATATAGGACTGTTGCTTCTTTTTATCTATAGAAAAACACTATTTCAAATTAATTGCTAGGAGTTACAATGAAATTAATAAGAATCTTTACCGTAGTTCTGCTCGGTTTATTTATGATTTCCGAGACAGTTGCACAGAGTCTTCTACCCGAAGTACGCGTAAGTCCGCAGGCATCCGTGACACAACACGTTGGCCTGGCAACAATTAAAATTAATTACAGCCGCCCCGGAGTTAAAGGAAGAGAAATTTGGGGTAAGTTGGTTCCATATGATACCGAAGAAAAAACTTACCTTGATGAAAGACCAATGCCATGGCGAGCTGGTGCAGATGAAAACACAACGATCACTTTCAGCCACGACGCAAAAGTGAATGGCAACCCGATACACGCAGGTACATATGGTTTGCATATGATAGTTGAGAAAGAAGAATGGACGATTATTTTCAGCAAGGAAAACAAAGCATGGGGCAGTTATTTTTACAACCAGGCTAACGATCAATTGCGTGTAAAAACGAAACCTATTGAAGCCCCCTTCCAGGAGTGGATGATCTTCGGTTTCGATAACCTAACCGCCGGATCTTGCGATGCTTTCTTACAATGGGAAAAAATAAAAGTGCCGTTCAATATCGAATTCGATAAACATAAAATCGTTGTTGATACATACCGCGAAGAATTAACGGGTAATCCCGGATTCTTTTCGAACGAATGGAGAGATGCCGCACGTTATTGTCTCGACAATAATGTTTACCTCGAAGTTGGACTGGATTGGATTGAAAGAGCCTACAAAACATATCGTCCCGATAAATTCAGCATTGATGTTGTTAAAGCCGGTTTGTTAAAAGCTACCGGCAAAAACGCTGAAGCTGAAAAATTACTTGATGAAGGAATGAAAACCGCAAGCGAAGAAAACCTAACCGACTATGGAAGACAATTGTTGAATGCAGGTAATATGGATGATGTAATAAAAACAATGGAATTTACCGTAGGAAAATATCCCGATTCATGGCTTGCCAATTATTATTGTGGTATTGCATACGCAAGTAAGGGGGACAAAGAAAAAGCAAAAGCAAAATATGAAAAAGCGCTTAGCAAGGCGCCCGATAATGTTAAACCACGTATAGAAGGAAGACTTAAAGCCTTATAAATCTATTGTATGGTGTCACGGTATTTATGGACCGTGACACTATTTAAATTTTACCCGGAGTCTACGTTGCAAAATATAAAATATAAATTCAGTAGTTGGTTGAATATTCTCTTAGTCTACATGTTATTTCCCATCCTTTCTTATGTTTTTCCTCAACAGAAACCTGCCACGGGTTCGGATATCTTGCTTGCATTGAAAAAGCTGAATGTACTCGGAAGTGTACTTTATATCGGCGCTCACCCAGACGATGAAAACACATCGCTGCTTTCGTATATGTCGAAAGGACAATTGATGCGGACAGCTTATCTTTCCATTACCAGGGGAGACGGCGGACAAAATCTTCTTGGAAACGAGCTCGGCGATTTGCTCGGTGTGATCAGAACGCAGGAACTGCTTGCCGCACGTAACATCGACGGAGCCGAACAATTCTTTACCCGTGCAATTGATTTCGGTTATTCCAAAACACCGGAAGAATCTTTGAGCAAATGGAACAATGAAATTGTTCTAAGCGATATTGTAAAGATCATCCGTCAATTTCAACCCGACATTATTATATCGCGCTTCAGCAAAACCGAAGGAGGGCACGGACATCATCTCGCTTCGGCAATTTTAGCCGAAGAAGCTTTTTATGCCGCTGCCGATCCGAACCGTTTTCCAGAGCAGTTAAATGAAGTTAAGCCCTGGCAGGTGAAACGTCTTTTGTGGAATACATGGAAACCTAACGATAAATCTATTTCTATTGATGTCGGAACCTACGATCCGCTAATCGGGCAATCATTCCTAGAAATGGCGGCAGACAGCAGATCAATGCATAAAAGTCAAGGATTTGGTATGCCCCACAGACGTGGAAGCCGGCTGGACTATTACGATTACTTCGCCGGAGATTCCGTAGCATCGGGACTGTTCGACGACATTGATGTTTCATGGAATAAAATTCCGGGCGGAAATAAAATTCAATCATTAGTAAATAAGGCAATCGAAAATTTTGCAGATGAACATCCCGAAAATATTGTCTCTGAATTAGTCGAAATATATAAACAGCTGGAGTTACTCGACGACAATCACTGGGTTTCCATCAAAAAAAATGATGTAAAAGAATTAATAAAAATGTGCAGCGGTTTATGGATAGAAGCGATTGCCGCCGAACCGAATGCATCTCAGAATATGAATATAGAAATTGAGTCGATGATATTGAACCGCTCTAATATTCCCGTGTCGTTTGAGAAAATATTTACTACTTATATGCAAGTCGACTCAATCATTAATTATTCTCTCGTGGGAAACAAACCTTTTTCATTAAAACAAACTATTCACATTCCTAACGATGCGGAATATTCACAACCATACTGGCTCAAAGAACCACACGATGAAAATATGTTTTCCGTTTCCAACCCGGAATACATCGGAGCATCGGAAAATAAACCGGCGCTGGTGTCGAAGTTCGATTTGAAAATACTCGGTGTTCCTCTTCAGTATACTATCCCGATTATCTATCGCTGGACCGACGCGGTTAAAGGAGAATTAACCAGACCATTTACAATACAACCCGAACTCAGTCTTAAAATCGACAACCCGACCTATGTATTCCCCGACGGTAAAACTCATGAAGTCAATGTATATATCGAAGCAAAGGTAAAATACCTGGAGGGGAGTTTGTTCCTCTCTTTACCTGCCGGATGGAAAGCTCAGCCTGAAAAAATCCCGTTTCAATTGGCAGGGGCAAGCAGTAAAGCTTCTTTCACTTTTCAAGTTACACCCGGCGGCGAAGCAAAAGACGGTGAAATGGTTTTACATGCCGAAGCAAACGGTAAGACTTTTGCAGATCAAATCATTGAAATAGATTACCCGCATATTCCGATTCAAACGGTTCTTGAGACGGCTAAAGCAAAAATTATCAAGCTGGATATAAACATCGAACCGCGGCGGATTGGGTACATAATGGGAGCGGGCGATGACATCCCGCAATCTTTAATACAATTGGGATACAATGTTGATCTACTAAGCGATGAGGATTTGGATAACGGCGATCTTTCAATTTACGATGTAATCATTTGCGGAGTCCGAGCATTCAACTCACGTGAGGGGTTGACCGAACAGCAGGATCGTCTGAACAAGTTTGTCGCGAACGGCGGTACATGGATAGCTCAGCACAACACTCGTTTCGGTAATCAAACAACACAGATCGGTCCGTACAAATTCGATGCAACCGGTAGAGACCGAGTCGCTGAAGAAGAGGCACCGATAAATATATTATTGCCGGATCACCCTGTATTTAATTATCCAAATAAAATTACTCAAGAAGATTTTAAAGACTGGATACAGGAACGGGGTTTGTATTTTGCCGATACATGGGATGAAAACCTAACGCCTTTACTTTCCAGCAACGATATTGGTGAAACCGAGAAATTGGGGGGACTTCTCTATTCGACCTACGGTAAAGGTGTTTTCATTTACACCGGTTATTCCTGGTTCCGGCAGTTACCCGCCGGCGTCCCAGGCGCTTACCGTTTGTTCGTAAATTTAATTTCGGCGAGGAAGGAAAGTGAATCAAAAACCGCACATTGAAAGCGAACCGCCGCCGATCATGAAAACATGGTCGCGGCTTTATTGGTTCGTAATTATCAATCTTATCAGCTGGCTATTTGTTTTCTATTTCTTCAGAAGGATTTTCGAATGAGCCCTTTTGATTGGTTTGTGATGTGCGGTTTCCTCCTTTTCATTGTCGTTTACGGTACGTGGAAAAGCAGGGGGAGTAAAAATGTAAAAGAATATCTTCTCGCAAATCGTTCTACACCCTGGTATACGGTTGCACTCTCCATCATGGCAACACAGGCAAGCGCGATAACATTTCTTTCAACGCCGGGACAGGCATACGTTGACGGAATGCGTTTCGTTCAATTTTACATCGGTCTTCCTATCGCTATGATAATTCTTTCAATAACTGCCGTGCCGCTGTATCATAAGTTAAATGTCTTCACTGCTTATGAATATTTGGAGAAGCGTTTCGACCTGAAGAACCGTGCTCTCGGAAGTTTTTTGTTTTTGATTCAACGCGGGCTCGCTGCGGGATTCACAATTTTTGCCCCGGCATTAATTATTTCTGCTATACTCGGATGGTCATTGAACTGGACGATTCTTATTATCGGCGTAATGGTTATTATCTACACTGCATCCGGTGGAACTAATGCCGTCAATAAAACTCATATTCTGCAGATGACGATTATTTTCTTCGGAATGATCTCCGCATTTTTTATGATTTTCAAACTTCTTCCGGAAAGTGTCTCCGTAACCGATGCATTAAACGTGGCCGGCAAAATGGGGAAGCTCAACACGATTGATTTTTCGTTTAACCTAAACGACCGCTACACATTTTGGTCGGGACTTATAGGCGGAACGTTTTTAATGCTTTCATATTTCGGAACCGATCAATCGCAAGTACAGCGTTACCTGGCAGGAAGTTCCGTTACACAAAGCCGGATGGGTTTATTGTTCAATGGTATTATAAAAATACCAATGCAGTTTTTTATTCTACTTACTGGTGCAATGGTATTCGTTTTCTATCAATTTGTAACTCCGCCGCTTTACTTCAACCCGGTTGAAGAAAATGCAATAAAAAAAAGCAATTACTCAACCGAATACTCGCTGATTCAGGCTGAGTACGAAAACATTCATGCGGAAAAGCAGAAACTTATTGATGATATGCTTGCCGCTACTGACCGCAGTGATCAAACAAAAATTGAAAGTGAGCAGGAAAAAATTCTCGATGCAAAGAAAAAAGAAACCGGACTTAGAACACAAGCGGCTGAATTGATACAAAAGAACAATCCCTCTAGCGACGGGAATGACACCAACTATATTTTCTTAAGTTTTGTTTTGAAATTTCTCCCGATAGGTTTAATCGGTTTGGTTTTAGCCGCCATACTTTCCGCTTCTATGTCTTCAACATCTGCTGAGTTAAACGCGCTTGCATCTACATCGGTGATTGATATTTACCAACGAATGATGAAAAAGAGCGGGAGCGAAAGACATTACCTCGTTGCATCAAAACTTGCCACTATATTTTGGGGGGGCTTCGCGATATTCTTTGCGCTCTTTGCCAACAGTCTCGGCTCGCTTATTGAAGCCGTTAATATTTTAGGTTCTCTATTTTACGGTACGATACTTGGAATTTTCCTAGTCGCGTTTTACATAAAGAAAGTCGGTGGACATGCTGTTTTTATTTCGGCAATATTTGCTGAGTCGATTGTTCTCGCTCTATACGCATTTACAGACATTCCGTTTTTATGGTTTAATTTTATTGGTTGTGCGGTTGTGGTAATACTTGCTACGATACTACAGATCTGCCTTTTTAACGGGAATCAAAGTAAATCATAAAAACAAAATATAGACTGTCGATTTTCGCTTCCTACTTTCTCTGGTGTATTACTTCAACTTCACTACCAACTTTCCTTTCACACCCCCCTTCTCCAGCAGTACATATGCCTTTGCAGCTTTTTTCAACAAATATGTCTTTTCTATGTGCACTTTAATTTTCTTTCGAACAATTAAACCAGCTAGTGTACCCAGGTTCTCTTCGGCGTAATTTGCATTAGCCATAATAACTTTTTTGCCGCCGAATATCTTCGACTTAACAAAGTGGTATATTATCCCCGGTGCGGGTAACGTAGTAAGCATTACTCCATTATCGGTTAGAGAATTTTTCACATCGTTGAATCTTAATTTACCGGCAGCATCAAAAATAATTCTGTACTTAATGCCGTTCTTTCTAAAATCTTTCTTCTTATAATCGATCACATAGTCCGCACCTAAAGATTTAACAAACCTGATATTTTTTGCGCTGCAGACCCCCGTAACATTTGCCCCGAATAGCTTGGCAATTTGCAGTGCAAACATCCCGACACCACCGCTGGCACCGTTCACTAAAACTTTATCCCTCTTTTGAATATTCAGATTCTTCAAATTGTGATATACGGTTGTGCCCGCAACCGGAATTGCAGCAGCTTTTGGGAAAGACAGCTTCTTCGGTTTCTTCGCCAAATATTTTTCGGTTGCGGCAACAAATTCGGCATTAGCTCCGTTCTTTCCGAAAAGGACGCTTGAAGCCCCGAAGACCGAATCACCCACCTTGAATTTTGAAACTCCCTTTCCCACTTTTACAACGATACCGGAAAAATCAGTACCAAGGATTTTGGGAAATTTCACACCTGATAAAATTTTCACAGAACCGTTCCGCACTTTATAATCGACAGGATTAACCGAAGTTGCGTGAACCTCGACCAAAACCTCGTTCTTTCTAATTACGGGATCGGGCATGTTACCGAAATTAAACTCGTTGACACCGCCGTATTTTTCGATATACATAGCTTTCACGTTTTCCTCCCTTAATATTTTTCAGATAATTTTCTACAGAAAATAGAACAACTACACCCTCCTCCAATTGCCTAAGATTATATTTCAGCACCATCGTTGAGTAAATTATTTGCCCCTAACACGAAGGTAATTAATTATTAAAATAATATCCGTTTCACTATTTTTCCATTCAAAATTACCAAGACTTTAAAGGAACAATCCGGGATTAATATGAAGAATAAAAAGAACATATACATCTGGTCTGCCGTTGTTATTGTTGTTATAATAATAATTTTAACGAAAGTAGACTTTAGCAGCGGAACCGATAATGCCGGGGATTCTGCAAATCCTTCGGCAAGACAGGTCGCCGTTAATGCCGTAATCGTACAGCCTAAGCCGCTGCAAAATATAATTTTTTCTAACGGCACATTGATAAGCAACGAGGAAGTTGAAATCCGCAGTGAAATTTCGGGCAAGATAACCCAAATTTTATTTGAAGAGGGGCGGCGCGTAAAAAAGAATGATTTATTAATAAAGATAAACGATGCCGAGCTACAAGCCACACTTAAGAAAAATAAATCGAGGGAAACGCTTGCGCGCGATAAAGAATACCGTTACAAGCAGCTTCTCGAAAAAAATCTTACAAGCCAGCAGGAATATGATGTTGCTTTGAGTGAATTAAATTCTGTTCTTGCTGATGTCGAATTTACTGAAGCACAGATTGCAAAAACAGAAATCAGAGCTCCCTTCCACGGTGTAGTGGGATTAAGATACATAAGCGTAGGCGGTTATATTTCTCCGCAAATAAAAATTGCTACATTGCAAAGTATAAATCCAATTAAAGTCGACTTGTCCGTACCGCAAAAATATTTCAGCTTGATAAAGGAAGCAAAAATAATTTTTGTAAAAGTTGCAGCAACCGACAGATTATACAGCGGAAAAATTTATGCTGTAGAGCCGAGGATAGATCAAAACACACGAACCGTTCAAGTGCGGGCATACGTTCCCAACGAGAGAGGAGAACTGACACCGGGCGCATATGTAGAAATAAATATTGTACTTGAAGAATTGAATAACGCTGTTATGGTTCCGACCGATGTTATTGTTCCCGATATACAAGGGGAAACTGTTTTCGTTTATAAAGACGGCAAAGCCGTTCAACAAAACGTTAAGACTGGTATTCGTACTGAGACCGAAATTCAAATCACTTCCGGATTAAATTTCGGCGATACGCTGATAACATCCGGAATTATTCAGCTTAAATCCGATATCCCTGTTAAACTAAACTCAATTAATTAATAATCTTCCGTCAATAATAAAAAGTAAATAGATATGAGTTTATCGTCAATTAGTATAAGAAGACCCGTTCTGGCGATCGTTATGTCGCTTACGATCATTCTATTCGGAATAATCGGTTTTACATATCTCGGTGTGCGGGAATACCCCAGTATAGATCCGCCGATAATAACGGTTTCAACGAGTTATACGGGTGCAAATGCGGATGTAATCGAATCGCAGATAACTGAACCGTTGGAAGAACAAATCAACGGTATTGCAGGAATACGTTCTTTAACATCGACAAGCAGGGACGGGCGGAGTTCAATAACCGCCGAGTTCGATGTAACAATCGATCTTGAAGCCGCTGCCAACGACGTAAGGGATAGAGTCTCCCGCGCACAAAGAAATTTACCCCCCGACTGTGATCCGCCTACAGTATCAAAAGCAGATGCAGATGCAATTCCGATCGTTTTCCTGAGCGTTCAAAGCAATAAAAGGAATCTGCTTGAACTGTCCGACATTGCACAGAATATTTTTAAAGAAAGATTGCAGACTATCCCCGGCGTAAGTCAAGTTATGATTTGGGGTGAACGGCACTACTCGATGCGTCTCTGGATGGATCCAGCAAAACTTGCCGCCTATAACATTACACCGATGGATATACGCAACGCTCTTAATAGAGAAAACATAGAATTACCTTCCGGCAAAATTGAAGGAAATAATACGGAGCTTACGGTTAGAACACTCGGACGAATGACAACAGTCGATGAGTTTAACAATCTCATAATAAAAGAATCGAATGGAATTCTGGTTCGTTTTAAAGATGTCGGTTATGCCGAGCTTTATCCTGAAAACGATAAATCACTTTTACGACGCGACGGTATACCAATGGTAGGTGTCGTTCTCGTTCCGCAGCCGGGCGCTAATCATGTTAATATCGCTGACGAATTTTATAAACGTGTCGAACAAATCAAAAAAGATTTGCCAGCCGATATCAGCATGGGAATTGGATTTGATATAACGAAATACATCCGGCGTTCAATTACAGAAGTTGAAGAAACAATTTTCCTTGCCTTCGCTCTGGTTATTCTCATCATCTTTTTATTCCTGCGCGACTGGCGCACCACTATGATACCTATAATTGCTATCCCGGTTTCGTTGATCGGAGCTTTCTTCATAATGTACCTGGCAAACTTTTCCATCAATGTTCTTACACTATTGGGATTGGTGCTTGCAATCGGAATTGTTGTGGATGATGCGATTGTAGTGCTTGAAAATATTTACCGGAAAATCGAAAGCGGAATGAACCCGGTTGAAGCCGGGACAAAAGGAACCGCCGAAATTTTCTTTGCGGTCGTTTCCACCACCGTTGCGCTCGCCTGCGTATTCCTTCCTATTATGTTCCTGCAGGGAATAACGGGAAGATTGTTCGTTGAATTCGGAGTGGTGATTGCCGGGTCGGTAATCATTTCATCATTTGTCGCATTAACATTAACTCCGATGCTAAGCTCAAGAATTTTAAAAACCAGAGAAAAACACAGCTGGTTTTATTATAAGACCGAACCTTTCTTTAAAGGTTTGGAAAAAAATTACCGCAGCACCCTAGATAGTTTTATGAATAAGAGATGGATGGCTTTCGTAATAATGGCTGTTGCAATTATTTTGATTTTTCTGATCGGCGCTAATCTTCAATCGGAGCTTGCACCGATTGAAGACAGGGGAGAAATCCAGGTGCGGTCAACTATGCCGGAAGGAACATCATACGAATTAATGGACCGGTATATAACACAGATGTCGAACGTTCTACGGGATTCCATCCCTGAAACCCAGGCAATGATCTCTTTAATTGGAGGAGGAGGCGGATCGAGCGGTTCCAACAGCGGTTTTGTCAGGTTAACTCTTACCGATGCTACAGAAAGAGAAAGATCTCAACAGGAAATTGCAGAAGAGATAACAGGTATTACCCGCCAGTTGAATGATGCGCGGTCCTTCGTGGTTCAGAGCCAATCTATATCAACAAGACGCGGCGGTCTTCCTGTTCAATATGTTATTCAAGCCCCGAACTTTGAGAAACTTCGTGAAGTTGTTCCGAAATTTTTAGATTTAGCGCGGGAAGACCCTACATTCGAGAACGTTGACGTAAATTTAAAATTCAACAAACCGGAAATTGTTGTAGAGATAAACAGAACCAAGGCTCGCGAACTTGGAGTATCGGCAATGGATATTGCCCAAACATTACAGCTTGCCTACTCCGGACAGCGTTTCGGATTTTATGTAATGAATGGGAAACAATACCCGGTTATCGGTCAGGTACTAAAAGAAAACAGAAACAAACCTCTCGACTTAGCTTCACTTTATGTTCGCAACACCCGCGGAGAATTAATTCAGCTTGATAATCTGGTCAACCTAAAAGAAAGAAGCAGTCCTCCTCAGCTTTACAGGTTCAATAGATACGTTAGTGCAACGGTATCTGCGAGTCTGGCTCCGGGTAATGGATAAAGTTGCGGCGAATGTTTTGGACGACAGCTTTTCAACCGCATTGGAAGGAGCTTCGAAAGATTTCGTCGAAAGCTCTTCGAGTCTTGTGTTTACTTTTCTTCTCGCTCTTGTATTGATCTATTTAACGCTCGCTGCTCAGTTCGAAAGTTTCCGCGATCCGTTCATCATTATGTTCACGGTTCCGCTGGCAATTGCAGGCGCTGTCTTCTCGCTTTGGTTATTCGATCAAACGCTCAACATATTCAGCGAAATAGGAATGATTATGTTAATAGGGCTCGTTACAAAGAACGGTATATTGATCGTCGAATTTGCCAACCAGAAAAAAGCGCAGGGTTTGAATATTGTTAATGCTGTTAAGGAAGCGGCTCGATTACGTCTGCGTCCGATATTAATGACAAGCTCTTCGACGATTCTAGGCACATTACCGATTGCACTGGCTTTAGGTGCCGGATCGGAAAGCCGTATGTCGATGGGTATCGCTGTTATCGGCGGATTGATCTTTTCAACGCTCTTGACACTATTTATAATTCCGGCTGTGTACACTTACTTCTCTGAAAAGAAGAAAACCGTAAGTAACGTTGCAATTGGTGAGGTTGAAAAGAAGATGATTTCATAAATTTAATTCGTCTGCCGTCACGCTCCAACCGTGACGGTAAGATTAGGGTGTTTTAAGATTCTTATTCGGGCTCAATGCCTAAAATCAACAAAGGCACTGGAGGATTGTTTCTTCCATGTCTCAACACATTGTAAACTTCCCCCTCGAAATATGCTACACCGCTTGACATCTCAGCTTGCATCTTTTTCGTGGGCAAAATTTCAACTCCTAAATTAATTACACCGCCCGAATAGAAGAGTAGGTGTTTTACAAATAAATCAAATGCAACAAATGCGTATTTACCAAATTGAATTTCCACAGCAATCTGCTCTTTTACAAAATCCGTTTGTTTATAGGAATGAATTGGAGTGTTAATACCTTTGGAAATCAGAAATTCCTTTTGTTTTTCATAAGGAAGATTAACTATTTCATCAAGATGATTACGATTAGTTGTGATATAATATTGATATCTCGTTTCATTCCAATTCAGTATTCTAAATTCTTCTTTAAATTTCTCATTTAACTGTTTAGGACTATATAATAATCGTCCTCTCATGGTTTTCTCTTTGCTTCTTTTCGTTTTAAGTTTGGTCGCATCAACTCCTTCAATTACCTTTTCAATTTCGTCATACAATTTTTTGTGATGAACAACTAAATATTCCTCACCATTCAAATGTGAATATTTCTGTGCGATCTTCATTTTTTTAAACTCCATTCAAGTGGAATTTGAGCTACTTTGTCATTGGGAGAAGGAATATGGATAGGTTTGTTCATCGGTCTAATTTTCAATTCCCCGTCCCCAAAATGTTTAATTCTTGTTATGCTTAAATTACAATATTCCTTTTCTTTCTCAATACCAACAACATTTCTCTCGTTCTTTAATCCTGCAATTAATGTTGAACCAGCTCCCGCGAAAGGATCTAAAATCCAACCGTTTTTATTAGTTAAAGCCAAAATACATCTTTCAACAAGTTCTATTGGAAACTGACATGGATGGATCGTTTTTTCTGGGTGATTGGCTTTAACATTTGGAATATTCCAAAGTTCTTCTTCCCAATCCTTTAATACTATTTCCCAAATATCTGAGGGATTCTTTCCCTTAGGATTGCCTGAAGGAAATCCTTTTTTTTCTCCCTTGTAGTGCCTTTTGCCTGGATATTTAGATTTTACCCTAACCTCATCCAAATTGAAAATATAGTTGTCGGTTTTCGTAAACCATAGGATAGTTTCGTATCTTCCTGAAAACCTTTTTGAAGCATGTAAACCGTGCCCGAAATGCCAAATAATTCGATTTCTGAGTTTCAATCCATACTTTTTGAAAATTTGATAATAGAACATATCAAGAGGAAAAACTTCGCCTTTATCTACATAATTTCCGATCTGCCAACAAATACTTCCTTTATTTGACAGTACTCTTATTAATTCTCCAATAATTTCTTCCTGGGTTTCCAAATACTCTTCGATTGTCTTTTTTACTTCATAACTTTTTCCAACATTATACGGAGGAGAAGTAATTATGAGATCAAATTTATTTTCTTCAAAAGTTTTTAAGACTTTTGAAGAGTCCCCATTAATAACTTTATAGGTTAATTTGGAGTCCAGGTATTTAAATAAAGATTCTTTTACTTTCATAATATCTTTTGGTTCCTTTCTCAATATACATATTGAAATATAATTATAAAAATATTTACCTAACAAATTCCGGCAACATTTCGCTTTTTCAACCAATCTTTCAATTAATCTTTTACCTACCCAAGTCCAATTGTCTGTTTAACAATTGAATTTTAGCGGTAATAAATCTAATTTTCGTTTGTAACAATAAAACTGGGGGTAGAAATGTTCTACAAAAAAGACAACACTCCTTACAAAACACCGCTGGAAGGTGTTCATTTTAAATCGTTGGTTTACGGCACCAATACTTCTCTACATGAGTTTAAACTCGATAAGGGAAGCAAAATTCCCATGCATTCCCACCCTCATGAACAGACGGGTTATTTAGTATCCGGTAAAATGAATTTCTTATTCAAAGATAAAACCATTCTCACCGAACTGGGAGACAGCTGGTCGATTCCTGGGGGCGAAGAACATGGTGTTGATGTAATTGAAGACTGTGTAGTTATCGAAATATTCTCGCCGGTTAGAGAAGAATACCTGCATTAAATCTTTGATTTTTTCTCTAAAATTAAATTTATCAACTGTCCCCTGCTGTTAACGCCGAGCTTTTGATAAAGATTGTGGATATGATTGCGCACTGTGTGGAGAGAAATGAAAAGCTCTCTCTCAATCTCCTTGTTGCTCTTTCCTTTTAAGAGGAGTTCCATAATTTCACTTTCACGTTTCGAGACTTGATATTTCTCAACGATGTGGTCAAACAAACCATCCCCGCTGAACAGCCTGAGCGGATCAACATAATATTTTGAGAAGAAATAACGCAGCCAAAAATATGGAAACAGATTCGATAAGATAAATAATCCCGATAGAATCGTGAGTTTCATCGGTATCATGAAAACGAAAGCCGCAAATGGAAGAAATACTATAGCATAAAATATTCCGAAAATCTTAACGGCATATTTTCTATTTCCTTCCTGAGAGTTGAACATAACAAGGTACGATAAAGCAACATACGTGATTGAAATTCCAGCAGTGTGTAATATGATGTCGGTATAATCAAGCCATTGGGAAGCGGGATTGTTCACATACAAGACAAATCCCATCAGATAGTTAATTAGAACCACTATAAAAATTCCAGTGAAAATATTTCTGGTTGTGATTGAAACCTTGTACCCGAACAATTCGGCTGCCGATAACAAAAACGTGAGAATCATCCCCGTAAAAATTATTGTGCTCACTGGATGCCTAAGAATATATCCCCAAGCAATCCTTGTAGAAGAATAAAAGTACGTTACGTTGATATTTATGTACTTGGACATCAGGCTAATTAAAAGCCACAAGTTCAATAACACGGAAACCCATATGAGTCGTCTCAAAAATGTATTTCCGTAAGATTTATAAACCTGCCGGATATAAAACACAATCCACACACCGGCAAACAAAGCAACAACCTGCAGCATAATATTGATATGAGCCAGCATCCTGTATCCTACAAAATTCTGCTAACACTAACTTTATAATAAATAAAACCTCTGCTGAACGCAAGGCACTATTATAATATAGTATTTCTGTTCTATCCGTACCGACAACAAAAAATGAAACATTTGTTCTATTGTTAAATTGGTTGCTCAAGATTATCCTACATGCAAATATTTTTCGATTAATTGACTTTTTAAATCCTTGGGGAGAAAATGAAACAAAACATTTTAAACAGTTTTACAACAGTTCTGCTGCTCAATCTAATTTCCTTGACGTCCTGTCAAAAACCAGAAGAGACCAAAAACAAAATCATCATCGGTGAGACAGTCACTGTTCCATCAAAACATTTAAATAAAGAAATGATTATCGACGTTTTCTTGCCGGAAGGATACGCGTCTTCAACCGAGAAATACCCGGTATTGTTTTCATGTCACTGCAATTTTCTGCATGTCAGCGGCATATGTGCTGATCTTGAACTTAAAAATTATACTCCTGGAATAATAGTGGCTTTAGTTCGTAATTATAATTCAGAATATTTAATGCCTGAAAAAATTGAAGGATATGCCGACTCCGGTTGTGCGGATAATTTCATTTCATTCTATAAAGATGAACTTATTCCATTTATAGATTCGCACTTCAGAACACAACCATTTAGAATATTTTATTCGGGTGGATTCGGCGGAGGTTTCTGCATTTACACATTTCTAACACAACCCGGTGTATTTAATGCATATATAGCAGCTTCGCCATCTATAAATTACGAAGGAGGAAGTAACTTTATTGAGAATAATTTCAAATCTTATATATCTAAAAATAACTACGAGAAAAAATTTCTCTACATTGGAATTGATAACGATACAATGCTGCTTCCGGTTGTTGAAAAATTTATGGGCGATTTTAAAAACGCAAATCTGAAAGGTCTAAACTGGGAGTACCATCCTTTCCTCGATGAAGAACACGGCTCAATAGCTAACAGAGTTATTTACCATGGGCTTAAATATATATTTTCGGAATGGTGTAATATTCCCCCTTCAATAACCGAAAAAGGTGTGTCTGCAATTATAGATTACATAAAAAATTTGAATGAGAATTATGAATATGTAATCGGCATTTCAAGTTTTGCAATTTGGAGCACGGCGATGACTTTCGAACAAAAAAATGAACTCATAGATGCAATTGAACTTCTAAAGTACTATCTGGAGTACAGTCCCGCGGCGCATATGTTTTGGAGAAAACTGGGTAAGCTGTACGAAAAAAATGACCAATTTGAATTGGCTAAAAATAGTTTTGAAACCGCATATCAAAAAGCTGTCGAAAATTCATCTCCATATCTCGCTATTTTTACCGAAGACATAAATAGAATCAAACAAAAACTGTCTGTCAGATAAACGAGTCATACAATGAAAACTGCAAACCGTATTCTTATAATATTCACCCTTCTGTCTTTACCAATTTTTTGTCCGGCACAAACGATTCATGAAGCAGCCGAATCGGGAAATTTCGAACTGGTAAAAAAGCTTGTAGCTCAAAATTCGGATCGGCTCAACAGTACTGATGGACCACAAGGTAGAACTCCGCTCCACTGCGCTATCCGTGGCAAAAAATATGAAATTGCAATGTGGCTCATCGATCTGGGGGCCGACGTAAATGCCAAAGATCAAAACGGTGCTTCGGTTCTCAATTATGCTTCCTACTGGGGATTGAAAGATATTGTTATATTATTGATGAATAAAGGAGCTGTAGTAAAAGAAGACATAAGTAAGTACAAATATACTCCACTGCAGATGGCTGTTATGGGGAACAACGTTGACATTGCAAAAATATTAATCGACAACGGTGTGGTAGCAAATTCCGAAGCGGGAGTTCCATCCATTCTCATTGCCACTGGACGTCAATACTTAGAGATGACAAAACTGTTGCTAGACTCAGGCGCCGATCCCAATACACGCCATCCACTGAATAATAACACTTCTTTACACAGCGCGGCTGCAGCCGGAAACGTTGAGCTTATTAAACTGTTCCTATCTGCCGGTGCCGATGTTTCGCTTAAAAACAATCAAGGAAAGTCGGCGCTTAGAATTGCTACCGACTGCGGACAAATCAACGCTTTTGACTCTTTACTAAATCCAAAAAACATCGATATAAATGAAACAGATACCGAGTTTGGAATGACCTTACTTCATGCGGCAGCAATTTGCGGAAGTACAGGAATTATTCAACTCCTGATTCGGCGGGGAGCAAACGTAAGCGCAAAGGATTATGCCGGGAACACTCCTCTTTATTATGCGGCGAAGTACGGGCATAAATCTTCAGCCGACTTGTTGGTTTCCGCCGGCGCTTCATCTGATAAGTTAATTGAGAACTATGGGTATTCAAAAGTTTTACATAACGAGTTAAAAGACCGCGAAGCACACATTTGGTACCTTGGTCACTGCGGATGGGCGGTAAAAACCAGAACAAAATTATTGATCTTCGATTACTGGAATTATGATGTCGAACCGACTGAACCTGTATTGGCAAACGGACATATCAACACAGAAGAAATATCGGGTTTAGATGTTTACGTATTTGTGTCTCACGCTCATTATGACCATTTCGATAAAATAATTTTAGAATGGGAGAAATCTGTTCCCGAAATAAAATATATATTCGGCTGGGATGAGTATGAAGATAAATATACCAACTTCAACTGGACACGAGGAACGAAAATAATAGATGATGTTGAAATTACATATATAAATTCGGACTTAGATAAGGAGGGAGCGTTTTTTGTAAGCGTTGACGGATTAAAAATCTATCATGGGGGGGATTACTATTTCAGTGAAACCGACAGCGGCAACTTAAAATTTCTTGAAGACAACTATGTCAAAGCCGATATCGCTTTCATCGAATGCGGATTTGAGAATATTGCCGAGACAACAATCTACGCGTTAAATCCCTCGGTGATGTTCTCCATGCATTTCAGGCATGCTGAACAGAGATACAAGGATTTTGCCAGCAAGGTCGGTAACAAATATCCAGGCACTCAATTTATCTCTACCGAAAATCGGGGGGACAATTTTCATTATCATAACGGGAAAATGGGAAAAGAATAAATCTTAAGTACTGAATTCACCATAAATTTTTCCGGTCTCAATTATTATCTTTGTTTTATCAATCCCCCTTATTAATATTACTTCACATTTTATTACTAAGGGGGACTTATGAAATTATCATTGCTTATTACTTCCCTTTTAATTTTATTTCCTCAATTAACCGTGGCACAAGAAAACTATACCGACCTTATAAAAATGTTCGATTATGACACTACACAACCATTAGATGTACAAGTAACACAAACAGACATCAATAAAGATCTCAGCGTGCAAATCAAAGACATTAATTATATTAGTCCCATTGCGGGAAGAGTTACCGCCCTGCTTGTTGAACCAATCAAATTAGATCCGAATAAAAAATACGCGGGCATTGTTTTTCTTCACTGGGGACAGGGTGATCGCACCGAATTTGTCTGGGAAGCCGCAATGTATGCAAATGCTGACGCAGTATGTATCACTCTCGATGCACCATGGAACCGGCCTGGGGAATGGAAACAACCAGGCGAAGATTTTTCAAATCCAGAGCAAAGTAAAACTATGTACAGACAAAATATAATTGACTGCCGCCGTGCGGTTGATCTTCTCATCCAAACGGGATATGTCGATCCGGAACGCATCGCATACATCGGTCACAGTTTCGGCGCCACACAAGGAGGAGTATTCGCAGGAGTTGAAAAACGAGTTAAGACTTTCATATTAATGGGAGGGCTGCCGAGTCTTGTCGATATATCAACCAAGGGGGCGAGAAAGTTTGATAATCTTGTCGCTATTATTGAAAAATATTTAACTGCCGAACAATGGCAGGCTTATGTCGATGTTATTGCTCCCCTTACACCAGCAAATTATATCCCACATGCTGCCCCATCTTCTGTCTTTATGCAGTTCGGCAAATATGATTCATGGATTCCGGATAAAGCCGCCGAAAATTATTTCAACGCGGCAAGCGAACCGAAAGAAATGAAGTGGTATCTTACTTCTCACGAGTTCACGGACATAAAAGCGTTGTTTGACAGGGCGAAATGGTTGGAAAAGGAAATTGGGATAGAACAGATCGTTCCCATCTTGCAGGGAAAGTTAAAATGAATGTAGGAGGTATACGGAATAAGGTATAGGGTAAGTGGTGCCTTGAACAAAGTTACAAGCCTAAGGGAGGAATACAGAATAAATCTCTATATATCTCAACACTTCTTTCTCTATACCATTAACCGTTATATTACTCTTGTAAAGAAATTTGTTACACGTATTTACTGAGAATCCTATTTCAATGCTTCTCTATATTTTCCAATGATCTTTCCTGCTACCCTTTTCATATTAAACTCTTCTATAGCATGCGGCATTATTTGTACGGCTTCGTTTTTATAAAAATCATAATTCTCAAGAATATCGGATAAATATTTAATTATCAGGGAAGAATTCGGTGAACCAAAATCAACAGCCACGAAATTATTATAATGATAATATTCATAATTCTCTGAAACGATTGGTTCACCCAAATATTTGTTATTGATAGACAATACCGGCACACCTAATGCAAGACTTCTTAATGCAACTTGCCCCACGCCGAGAACACATCCTGCCGATGCAATTTTTTCGGTAATGTCTGGAAGATACCCGGTTAGCTTAATACACTCTTTGCCCAATCTTTGCTTGGTCTCCTTTACAAGTTGAGATAACGAAAGCATGCTGGAACCGTTGCCGATTATTTCCAGATCAAGCTCGGGAAATATTTTACGAAGGGCTGGGAAAACATCCATAATGATTAACCTAAGCAGGTTATAATGATTCTTATCGACTCTGCATGCATATAATATCTTCATCTTCGAATAATTTTTACTAACCTTAGATATATTATTTAGACCGCATGGTATGATATCGGTTTTCTTTCTTAGGAGTGAAGATTCTTTTACGCCATCCCAGCTGTTCCGTGAAGTAACTATTATGCCCTTCAGTCTTTTCTGAACAAACTTAGAGCCGATGTCATCCCGCCATTTTCCGTGAACCGTGGTGATTACAGGTATTCCCGAAAAAAAACTTGCTAGACATCCAACCAATATAGGATTTCTTTGGTGCGCGTGAATAATATCAAACTTCTCTTTTCTAATAAGTTTTATCAAACGAACCAAATTAGGCAATGTGTGGACTTTTCTAAAATTGATATAATGATGTTTAATTGAGGGATTCAATTCCCTATTTCTCAATCCGGTTCTTGAGGCAACGTGGACGGTATACCCCATTTCATGAAGTGAGTTGGATACATCACTTACATAGTTTTCGGCCCCCCCCATAATCAAACCTCTTTATTAATTGCAATATTTTCATATGGGTAAAAAAATGACATTATGAATGCATATTCATATTAAAAAACTAACAAATATTCCAGTAAAATGATTTGCTTACTTCAACATGCAGACTAACCGCTCGATGATTTGAATAATGCTTGAACTTCAGATTCGGTAATTTTACAATTATTTATCGGAACAAGAATGATTAGTTTGAGATATCGACATTGTTCATTGATAAACATGATCGATAGCAAATAAGGAGGACTTTTGAGTTGTCAATTGGTCGTTTTAAAAAATAAAGGCATTAATTCTCTTTCATGCTGCATTTGTTGCCAATTTTTACCCTAAAAATTATCGATTTACCGATAACAGCAGCATAATCAAAGTATCATGGTTTACTAGTTGGTAATTTGTTGATTATCTTTCTCCAGTTCGGTAAACCAAAACCAATCATAATTATCAATGAGAAGATGATAATAGCAAGGGAATCAAAAATATATCTATGTTGTTGAAAAAGGTAATTATACATCTGGGATATCTTTTTAAAAGTAAAGTGAAATGAAATGCCTAAAATTTCCCTGATCTCGGGGAATATCATCAAATATAATATCAATCCGAAAAATAAAATCACTGCAGTGGTAATCAGAGGTTTGTTAACTGCATTCTTTACTTTTACATTTTTAATTTTTTTTAGAATACAATTTTCAAATTCGGGAGAAAAATTTTCTCCCGGCTCAATACTTAATTGTTCATTAATAATTTTATAAATCTCTGCTCGTATACTGCATTCGCCGCATGTCTTTAAATGCCGGTTTATAATTTCTCTATGTGCAATTGTTTTATTATCAATAAATTGCTGCAAGGTCTCATCCGCCGGGTGATCGCAGTTCATAATTCCTCCACTTGATATTTTGTTAACAGCCGATCTTTCAATATTGCTCTAGCCCGGAACATGTAACTTTTTATTGTCCCTTCCGGAAGGTTCACTATGATTGAAATCTCTTTGTAATTGAGTTGTTCTAAATAATAGAGCGAAATAATTTCCCTATACAAAGCAGGCAGCTTGTGAACTTCTTTGTTCAATATTTTACTAATCTCGTCTTCCGAAATCGCCTCATCTTGCGGTGTGGTGGATGAAACAATATTATCAAACGGACTGCCGGGATCTGTGTCTTTTACATCGTGCTGAATCTGATCCTCATATAGGTATACCTTTTTCTTTTTCAAATAATTGAAGCAAGTGTTATGAGCAATTCTTGATATCCAGGTAGCAAGGCTACACTGGTATTTAAATGACGATAGACTTTCATAGACTTTAATAAATATCTCCTGCCCAAGGTCTTCTCTCTCCGTCTTGTTTGAGACCAGCCTAAAAACGATGTGAAAAACCAATCTTTTATACCGATTGATGAGGATTCGGAATGTCTCTTTATCTCCCTTTATTATCTGGGCAACCAATAATTTTTCGCTCTGCTCCATAAAGTAATAGACAATTATTCATTTAAATGGTTACACAAGAAGACTCACTTTGCAACCTTGACACCGGTTAATTGTCTATTTAGGTAGTAAAAAAATCGGAGGTAGTAATGAACAGCGGTAACTTTGTCTTTATAATTACAGCAGCGTTAGTAATTGCCGCTGCTATTGTTTTTAAGGCGATTTTGGATTATTGGGGGAGATATAAATATTCAAAGCTCTCACAATCGCCGAATGATTTTTCAAATAATGATTCGAAAGCAATACAAACCGATCCCTTCTCAGTAATAAAATGGGCAGCTATACTAATTGGTTTGGGAACAGCACTTATTATTATCGAGATTTTCTTCAAAAATGCATCTCCCGAAGCAACATTCGGTTTGATGTTTTCGTTCGCTGGAATTGGTTTGATAATGTATTATTTGTTGGTATCCAAAAGAGAAAAATCATAAGATTAAATATGTAACGAATAATCCAACAGGGGGATTTATGTTCGGAAATTTCGAAATTATCTTAACAAATGTTACTCTTGGTATTAGTGTAGTTATAATAATTATATTCGCATTGCGTTTAAGATATGTATTAAAAAATATTGAAAGAAGAATTAAAGTATGGGATACTCAAGTCCCGATGTTTTTCACTCTGAGTAAAATACTTTTGGCAATTTCACTTGCATTACTTATCCCGAATATCTTGTATAATTTATTCGTTGTACTACTCCCCTCTGCGGTAATTAGAGATTATGCAAAATATATTTTTATTATTCTTTACTGCTCATGGTTGATGCTTGAAATTGTTCTATCGTTCTCAATCGAAAATAAATTGATTAAAGGAAAACTCAAAAAAATCATTCCGTACACACTAATGATTGTTGTAACAATCGCAATGAATTTATTTCTATTTCCTAAAGTTTTAACCAGTATGCCTTATCCTCCCGAAGAGAAATGTGTAATCATAGATATGCCGGTCAAAGGAACCTGGCTGGCCGGTCATGCAGGGGCAAGTGAACTTACCAATCCGCATACTTCGAATATTTATGCAATAGATTTTCTAAAATTGAATGAGGACAATAGATTTTATAAAGATAAAGAAGAAAAGGTCTCGGATTTTTATTCTTTTGATGCGCCGATTTATTCACCTGTAACCGGACTGGTAACGGAAGTAGTTAATGAGTTGGAAAGCGACAGCCTCGGAAATCCCGATAGTAAAAATCCTGGGGGTAATTATATAATTATTGCTGCGGGCGAAGATAAATATGTTTACATGGCACATCTTCGAAAGAATAGTATAGTTGTTAAACCCGGCGATATGGTTGAGAGCGGCGAATATATCGGACGTGCGGGTAACTCAGGCAATAGTACTTTACCACATTTACACATTCATGTTCAGAATAAACCAACATCCAAAAAAGAAGGTAGAATCACTTATCCTTTTCGCTTTCGAAGTTTAGAGAGAATGAGAATTTTGGGGTGGTTCACTGTTGAAAATGCATATCTTTTGAGAAACGATAGAGTGAGAAGTTAAATACACATATCTAAGTATTAATGTGAATGCCTGATTTTTTATCGGCATTTTTTTATTTGCATTTTGGATCGGTGCTAAATCCATCGACCGAAAACAAATCCCGAATTAATCCACCCCTTATACCCTATTCCATATACCTTATCTCCCCACCAGCTTCTGTTGTCTTGTTACTGGCACCTGGTTTCGGAATAATTTTGCCGGAAACGAGCAGCAAGTTGCCAGCAACCAGCCCCTGGGTAATTGCACTGATTTGCTCTGAATAGTCATGAATTGACTTGATAGTACTTTCGATTTATTCTAAATTGATTTCGTCCTCTTTATAGAATTGAAGAAATGATTCCTAATAATCTAAAAAGAACGATACTCTCATTTCCTTTTCTACTATTTACAATTATTATTTGCTCAACTCTTTTAACTTGTGAATCGGATAATTCAACACAGCCTTCCGGCAACGATCAACCGCATATTGATTCAATGTACACCATTAAAGTGATGACTTACAATACTTTAAACGGCGGGGGGTATATGCCCGATTTTGAACCATGGGCTGCAGACCATGGCTACCCCGGAAATAGACTGCCGCAAATTATTGATATCATTAAAACTTTTGATCCAGATATCCTCGGTATTCAAGAAGCTGCCGGCTGGGATAGGGGCAATCCCTCTGTTGCGGACAGCGTTGCACAAGTCTTGGGTATGAATTATTTCCTGGCGCCTTGTAATCGCCCGGAAGTCGGTTTTAATCACGTAGTGTTATTCACAAAATTTCAAATAGAGAGCGCGGTCGATTACCCAGATAATTTTACAAGAGCAGCGCTGCAGGCCAGACTAATTGAAGACCACGGATTGCAAATAAAAGTTTTTATTGCACACCTAAGCACAGGTAACGAACAGGATAGAAATGTTCCCGAGCTGCAGTTCATTTCAAGAACCATCAGTCCGTACAGCAATACTTTATCTTTGGTTATGGGAGACATGAATACTTCACCATACAACTTTGAATTATACAATCCCGATTGGAAACGAATATCCGGCACCGATTATGGTTATGTAGATCAAATATGGATTTCGGAAATCACCAACAGTGTGGGTGAAGAACTTTCGGTACGCAATTATTGGTCGCTTATGGACTTAAATAATGCCTCAGATCATTACCCGAAAATTGCAAAAATCACAATCTATCCCACCGAGTGAAAACAAATCCCGAATCAACCTACTCCATATACCCTATTCCATATACCTTATCCCCCCACTCAGCCAGAGACCGGTTCCTAGGTAATTGTACTGAATCATTTTAAATTTTTTTTTCTTATATTCTTTCAACAATTGAGCGAGAGATTATCTGGATTTCAATTTTTACAAATTTCCTTATCGAATCCTAAAAAGCATAACATTAATTATGTGCTATGAGAGAGAAAAAAACGTGGTTAAAATAATTTCTAAAATAATGTTCTACATGCTGTTTCTTGTTAATAATGTTTTTGCCCAGCTCGAACTGGAGGTATCTACCGATAAAGATTCTTACAGCTACGGTGAATCAATTAGAATTACTTGTGCAGTCA
This sequence comes from uncultured Melioribacteraceae bacterium, assembly GCA_964554135.1. Lineage (GTDB taxonomy): Bacteria > Bacteroidota > Ignavibacteria > Ignavibacteriales > Melioribacteraceae > CAZKNM01. The sequence continues at coordinate 34,540 of CAZKNM010000012.1, forward strand.
CCAATGTTACGGATTCAACCTTTAGGACAATGGCTAGTTGCACGGATTCTTGGCAGGCTGAATTTGAATTCAATGATTACTATTCGTTAAATTGGTCATTCTGCCTTACGTTGGTGCAAGAATTGGTTTTTCTCCCATATTGCGTAAGAGAGTATACCTGGGTAATTGATCCAGAAAGATTTGGTTTACCCGATAATGAGGGCGCTCAAAGGATTGTAGGACATTTCTTTTATAACAACATAACCGATACAACATATATTAACGCACCTATGTTTTTAGGGGGACAATTAAACGTCGGATTTACCACACAAAACGATTCCCTACTAATTCAATTGAAAGACAGTTTAAATGCCGAAGTATTATCAAGAATCGTTTTTTCCACTCTAAATACAATCTCAGAAACATGGCAGGTATACGGTATACAGTTAGACAGTCTTTACAAATTTTTAGATTCAGACAATAGAATTACTTGGGTAGAATACGAAAGGTCTATTATGTATGAATCAATAACCAGCATTTCAGAAGATGATAAAACATCGTCCATAAACAATTACTATTTAAGCGAAGCATTTCCCAATCCGTTTAATTCGACATCCAGATTTTACCTGGAAATTTCGAACACCGAAAATGTGAACATTGCTTTATTCAATATTTTGGGAGAAAAAATTTCTTCGATATATAACGACGTTATTGAGAAAAACCGCAGATACAATTTTGAAATAGGCGGGAATAATTTACCCGGCGGAGTGTATTTCCTAGTTGTAAACAGCCGGAGCTTTTACAAAAGCAAAAAAATAATTTTGCTGAAGTAAGTTAAATATCAACAGACAGTCAGGGCATTATACAGCTGTTTGGCAGTATAATTAAGTGCCATACACTAAAGTTGAATACATATGAAGAGACTTATTAAATATTTTTTATCAATGGATCCGGTATTAAATGTTTTTCTGTTCTTTTCAATAATATTTATAATTAGTATTGAGTTTTATCTAAATAATATTAATGAAATATTTTATGGTGGGCATATTCTTGGTGAAGTAGTAGTTAACCTATCTCTTGCCTTTATTGTAACCTATATATTTTATTTTATAGTAGTTCATATAAAAATTCAAAAGGATAAGGAGATAATTCACAAACACGTTCACATAAAAATTGGTATAATTATTAGTGATACAAAAATTATAATTAAAGAGATGGCAAAAATTTCACATTATCAATTAACTTCTGAATATCCGAATAAAAATGAGTTGTTTGAAATATGTAGCAATATAAAACTCGATTCAAATGGTCCTATGGTAATTGGGAAAAATAATATCAAAGCAAATTGGGCACAATATTTAGATTTCATGAAGCGTCGAACTGAAAAGCATATCCAAGATATTTTCATATTTATGCAATATTTAGACACTTATCTTGTTTCCTCCTTGTATTCAATTCAAGACAGTTTTTATCTCAAATATATTGGTTTTATTTCTTCTGGAATGATCTCTTCGAATACTATATTGTCAGGTATTCACGATCAGTTGAAAGATTTTTTTGACGATGTTAATAAATTGGAAGTATACTCAAACAAAATTCGCAAATAATACAAATTGGCGTATAATCCAATCCTCAATAGCGACCGCGTCTTCGATGCAGTCTAATTGAGTCGCATTAGGGTTTGGCTTTCGCCATAAAACTTGCGATTAAATTTCAGAAAAAGGTTGCT
>CAZKNM010000012.1:36268-39938 GCA_964554135.1 uncultured Melioribacteraceae bacterium
AAATAGGTGTTTTCAAAAGTGAGTAAAATAATATCAGAAGAAATTTTAGAGTTAGTTGAAGAAACTCTCAGGAACATCGAGCTAGATAAAATTTTATTGAGCAATAGTTGTCTTAAAGCAGCAAGGGTTGCAAGATTGATGAATGACTTAGATAAAATGAACGAGTTTACAAAGTATTCTTCCCTAATTGGTCAGATGGAAACAAGAAATAAATCGCTGGAGTTATATATTGCCTCTTCTAAAGATCCAAATATTTCAATTACCTCAGCTAATCCAAATCAATTCATTGCATTACCGAGTGGTAATGCTGCAAATAGAACGCAAGCCGTAAATCAAATCGGCAAAAACCAAGATAAAATTCAAAGTCATAAATCGGAGATTTATAAATACCTTATCAATATATTTTACGAATTAAAGTTTAGCGAAATCCCATTTAAAATATTCGAAAAAACAAAGCTGAGAATCGATAAAGAGTTGTCAACTATATTACCAGAATCAGTTAAACAATTCGTATCAGTTTATGATAATCTTAAATCTGAAAATCCAGAGGATTGGTCAAATGCTGTTCATTCCTGCCGCAGAATATTACAAGCATTTGCTGATAAATATTATCCCCCCAACCCTGATGGTAAAAATGAAATTGAAAGTGGTTCAAAAAAAATAAAAGTGGGGAAAAAAAACTACATCAATAGACTTATTCTATATATTGAAAGTAAATCAAAAAGCAAGAACTTTATAAATATTGTTGGCAGTCATTTAGATTTTATTGGAAACCGTATTGATTCAATCTACGATGCTTCCAACAAAGGTTCTCATTCTATTATTAAAACCAAGGAGGAGGCAGAACGATATATCATCTATACCTATTTATTGATTGGTGATTTACTCTTATTACAAAATTAACGCTAACACGCGATTCAAAGCGCGTCCATAATGTAAACCAAGATTCAGCTACAAACATGGCAAAAAATAGAGGTTCACAATTTTGCGTTGGCATATATGAGTAACGTTTTAATTACAACCCCAATCAACAACGAGAGGGATATATAAACATAACCATGAATCCAAGAAAGTACAGGGAGCTAAATAAAGAATTCTCTCCAACTTATTATCTGACCTTAATAAGTATTATTCAATCCTTGGCATTGGGAGCATTTCTTGCTTATTCAAAGCTGGACTATTTATATGGTCAAAAAATTTCTCTTCTTTACTATTCAGAATCAATAATCATCTTTACTATCATACTATTCGTTTGGCATGAATACTCCATGTCTACATCATGCTTGAGATGGGACTTTAATATTATCGATTCATTACTACCTTTCCTCTTCGGTATAACTCAATTTTTTTTAATAATCCTACGAAATAATGAACAACTTTCCATTTCTTGGATCTCGTTCCTTTGCGTAATAACCGTTCTTACATTCCTAGCTTATTACAATCAAAATGTTAAGGCTATTAAATACGACGAAAACAAGCTCGTATATTCCAAGCTTGGTAATAAACTGAAAAACGAAACTTATCTTTTTGTGGGTGTTACTTTCTTATTTTGGACAGGGTATTTATTGTTGGTCTTATTTGGTTACAGATTTGATGAAGTATTCCTCATTATTTCGAGCATTGTATTATTTTATTTCGGTTATTTCCGGGGAAGAATATGGAAGAAAATATTTCATTTATAAATAGGAGCCAATTTATTAAATAAACCGACAAGCTGGTACCAAAACCGACTTTTAACCTCTCCCCTCGCAACACAAGTCGAGATAATCCGTTTGGTTGGCACTCTAGCAAACACCCTGCGCCAATTTCACATGTAAGAAAAAATAAAAACAATTATATTGCCATTACAAAGAAATTCACTAAAGAGGAGAAGGCAAATTGAAAAAATTAATATTTCCGGTTATAATAATTGCGCTGGTACTGGTTGGCTGCGCACCGGGACCGAATGAGCTTGTAAACACAGCCGGTGAAACTGGAAACATTGCAGGCTTCTGGCTCGGTTTATGGCACGGATTCATATCAATGTTTACGTTCATCATCTCGCTGTTCAACGACAACATGCACATTTACGAAATTCACAACAACGGCGGGTGGTACAACTTCGGCTTCCTTCTCGGCGTGTCGATATTTTTCGGCGGAAGCGGCGGCGGTGCGTGTAAACGCTCCAGGTGCAAATAATCATATTTACAGACACCCGACTTCGTACGGTATTAGAGAAGCCGGGTGTCTCCAATTTCTACAAAAATATGTACTTGAATAGTAAGAACTACTTTTCTATTATTGCTACTAAATGTAATGTGAAAAAACGGCATTTTGATGTTGATAAAGCAGAAAAAATAAAGGACGAAACAAGCATAACAAAATCAATTAAACAACGGTATCATTAATAATTATGGGGGGAACAATGCAATTCGTTGTAATAGCATATGACGGTGACGACGACAACGCGCTGGAAAGGAGAATGTCTGTTCACGATTCACATGTAAATCTTGCCAAAGAGATGCTAGACAGTAAAAGATGGTTATACGCTGCTGGGATATTAGATGATAATGAAAAGATGATCGGTTCTATGGTTGTATGTGAGTTTGAATCCCGCGCTCAACTTGAAGAGGAATGGTTTAAAAAAGAACCTTATATTCTAGAAGATGTATGGAAAAAAATTAAGATACACAGAGCGCATGTGCCGTCATTTCTATTAACCAAGTAAGTCATTTGTACCATTATCTTTCTTGTATTCTCTGCCGGATTATCCGGCAGAGAATTTATTAGCATCTTATAAAACCCATACTTAATTTTCATCATGGTGACTTCTGCACGAACAAGGAAACCAAATGAAGATTGCTCTAATTCAGCAAACAGCATCAAATGATAAACAATTAAATATTAAGAAGGGAATTGCTGCGGTTAAAGAAGCGGCAGGTAACGGCGCAAACATTATTTGCTTTGCAGAACTTGCATTCACACCCTTCTATCCTCAGAAACCGGCAGGTAATGATATCTTCGATTTGGCTGAACCAATACCTGGTCCAACAACCAAAGCATTCGCAGAGCTGGCAAAAGAACTGGGTGTGGTGATCATTCTAAATTTATTTGAACGAGACGATAATAAAACTTACGATTCATCCCCCGTTATTAATATAGATGGGAAAATCCTCGGTACTACACGTATGCTTCACATCACCGAGTACGCATGCTTCCACGAGCAAGGTTATTACACGCCGGGCAACACAGGTATACCAGTTTATGATACTCCGTTCGGTAAGATCGGAATCGCAATTTGTTACGACAGGCATTACCCGGAATACATGCGTGCACTCGCATTGAAGGGTGCCGAGATTGTTTTCGTTCCACAGGCAGGCGCTGTGGGTGAATGGCCCAAAGGTTTATACGAAGCAGAGATGAGAGTAGCGGCTTTTCAAAACGGATATTTCACTGCGCTATGCAACCGTGTTGGAAAAGAAGAATGCTTAACGTTTGCCGGAGAATCATTCGTATGCGATCCAGGGGGAAAAGTTATTGCACGTGCCGGTGAAGTGACGGAAGAAATTTTGTACTGCGATATCGACTTGGAATTAGTCAAGAATTCACATGCGAAGAAATTATTTTTCCGCGACAGGCGACCTGAATTGTACTCAGAATGGTTTAGATAATACGGCTTAAACCAATTTTA
>CAZKNM010000013.1:0-1439 GCA_964554135.1 uncultured Melioribacteraceae bacterium
ACGTTTGTTGATTCTGCATGGTATTATCTTCGGTTCCTTAGCCCGCACTATGACAAAGGAATGTTTGATGTCGACCTCGTAAATAAGTGGCTGCCCGTGGATATGTACGTCGGCGGTACCGAGCATGCGACAGGACATCTCATGTTCTACCGCTTCTTTCATAAATTTTTGCGCGATATCGGTATGTTAAAAAGCGATGAACCTGTGGTGAAGCTGGTACATCAAGGAACGGTGACGAATCAAGGGGCTAAAATGTCGAAGTCGCGCGGCAACGTTGTTAATCCTGATCCGTTCATGGAAAAATACGGAGCCGATGTTTTCAGAATGTACTTGATGTTTATGGGTCCATACGAAATGGGGGGCGACTGGAGCGACACAGGTATCGTAGGCATCGACAGGTTTGTACAGAGAGTTTATGCTTTGTTTAGTTCTTACAAAGGTATTACTAAGGAAACTCCGGCACCGGATAAATTTAATATTGATTCATTGGCTGATGTTGAGAAAAATATTTATAAAAAAATCAATCAAACGGTTAGTAAAGTTGATTCCGAGTTGGAGCATTTCAGATTCAATACTGCGATTGCAATGTTGATGGAGTTGCTGAACGAAATGACGAAGAATTTTGAAAATTGCAGAAGAGAATTGATTGCGTATACATTGGAAAGGTTTGCCGTTATGATTTCACCGTTGGCTCCTCACTTTGGGGAAGAGTGCTGGCAGATTATCGGTTATGAAAAATCGATATTCGACAGTCCTGTTTGGTTCGAAGCCGACGCAAAAGCTTTAGCTGTTGATGAGGTGACGATTGTAGTCCAGGTAAGCGGTAAAGTACGAGGAAAGGTTACGATGCCTGTCGACAGTAAAGAAGCCGATGTGAAAAAAGCCGTGTGGAATGATGAAGGAGTTAAAAGACACACTGAAGGTAAGCAGGTCGTAAAAGAAATTTATGTGCCGAATAAAATTTATAATATTGTTGTGAAGTAATTGTTAAACGGTTTTATTGTTTCCTTGCTTTATGGTTTCATTGTTAATTAGAGATTTTAAGGATTATATAAAATGCTTGATTTAAAATTCATTCGTGAGAATCCCGAAAAGGTTAAGAAGGGAATTGAAAATAAGAACGAGAAGGATACTGTCGATCAGGTTCTTGAGCTTGATAAAGAGAGAAGGAATGTGATTCAAAGGGGAGAGGATTTAAAAGCACAACGGAATAAAGTTTCTCAGGAAATCGGTAAGTTGAAAAAATCTGGGCAGAATACGGATGAAATTACCGCACAGATGAAAAAGGTCTCGGACGAAATAAAAGAGCTGGACGATAAACTAAAAGACATCGAAGCTAAACTAAATAACTTGCTTATATGGATTCCTAATCTGGCACATGAATCCGTTCCGGTCGGAAAATCTGTAGAAGAAAATGTCGAAGTAAGAAAATGGCAGCC
>CAZKNM010000013.1:1539-39452 GCA_964554135.1 uncultured Melioribacteraceae bacterium
CTTCACCGTGATGAAATTTTAAATGAGAAGGATCTGCCGATCAATTATGTCGGTTACTCCGCCTGTTTTAGAAGAGAAGCCGGTTCTTACGGAAAAGAGTCGAAGGGATTTTTGAGAGTCCATCAATTCAACAAAGTTGAGATGGTAAAATTTGTTAAACCGGAAACATCGTACGATGAGCTTGAAAATTTGGTTAAGGATGCTGAAGATATTTTGCAAGCGCTGAAAATTCCGTATCGCATTATTATGCTGTGCACGGGCGATTTAAGTTTTTCCGCTTCCAAATGTTACGACATTGAAACATGGTCGCCGGCAGAAAAGAAATGGCTCGAAGCTTCGTCGTGCAGCAACTTCGAAAGTTTCCAGGCGAGAAGAGCAAATATTCGTTACAGGCGCGAAGAAGATAAGAAAGTAGATTTCGTTCATACACTAAACGGCTCAGGTTTGGCAACGAGCAGGTTGATGGTTTCGCTTTTGGAAAATTATCAAACTCCCGAATGTAAAATTATTGTACCCAAAGTGCTTCAAAAGTATACTGGATTTGATGTGATTGGTTAGAAGGGGTGCTGTGTTCGTGGTTCTTCATCCGTAGTCAAATCGGATTTGGTTTGGATGGAATTGAACTAAAATATTGTTTTATTGTTATTACTAAATAGTTAGAAATTATTAAATGTCTGAAAGATTTTCGAATAAATGGGAAGTTTATCTTCATTAAATAAATACTTTTTACGTTACAAGAAGAAACTCTTACTTGGTTTTCTTTTCATATTAATTTCCAACATTACCAGCATTTACATTCCGCTGTTTCTTAGAGATGTAATCGACGGACTAAGTACAAATATTTCTTCGCAGGCAATTATAAATTATGCACTATTGATAACAATCTTTGCCGTTGTAAGCGGATTTTTCCGTTTCTTGATACGCCAAACGATAATCGTTGTCTCAAGGGAAATAGAATATGATTTAAGACGGGATTTTTGGTCGCATATACAAAAGCTGCCTCTTAGATATTTTCAGAACAATTCAACCGGCAACATAATGTCGCACGCAACAAACGATATCAACGCAGTGCGGATGTACCTAGGTCCTGCCGTAATGTATTCTATTGATACGGGAACCACTTTTATTATTGTCATGGCAATCATTATTTCGATAAGCCCTTCGTTAACATTGTATACACTTTTACCGTTGCCTTTGCTTTCGTATTTCATGTATTCATTGAGTAAGAAGATTCATAAAAAGTTTACGAAAATACAGGAGAAGTTTTCTGAATTAACTACGATGGCGCAGGAAAATTTTTCAGGAATCCGTGTTATCAAATCATATGTACGTGAAACCGATCAGATAGAAGCTTTTACCAATCAAAGTAATGAATATCTCGATCGTAACATGGACAAAGTTCGAATCCAAGCACTCTTCATGCCGATAATGTTTCTAATCATCGGTCTTTCCATAATTATTTTAGTCCTGGTAGGCGGTGCTAATGTGATAAACGGAACATTGACTCTCGGCGATATCACCGCATTCATGGTTTACCTTGGTTATCTGATTTGGCCGATGATTGCTGTCGGATGGGTGCTGAACATTATTCAGCAGGCCGCTGCAAGTATGAAACGTATTAATAAGATTCTTGCCGAGGATCGGGAAATTGAGGATTCCGAACGAACTCGTTTTTCTATCAATAACATCAACGGTTCGGTTAAATTCAAAAATATTTCTTTTCGGTATAAAGATGAACTGCCGTATGTTTTGAAAAATTTGAATATCGATATCCCTAAGGGTTCAACAGTTGCGATTATAGGTCGTACAGGTGTCGGTAAAACCTCACTTGTTAATTTAATACCACGGCTCTTTGATGCAACCGGCGGGGAGTTGTTAATTGACGGTTATAATGTTAAGGAAATTCCATTAAAAGTTTTAAGACAGAACATTGGATTGGTGTCTCAAGAAACATTTTTATTTTCAGATACACTTGAAAATAATTTATTGTTTGGAACGAAGAATGGAAATCATGAGCTGGTTGAAAAGGTGGCTGATATTTCCAGATTGAATGAAGACGTTGGAGAATTCCCGAACGGATACGAAACAATCCTCGGAGAGCGGGGAATTACTCTTTCCGGCGGACAGAAACAAAGGGCATGTTTGGCAAGGGCTTTGGCTATCGATCCTAAAATTTTGATACTCGACGATTCATTATCTGCCGTCGATACTAGTACTGAGGAAGAGATTTTAAAAAACCTGAAAGAGTTTATGAAAGACCGGACGAGCATAATTATCAGTCATAGAATTTCAACCGTTAAAAACACTGACCGGATTTATGTTCTTGAAAACGGTGAAATAGTTGAGGAAGGGCGGCACGATGAATTGGTTGCTATGAACGGAGTTTATGCAAATCTGCATTATAAACAGCTTCTTGAAGAAGAGTTGCAGGAAATGAATTAGGAAACGGATTAAACTTTATGAGCCACGAGCATGATGACGAAATATTAGGCAAAGCGTACGATGCTAAATTAATGAAACGCCTGCTGGGTTATGTTAAACCATACAAAAAGTATGTGGTATTGGCTATATTGTTGAATGTAGTAGTTGCGGCATTGGGCCCAGTACGCCCCTATCTTACTAAAATTGCCATTGATGATTACATAGCTTCTAAAAATTTCAATGGTTTGATTCTCATATCAGTTCTTTTATTCGGTTCTTTATTTCTTCAGTCGATAATTCAGTATTTTCTTACTTACTATACCCAGTTGATGGGGCAGAAGATAATATTTGATCTTCGAGTTAAAATTTTCTCTCATGTTCAGAAGTTAGCACTGAAATTTTTCGATAAAACTCCGATCGGAAGAATTGTAACGCGTGTAACAAACGACGTGGAATCGCTGAATGATTTATTCTCTTCGGGCATAGTGATGGTGTTCAGCGATATATTCATCATACTCTGGATTTTAATTTTTATGTTCTTTATGTCCTGGGATTTATCGCTCGTTACTCTTTCGGTTTTGCCTGTTCTTTTTTATGCTACTTTTTTGTTCCGCAGGAAAGTACGCGAATCTTATCGTGATGTCCGTTATCACCTTGCTCGTTTGAATTCCTATATGCAAGAGCATATTACCGGAATAAACGTGATTCAGACATTCACAAAGGAAGAAGAAGAACTTAAGAAGTTCTCGGGTATTAATAACGATCATAAAAAAGCCAATATAAATTCTATTTTTTATTATGCTGTATTTTATCCGATCGTCGAATTACTAAGTTCAATAGCTGTTGCATTGATAATTTGGTATGGCGGCGGCGAAGTAATTCAGAGTACGATGACGATTGGTGTGTTGTTTGCGTTTATTCAATACACTGAAATGTTTTTCCGTCCTATACGCGACTTATCGGAAAAATATAATATCATGCAGACTGCGATGGCTTCATCGGAACGAATTTTCAAACTGCTTGATAATGATACCTTCGTATATAATCCGGAAAATCCTGTTAATTTGGAGAAGGTAACCGGTTCGATTGAGTTTAAAAATGTTTGGTTCGCATACAACAGCGATGAGTACGTTTTGAAGAATGTATCCTTCAAAGTAAATCCTGGTGAAACCGTTGCTATTGTAGGTGCAACAGGTGCCGGTAAAACTAGTATAATCAATTTGTTCACAAGGTTTTACGATATTAATGAAGGGAGTGTGCTTCTTGACGGAATTGACATACGCAGAATTGATAAACGCGATTTGCGGAAATATATCTCAATAGTTCTTCAAGATGTATTTTTATTTTCAGGAACAATCAAATCGAATATCAATTTAGGTTGTAAAGAGGTCACCGATGATAGAATTGTTGATGCGGCGAAAACCGTTGGAGCCGATAAATTTATAAAAAACCTGCCGAATCAATATGATGAGGAAGTTAAAGAAAAGGGAGCAACATTAAGCGTAGGTCAAAAACAGCTTATTTCTTTCGCTAGAGCGCTTGCATATAATCCTCAAATCCTTATTTTAGATGAGGCTACTTCCAGCGTAGATACAGAAACAGAAAAACTGATACAGGAAGCAATTGAAAAGCTGTTGGTTGGAAGAACTTCAATTGTTATTGCTCATAGGTTATCAACAATTCAAAACGCCGATAAAATTATAGTAATGCATAAGGGGGAAGTAAGAGAATCCGGAAAACATCACGAGTTGCTTGCAAAACGGGGAATTTATTACAGACTTTACCAACTACAATATAAAGATCAGGAAGTAAATAAAACCGCATAATAAAAATGGAGGAGGTTTATGTCGGGCCGCTTCATGACACTCCCTCGTCATATCCTCGAAGGAGAGAAACTTCATCCCCAAGCAACGGGAGAATTATCGGCGATATTAAATCAGATTGGTCTGGCTGCCAAGGTAATTTCACTTGAGGTTAACAAGGCAGGTCTGGTTGATATTCTCGGTTTTACCGGTGAAAGCAACGTTCACGGTGAGCAGGTAAAAAAACTCGATATCTTCGCCCATGAAACAATAATTAAAGCGATGAATCATACCGGACACTTTTGTGTGATGGCCTCCGAAGAGGAGGAGGATATTATTCATATTCCGAAACAGCACAAGATCGGAAAGTATGTGCTTCTGTTCGATCCCCTCGACGGTTCATCAAACATCGATGCTAATGTAAGTATCGGTACCATCTTTTCTATCTTTAAAAGAGTTTCTCCCGATGGAAAACCCGGAACTCTTGATGACTGTTTGCAGCAAGGAGTTAAACAAGTTGCAGCGGGTTATATTGTTTATGGATCGAGTACAATAATGGTTTATACTACGGGTGAGGGTGTTTATGGTTTCACGTTGGATCCTGCATTCGGAGAATTTCTGTTGTCGCATGATAATATTAAAATTCTGAAAGCTGGAAAAATTTACAGTACAAATGAGGGAAACTATCTCCATTGGCATCAAGGGTTGAAGAATTATATTAAATTTCTTCAGAGCGATAAGTTCGTTGCAAAACCTTACACGGCTCGTTATATCGGATCTTTCGTTGCCGATATTCACCGTAATTTAATTTACGGCGGAATATTTATTTACCCGGCTGATAAAAGAAATCCAAAAGGCAAATTACGGTTAATGTATGAATGTAATCCGATGGCTTTTATTGTTGAAGCTGCCGGTGGGCGAGCAACCGATGGTAAAACAAGAATATTGGAACTTCAACCCCAAGATTTGCATGAAAGAACGCCGGTTTATATAGGAAGCGAAGAAGATGTTAAACTTGCTGAAAAGTTTTTAAAGGAATCGAATGAAACGGATCATTAAACATGATCTGTAAACAAGAAAGCCCAGTTGTTTACTGGGCTTAAATTTTTTCTATTCTCAGTTTTTTATTTTTTTATACCTTGTAATTCCTCATCCAATTTTTTTGCAAGCTCACTTTCGGTTATACCAACCAATTTAATTTTTGTAGTTTTTATCGATATTCTCGGCGGCTCGCCGTTACCTTTTACGAAGTTATATAGATTAAATGCTAGTCTGTTTCTATCATTCATAATAGGAATGTTCTCTTTAAATTTCTCTACGATGTTATAGACTTGTTTTTCAATCGTAGTTTCAGGCGATTTCGTCACTCCAGGTGGGGGCAAAGTCGTCATAGTAAATACCTCTCGCTTTTAGTGATTGACTGGGCAAAGATAATTAAGAATAACATTATCTACAATAAAACTACTCGTTGGAACACTGATTTTTATTGGCTAAATTTGAAACGATGGATAATAGTCGGTGTACTGTTTGAATTTACAAAAAGTAAATAGACTGCTTATCATACGGCTAAGTTCTCTTGGCGACATTCTTTTAACCACTCCTTTATTAAGATCACTCAAGAAGCAATATCCGAATATTATTATTGATTTTTTATTACGTGCAGATTATACCGATGTCTTAAAACATAATCCATTTGTAACCGATATCTTTACTTATACTGATAATAATAGCACAGTTTTGGAGCTGAAAAAACATAGCTATGATCTGATTATCGATTTGCAAAATAATTTCAGAAGCAGGAAGATCACAAGAAAGCTGCCTGCTGAGATTGTACGTTTCAAGAAACCTACGATCAGGAAATTCTTATTGGTTTATTTTAAATTGAACTTTCTCAAAGTAGCTATTCCAATTCCTGTCCGCTATGCACAATTATTTAAGGATTTTCATTTAGATAACGGTGGATTGGATTTATTTTTAGGACCTGAAGCAAAAAATTATTCACTGAATGGTGAAAGATTTATCGGTCTTTGCCCCGGTTCCAGGCATTATACAAAACAATGGCCTGTCGATTATTATGTTAATCTTGGAAATATGATTAATTCAACCGGAGTAAAAGTATTAATCTTCGGAGGCAGGCAGGATTTCGATGTATGCGAAAGAATCTCCGAACAAATTCCCGGATCAATAAATCTTTGTAATGACAATGATCTTTTGAAAACGGCAAATTATATGAAGAAATGTTCCGTTATCGTGTGCAACGATTCCGGATTGATGCATACCGCCACGGCGGTAAAAGTACCCGTTATTGCTATTTTCGGTTCGACTGTAAGAGAATTCGGATTTGCTCCTTATAACTCTGAGAATTTAGTATTAGAAAATAATTTGTTATTTTGCAGACCATGCAGTCATATTGGAAGAAGCAAGTGCCCGCTTGGTCATTTTAAATGTATGAAAAGAATAACAGTCGAATTTGTTTATGAAAAAATTTATAATTATTGCGGTTTCCAATGAATAAAGTGTGGTATTACGTCTATAATTTTGTGATTATCCCTATAGCATTTCCGTTATTCTACTTTGCAGGTTTGTTTCATCATAAAGTCAAAAAGGGAATCAAAGACAGGAAGAAACTTTTTGAAAAGCTAATAATTGATTTGGCAGGTTTGGATCGAAGCAAGAAAATGGTCTGGTTTCATTCTTCGTCGATGGGTGAATTCGAGCAGGCAAAACCGATCATTGAGAGGCTGAGACTAGAGAAAAATGTTAATATTGCAGTTACATTTTATTCGCCGTCCGGCTACGATAACTCGCTCAATTATCCTCATGCAGATATAGTTGCCTACCTTCCATTCGATCTTCCGGCACCTACGGAAAGATTTTTAAGACTGTTGCAGCCGGATCTGGTAATTTTTATGCGTTACGATATCTGGCCAAACCTGATGTGGCAGCTTGATAAGAAAAATATTAAATCTATTATTGTCGATGCAACAATGCGGGAGAATTCAAAAAGGAAATGGTTTATTGCTAAAGATTTTCATGATACTCTGTACAAAGGTGTCTCCAAGATTTTGACCGTCAGTAAAAGTGATACCGAGAATTTTTTATTCTTCGATATTAAAAAGGAAAATGTAAGAGCTGTTGGCGATACTCGGTTTGACCGAGTTTATCAGAAAAGTCTGTATGCGAAGAATTATAAATTATTCCCGAATAACTTTTTTAAAAATAAAAAGGTGTTTGTTTTCGGAAGCTCATGGGAGTCCGATGAAGAAGTTATCCTTCCTGCCGTTGTGAAATTAATAAAGGAAATGAAAAGTTTAATACTTATACTTGTGCCGCATGAGCCCACGGTTCAACGCTTAGTAAAACTTGAAGATTATTTTGCTAATAAGACGACTACAGTCAGATTTTCCTACATCAATAATTATAATGGCGAAAGAGTAATAATAATTGATTCGATAGGTATTTTGCTTACTCTTTATCATTATGCACATATTGCTTATGTCGGCGGTAGTTTTAAACAAGGCATTCATAATGTTTTGGAACCCGCAGTTTATGGTATTCCGGTTTTATTCGGACCTAAAATTCAAAATAGTCAGGAAGCCGTTGTTTTGCTAAAAAAAGGAGGCTCTATAATATTGAAAAATAAAGAAGCGGCTTATTCCACTTTAAAAAATCTGCTACGCGATCCGAAGCTAAGAAATAAAATGGGTAGGATTTCTCACGATTATGTACATTTGAATATTGGTGCAACTGATACTATTCTGGAAGAAATATACAAACTGATTTAACAATCGTTGATAATGAAAGAAGTTATTGCATTCTTGTAGGGAATTATCTTTCTTTCACAATTCGTTTTAAAATTTCTTTCTTATTTAATTTATCCCTTATATTTCATATTTTTTATTTGAGTAAAGAACCATAAAGTTATTTTTAGATATGTCTGCAGAAATAAAGAACGATCAGTATAATTTCCCGGGAGATTTCGGTGATATCCTCGAGAGCGCTCCGCTTGGTATATTAATTTTTGATGAAAAAGGTTTTGTTAAAGTAATAACGAAAAACTTTTTCAGTATAAGCGGCATAAAAAGTTCACGTGCAAAAGAATTATCGGGTGCGAATATTCTTAAGGAAAGGATATTCGGTGATTGGGACATATCCGCAGAATTGCAAGGCTTGATGAAGGGGGATGCATTTGAAAAAGTACTAACACAGAAGAAATCGCTGAAAGGCGGAACGGTGAACGTGATAATTAAAGGAACGCCTTTGCACAGGAAAGAAAAATTCATCGGCGGTATGCTGATTATCGAGGATATAAAGTACGACTCTGATTCCGATAAAGAGGATATGATTTATCTGGATAAGTTCAATGATTTTCTGTTTGGTATAAGCGATTATTTTATTATTACCGATTCCGAAGGGGGAGTATTACACAGTCCTAAGAAAGGTTATTCGCGTAAATATGATTTTATCGCAAAAAGATTTAAGGAAAGCAAATCGAATATTTTTTTATTGACTGAGGATAATATAATCGAAGATTTAATCGACAGGCTAAAAATTGAGGGCAAAACCGTTTCAAAAGACATTTTGGTAAATGCCGGCGACGAGCAATTTGTAATGAATGTAAGTCTGATACCGATCCTTTCGAAGAATCAATCAATCCAATATATAATTGTTCTGCTGAAGGATGTAACACATCTTCAAAAGGATAAAGAATTTGTTCAAAGCGAAGTAACTGAACTTAGAAAGTATTACGGTACAACATCTAAGATTTTGGATGCAGTAATTGGATTTGACCTAATAGGAAAGATTAATTTTTGGAACGAACAAGCCACAAAACTTTTTGGATACACGAAGAGTGAAATATTTGGAAAATTTATCGGTAAAGCTGTTCCTGTCATAGATAAAAATTTTCTTGACAGAATTAAAAGTGAATTAACTAAAAGCAAGATGTGGGAAGGTGAGTTTAAAATAGGCAATGAGAGGAATGCAGAGTATTTATCGGTTCGAATGGCTCTGGTGGGAGAAGGAGAGAATCAATCTGTTGTTATGTTGTGTTCAAGTATTACGGAGCGTGTAGAAAGTGAGAGAGAATTGCGATTGTCCGAAGAAAAATTTAGGAATATGGTAACTGAAACGAGTGAATATATTTGTACGCTTGATCTGGAAGGAAACATAACGTATGCTAATCCAAATTTTATAAAGACTTTCGGTTATCCCGAAGACGAAATGCTTAATCTTAATTTTGTCGATTTAATTTTACCAGACTACGTCAAAGTAAACAATTTCAAAGTGAGTATTAACAGCATATCGAAAAAGGATTCTATCGAGCTTCCGTTGGTTTCAAGAAAAAAGAAAGAAATGTTTGTTTGGGCCGGATTCCATGTGGTGAAGGATATAAACGGAAATCCAAAATATTTCAATGTTGCTTTAACGGATATCTCAAGTCGTAAAGAATCTCAAAAGGATCTTTTCTTAACCCGTTCCGTATTCGAAGCTTCTCAGGAAGGAATTGCTGTATTTACTAAACGAAAATTAATTTTGGTTAATAATTACTTTGTGAAAATGTTCGGATATGATAATATTGAAGAAGTTCTGGGAAAAGATCCGCTTGATTTTGTTGCAGATGAAGATATACCAAAAGTCGCGAAATATATCCAGGCAAGCGAAAAGCATTACGAAGTACCTTCACGTTATGATTTTATTGGAAGGAGAAAGGATGAATCTACATTCTATCTGGAGGATTCCGTAATCACATATGAAATGGAGGGGGAAATTTATATCGTTTCTGTATTGCGGGATGTTACTGAAAATAGAAAGGCAAATCAAGCATTGGAGGAATCTGAATCGCGGTATAGAAACATCTCGGAAAATATTAATGAATGCATTTGGACTGCCGAAAGAGTCGAAGGTAAAATGAAAGTGGTGTTTTATACTCCGGCAATAGAAAAGATAACCGGGTATTCATATAAACAATTTTTTGAAAATCAGAGACACTGGTATCAAATTATTCATCCCGATGATGTATTAACAGTGATTGCAAAGCTGAAAAGATTATATAAGGATTCCGCACGTACTTTTGAAGAGATGGAGTATAGAATAATCAACAAGATGGGAAATACTATTTGGATCAAAAATAAAATTAATATCAGCAGAGATAAAAAAGGAAACGCTCAAAAGATTTATGGTTTGGTAAGCGATATAAGTTTAAGTAAGAAAGTAGAAGCTGATTTGCGCAATACGACAGAAAAGTTGAAACTGCTGAATGAAACGAAAGACAGATTTATTTCGATCATATCTCACGATTTGCGTACACCGTTTAGTTCAATTCTGGGATTTACCGATCTGCTGTTAAAAGGTGAAGAAATATCGAATGAGAAGCGGAGAGAATACATTTCCTTTATTAAGGAATCTTCCCAAAGTATGTTATCGCTGGTCAGTTCACTTTTGGATTGGACAAGAGTACAGACGGGTAGAATTTCGTTTGAACCGGAAAGAATAAATTCGAAAGTCATTATTACCAGATCAATACAGATGTTATCTGGAAATGCCATACAGAAAAAGATTCAACTGATTTCAAATGTTGAAAACGATATGTATGTGCATGCAGATGAAAATTTATTGCTGCAGGTGTTTAATAATCTTATATCCAATGCGATAAAATTCACAAGATCAGAAGGAAATATTTGGGTATCGGCTGAACCGGTTATCGAGAAAAGGCATGTGAAATTTTCAGTAAAAGATGACGGCGTCGGTATTAGACAAACGGATATGGATAAACTATTCAAGGTTGATACTAAATTTACCTCACCTGGAACCGCCGGTGAAAAAGGAAGCGGTCTTGGATTATCATTATGCTATGATATAGTCAAAAAACACGGCGGTGATATTTGGGTGGAAAGCAAACACGGTGAGGGAACGGAATTCTTTTTTACAATGCCAATTTCGTCTACCAAAATTCTATTGGTCGATGATATTAATACCGATCGCCTGCTTTATTCAAAACTGCTAAAAAGTTTCTTGCCGGATTATACTGTTGAGGAAGCTTCAAATGGGAAGGAAGCTTACGATCTGATTAAAAAGTCTTTACCCGCATTAATTATTACGGACCATAAGATGCCGGTAATGAGCGGGTATGATTTGGTGAAACAAATAAATCTTTCGGATCTAAAATTTAAACCACCGATAATAATTTTAAGCGGCGATATTATGGAGAGTATCGAAGAAGAATATAAAGAACTTGGAGTTGAATTTGTATTCAGAAAACCTGTTAATCTGGCAACATTTAAATTTGCTCTTGATAAATCGCTTAGAAAAGCGCTCTCCGATTCTCACGCATAATTAAACCAGCCAAACATGCGGTAATTATTTTAATAGCACTAATTTTTTTGTATCTGTGAAATTATCGGTTTGTATTGTGTAAAAATATATTCCACTTGGTAAAGTTCCGGCATTGAAATCAACATTGTAATAACCGGCTTGTTTTTCTTCATCGACCAATCGGACGACTTCTTCCCCTAATAAATCATATACTTTCAAAGTTACGTGTGTAGTTACCGGAATGGAGTAATTTATTTTTGTGCTCGGATTGAATGGATTGGGGTAATTCTGACTTAATGAAAATGATTGCGGTAAATGATTGGTTGATTCAACCGATGTTATTGCCAAAACATCTTTTAATATCCAGTTGTCGGGATCGAATTCAACCGATACGGGCATTCCGTTTACAGGAATTACCCATCCCTGTTCTTGAAGTTCATTAAATATTGTAATTGTTGTTGTTCCTAATGTAGTAGTCACCTTGACGGTAATAGGCATTGTGAAGAAACTCGGATTATTATTGACTTCCTGATCGGCATGCAATATTAATAAATATTGATTACCAATGATATGCCAATAATTCCATCCAAATGTATATCTAGGGTAATTTTCGCCGTAAATCCACTCATCAAAGAAATAATCCAGGTCCATACATGAAACAGATTCTGCCACTCTCTGGAAATCACCCGTTTCAGCAACGCCATATGCAACAAGCGGATCGTCGGAATAAGTTTTTAATATTTCGAAAAAGTTTTCATCACCGACAACATGCCGTAGCATGTGAAGTACAACAGCTCCTTTCGCATAACTCCTATTATAATTAAAAATGGAATTAGCAGTACTAATATTCTGAACATATAATGTACCGATAGCCTGTTTGGCTCTTACCATTTTGGTGTTTATATCTGCTCTATATTCGGCAATTCCATTTGCTCTTTCTAAATACAACGCCTCGGAATACGTTGCGAATCCTTCGTTCAACCAGATATTTTCCCAATCTTTACATGTAATTTTATCACCGAACCATTGATGTGCCAATTCATGAGCAATAATCCACTCTTGCATATTGCCTCCGATTGAAGTAACGGTTTGATGTTCCATACCGCCGCTGAAACTACACTGGGCATGACCGTACTTTTCGTTTATAAAGGGATAAAGTCCGAAGAGATCACTGAAAATTTCAAGCATGTTGATGGTTCTATCCAGCACCGGTTTTAATTCATTTATTCTTTCGGGATATATGTAATGTGAAACAAGCATCGAATCCGTAGGGGAAAAATGAAAATAATTATTGTATTGTTCATAGTTAGACATGGCAATCGATATCAGGTATTGTGATATGGGATAACGGTTTTTCCATTTATAGGTTTTGGTACCATCTCCGTTATCAATTACTTCTTCTAATGTACCATTTGATACCGAAGTGAAATATTCATTACTCGTAATCCAAACATCGGATGAATCTGCTTTATCTCCTGGTGTATCTTTGCATGGCCACCACGCACTTGACCCGTATGGCTCGCTTAAACTCCAGACCAATGGCTGACCGCTGCCGTGTGTATCCCAAACATATGTGCCGAAACCGGATGGTTTAGGGCTGCCGTTATAGTAAACTTCAATTGTGAATAATTCACCAGCACCGTAGGTTTTATCAAGAGTGATATTAATTGTATCCTGTGCATGTGTGAATGGAATAGAAATTCCACCTGTTTTAACATCGGTTACAGTCAAAGTATCCGTAAGATCTAGAAAAATATTTAGTAAAGCAGGAGAAAGGCTCTGGGCAGTAATGGTTGTTATGCCGGTTAACAAATGTTGTTCGTAGTCAATGTTCAAATCAAGTTTATAATATGTTACATCTATGTTCGAATCGCCGGGATAGTTGATCTTAGATAATTTGTTTTTTACTTCAGCCCTCGAACATAAAATTTCTTTTTCCTGTGCGAAAGATGAGGTAAATAGTATTACCGAAAAGATTATGATACGAAAGGATTTCATATCACTCCTATATTTTGGACGCAATTTAACTTTTTTTTCTTTCCGTTAAAGTGCAAAAGCAAATAACGGTTGGAAGCCGATATTAAGAAAACAGAAAAACAGAAGGGCAAGTTCTGGATGAAAGTTTTTAATAGCTATCAGCAATAAGCTTTCAGCGTTCGGTTTTCAGCATCAGCTTTTTAGCTGTTAGCTGATTGCGATCCTTCACATAATTCTGTTAAAACTCCCTTAGTAGCTTTTGGGTGTAAGAAAGCAATGCTTAACCCTTCCGCTCCTTTGTGTGGAGTTTTGTCTATTAATTGAACCCCTTTTTCATCGGCTTCTTTGAGTGCACTTGTTAAGTCTTTTACTGCAAATGCAATGTGATGAATGCCTTCGCCTTTCTTTTCTATGAATTTTCCGATCGGTCCTTCCGGGTCGGTCGATTCCAGCAGTTCAATTTTTGTCTGTCCCGCTTTGAAAAATGCTGTCTTCACTTTTTGATCTTTTACTTCTTCGACAGAATAACATTTCAAACCAAGTACGTTCTCGTAATATCTTATTGCTTCATCAAGATTTTTAACGGCAATTCCAATGTGTTCTATGTGTGTTATGTTCATAATCGCTCCCAAACGGTTTTACTTGAATTTGTGCTATTCTTCCTTAACAATTCTATTAGGCAGTTTGATTATTAAATTAGTCGGGGTTAATTCCGAAATTGACCAGACAATCCAATTTATTGCTTTTATGCTATCATATACACAAAGAAAGACCAATGAGCTGAAAGAATCAGAAGACAGTAAGTGAAGATATTTTCTTAACTCTTCAATTTTGTTTTTATCTGAATGGAAGACTTTAGCATTAAACCAAATTTTTATTAAGGTTTTTGATGAAAGCTTCTCCCCATTTATATTAAACCATCCATTTTCAACAAATCGTGACTTGAAATTTCTCTTTTGATCTTTCACGAATATTTGGTAGTCGCTAGAATCAGTAAGAGTTGTAATGTAATTACAAATTTTCTCGAAATTAGTTGGTTCCTTGTTCGAATAGAAAGGTCGAAAATCAACATATAATCCTTTTAATCGAAATTCGTTTGGTAATTCAATCGATCCCGAATAAAAATTACCATTCTTCTGAAAGTTACCACTAATAGTGTTTATTCCAAGGTCTTCCCAGTTTCTTTTTAAAATTTTGTGGCGTTCGCGAAACAAATTAATCCTATCCCAATTAACTAAGCCTGAGTCGACATGAAGCCTAATAGGAGTAGGCAATTTTTTATTGTATAATACTACTGACATTAATTTGTATTATATGTTTAGACTTTTTCAAATTACTACATGCTCTTTGTATTCACCGAACACTTCCCGCATAGTGTTGCAGATTTCTCCAATACTGGTATATATGCGAACTGCATCAAGAATGTACGGCATAAGATTTACATCCCCTTGCGCAGCCTCCTTTAATTTTGCAAGTTTGGTTTTTACCTTCTCATTGTTCCTTTTGGCTCTAACCTTATTTAAAAATTCTATCTGATCTTTTTGAACCTTTTCATCTATCCTAAGCAGTTCACTATTGTTTTGTTCCTCTTCGATGAATTTGTTTACACCAACAATAATTTTTTCTTTCTTTTCTACCGCTTGATTGAAACGGTATGCAGCTCTTTGTATTTCGGTTTGGACGTAGCCTTCTTCTATTGCATTTATCATTCCACCAAGTTCGTCAATCTTCTTAATATAATCTTCAGCTTCTTTCTCGATTTGATCGGTCAACACTTCCACATAATAAGAACCGGCGAGAGGATCGATAGTGTTAGTTACACCGCTTTCGTAAGCGACTATCTGCTGGGTCCGTAATGCAATTTTTACGGATTCTTGCGAAGGCAGGGCAAGAGCTTCATCGCGTGAATTTGTATGTAAGCTTTGTGTACCGCCAAGTACTGCAGCAAGAGTTTGAATTGCAACACGCACGATGTTATTGTCGACCTGCTGTGCAGTAAGCGCAGAACCTGCTGTTTGAGTGTGGAAACGAAGCATCATCGACTTGTCACTTTTTGCACCGAACCTTTCTTTCATTATTCTTGCCCACAGTCTTCTAGCAGCGCGGTATTTTGCCGCTTCTTCCAAAAGATCGTTATGTGCATTGAAGAAAAACGATAATCTTCCGGCGAATTCATCAACATCTAATCCTGCATCAATAGCGGCTTTTACGTAAGCGATTCCATCTGCAAGAGTGAATCCGATTTCCTGCGCCGCAGTTGAACCCGCTTCGCGAATGTGATAACCCGAGATGGAGATAGTGTTCCACTTCGGTATCTCTTTTGAACAGTATTCGAAAATGTTTGTAATCAATCTCATGGAAGATTTAGGTGGATAGATATAAGTCCCGCGTGCGAAATATTCTTTTAGGATGTCGTTTTGTATTGTTCCGCCGATCTGATTTTTTTTCACACCTTGTTTTTCTGCAACTGCAATGTACATTGCAAGTAATACCGAAGCGGGTGCGTTGATTGTCATAGAAGTCGAAACTTTATCTAGGGGAATTTGATCGAAAAGAATTTCCATGTCGGCAAGTGTGTCGATGGCCACGCCGACTTTCCCAACTTCACCTAATGCCATCGTGTCATCACTGTCATAACCGATTTGAGTCGGAAGGTCGAAAGCAACAGATAAGCCGCTTTGGCCTTGTGATAATAAATATCTATATCTCTCATTTGATTCTTTAGCATTACCGAAACCGGCGTATTGCCGCATCGTCCACAATTTTCCGCGGAACATTGTCGGTTGTACTCCTCTTGTATAAGGATAATCTCCGGGATAACCCAATTTTTCGTTATAATTTTCAATACAATTATCGAGCGGTAAGTATAAAGGTTTTATATGGGAGAAAGATTGAGTTGTAAACTCACTTTGCCTTTCGGGAAACTTTCGAATTGTCTTTTTGTATGTTGCATCTTCCCAAGTTTTGTAAGCCTCTTGTACTTTAGTTTTAAGATCATCCAATGAGTTCATTTTTATCTCTAAATAATTTTGCAAATAGTATTGTCTTCAAAGAGCGTAGAATGAATAAAAAGTGTTTTTGTGAAAAAATAATTTTAAATATAAGGTTTTGTTATATAAATAAGATATTGTTTATTTTAGGTATTAGCGGCAAGTAGATATTCTCAAATTTTAGAAAGGATTTTTACCTGATGGAAATTAATCAAAGCATTACTTGACAAATAATCATGAAAAATCTATTTTATTCACCTAAAATTTTTATTATTTATGATGTTTAATATTTGTGATTTGATATGTGGTTGTTGTCCAGAATGAGTCAGGATATAGATTAGAGTTCATAAGAATAATTTATTCCGCGATAGCTCAATGGTAGAGCATGCGGCTGTTAACCGCAGGGTTGTAGGTTCGAGTCCTACTCGCGGAGCGATACCCGGCTCATGTAACCGGATTATTATTTGTAATGAAATATTATTTATACGTTCTTAAGTCGGAGTCTTCCGACATATATTATGTTGGTATTTCTAACGATGTAAATCGTAGAGTACGATTTCACAACTCTGTGGAAAAAGGTTATACTTCGCGGTATAGGCCCTGGAGGTTGGTTTATCATCAAGAGTTTCCTACCAAGCAAGACGCTCAAAAGGCTGAGAAGAAATTAAAGGCCTGGAAAAGCAAAAGAATAGTAGAACGTGTTATCTTGGGAGAAATCAAACTCTAAGTGTAGCGGATGTTATCCCGACTTTGTCGGGATGTAGGTTCGAATCCTACTCGCGGAGCGAAAGGATTTCAATTTTGAATCCTTTTTATTTGAACTTGAGCGGTAGTAACGAAAATTAGTAGTAATTTTTAGTTGTATGCGCTCTGTTCAGTTAATTAGTAGTATTCATTAACAAAAAGCGAGATGTATCTTATGGCAGAGCGCGAACAAGGAACCGTAAAATGGTTCAACAGCTCTAAAGGCTATGGTTTCATCCAGCGTGAAAGCGGTGATGATGTTTTCGTACATTATCAGTCGATCGTCGGCGACGGTTACCGTAAGTTGGAAGAAGGCCAGAAAGTTGAATTTACGGTAGCTCAAGGTCAAAAAGGATTACAGGCAACAGAAGTAAAAGCTGTCTAATTATCCGTAAAATTTTGACTGAAAGGGAAGCGGCACAAATTTTTGCGCCGCTTTTTTTATTTAGTAAGTTTTATTAATACTACTCCATGGGATGGAATCGCAGATTCAAAGAAAGAATCATATTCTCCCAGATTTTCCTGCCGCCACAAATCTCTAATCTTTATCTTTCCAGCTAAACCGATTTCATTAAGATTAAGAGTAAATTTCTCCGTGTTGTCTCCTAAATTAAAAATTCCAACGGCTTTATTTCCATCATCCAAGTCTTTTACCCAGACTTGGATATTTTCTTCTTTAATTACAGGAGTTGCTTGTTTACCTAATGGGTCTTGATTGATTGCAAGGACTTCATCGTTTGTTAGTAGATTTAAGGTAAACTCGTCGAGCTTTTCCAAATCGCAGCCGAGCAGTAATGCTGCTGAAAGCAGAGACCACAAACTAATGTGTGTGTATTGTTCATCAGGGGTGAGTTTTGTCGGGCGCAAGCTTGGTCCCCAGCCTACCCAGCCAACAACGAGCATGTCCGGATCATTCCAAAGTCCGGGTTGCGCGTATTTTGCATTTTCAATTTGATTGAATCCGATTTCACTCATGCTTTCCCAAGTATCGGTAATATCTCCTGTTGTTCGCCAAAGATTTCCCCCGACTTCGGCCCCCCATTCCCAAACGTTTCCCATTCCGTATTGACATAAACTGTAAACGATATCCCGATCGATTTTGTCGAGCGCATCTCTCATTGTGAAGTAGGGTTTCATCAGTTCTTCTCGCGATTTGTCTTTTGCGATGTTATCGTATGAACACCAATCATACTTCAAGTAGTCTATACCCCACGATGCGAATGACAGCGCATCTTGAAGTTCATGCTGATAACTGGCAGTGTAACCGCCGCACGTAAGAGGACCGGGCGAACTGTAAATTCCGAATTTCAATCCCATTGAATGAATTTCATCACCGAGTTTTTTCATATCGGGAAATTTTTCGTTGACAAAAATATTCCCATTCTCATCACGTTTCGGATCAGCCGAGTTACCTTCGATTTCCCAGCCGTCATCTATATTGATATAAGTCCATCCGTGATCGACCAACCCTTTTTGTACGAACATCTTTGCTGAAGAGATCACTTTCTCTTGATCCACACTCAAACCCCAGCAGTTCCAACTGTTCCAACCCATCGGAGGTGTGAGAGCAATTTGATCACCGATGACAATCCTCAAAAGACTCTTTGCTTCCCCCAAATTATTTCTTGCAGTTATTGTCACATTATAATTGCCCATCTGTTTAACACTTCCGGATATTATTCCATTGCTTTTATTGATTTCTAGTCCATTCGGAAGGTTTTCAGCGTCGAAAGTTAAAGGTTGTATCCCTGTTGCAGCAATTTTGAATAGGAAAGGTTTGCCTGGTCTTTGCCCGTAAATTTTTGCGCCGTTTATCTTAGGTATAGTTGAAGGTTCCGGAGTTAAAATATAAGGAGTCTCCTCTTTGTAAATTATTTCCTCTTTGTTGTATGATAATTCGAAAATGTAAGAGATGATGCTTGATTGATTTTGTCGTGGAAATTCAATATTAAAATCCTTTGACGCTTTCGGCTTTAGAAGCAGGTCGGTGGTTTGATCAAACAAAGTTTTATTGTCAATTTTATTTATAGCTAGAATTGTAAACTTCCCGTTGATATTATACGTTTTGGAGATATTGCTGAGGTGAATTGATTTTTCAATATTATTTTTCGTAAAGGAAAACGGTCGTTTACCGTAATCGATTGAAAGATAATCCTTGATATGAATCATGCTGATGAATGCGTTGCCGGTGTAGATTCCTCCTTGCCCTCCCTGATCATAAACTCGAACGGCGATTACATTTTCTTTATCCCATAAAATCCGCGGGTCATCTGCCGGTAAAGTGTAACGGCGGTTCAAGTCCCAATAAATTACAGGTGCATTAATAAATAAAGTGTCTTTTTCTGTATCCGGAGGAACATTAATGTTGTTTATGCCGAAGATTTTTCCGTTTAAAAAAGCCTGATCGTAATTATTGATCTTACCGAAGAAAATCTTTAGGCTGTCTTGCAGGTAGGCATTCTCCTTCAAGGAAGATGGAATAACTACCTTGATTCTGTACCAGCAATAACCGTCGAGTGGATCGTAACCCTGTTCTTCCCAAATCTTGTCGATCTTAATATCGGCCCATTCCGAATCATCAAAATCCGGTGCCGAGTAATTCAAATTGTCGCCGGGTTTGAATTTCCAACCATCATTAAGAAAAATCTGTTCTTCCTGTGCAAGTATCAGGGTGGAGAGAAAAAAAGTAATGTAAAATAGGGTGGGTAATGAATTGTAAAATTTCATTTTATCACCTGAATTGTTATAGATAATATTAAAAATATGAGCTTTTAATTCTTTCATCAACATTTTTCTTGTCATGGTTTGATGCGCTCTATATCAATGATTTTTCATACTTGATAATAATTCTGGACAACCTTTTAATTAATAAATAGGTCAAATAAATATTAAGTTTATATTGTTTTACAGGAGGTTTAATGCTTAGGAATTACATTAAGATTACTCTTCGAAATATCTTTAAGCACAAGGGATATTCATTCATTAATATTTTTGGGCTTGCTCTTGGAATGGCCTGCTGTATTTTCATTTTAATGTGGGTGCAGGATGAGTTAAACTTTGACCGTTACAATGAGAAAGTCCACAACATTTACCGTGTGGAGGAAGATCAGTATTACTCGGGTGAAATATATCATGTAACAGTAACTCCTTACCCGTGTGCACCGGTATTTAAAGAGCGTATTCCTGAGGTAGTCAATACTGCAAGAATTAATTGGATCGGTGTTTTGCTGAATTATGGTGACAAATCTTTCTATGAAACCGATGTTGTCGGTGTTGATTCGACTTACTTGGAAATGTTTACATTCGAATTTCTGAAAGGTGATAATGAAAAAGCATTGTCGCAGCCCTATAGTATTATTATAAATAATGAGATTGCTGAGAAATATTTTGGTGATGAAAATCCTATAGGAAAAACGGTAACGATTAATAATCAATATGATTTTACAGTAACCGGCGTTTTCAAAAAGCTGCCTCATAATGTTTCTTACACATTCGAAATCGGATTCCCGTTTGAGTTTTTAAAAGAAATCGGAAGCTGGAGCGAGAGCTGGGGTAATAATTCAATAACGACGTTTGTAGAGCTGGCTCCGAACAGTGATAGAAAAGCTGTTGATAATAAATTGACCGGATTATTAAGAGAATATCAACCGGATTCTGAAACAGACTATATGGTGGCTCCTTTAACTGAGATGCATCTTTACTCTTATTTCGGGTATGGTCATCCGGTCGGAGACATACAATATGTTTACATTTTTTCTGTGATAGCGGTTTTTATCCTGCTTATTGCGTGCATCAATTTTATGAATCTTGCAACAGCGCGCTCTTCTAAGCGAGCTAGAGAAATAGGCATGCGTAAAGTTGTCGGTGCAGTGAGAACAAACTTGATGAAACAGTTTTTCGGTGAATCTTTGTTACTTGCCTTTATCGGATTGGTTTTGGCTGTGTTAATTGTAATTCTTTTGCTGGATGATTTTAATGAGCTAACAAGGAAAGAGATAGGATTGGAAATTTTCAGCAACTGGATTTTTCTTACAGGTCTGATAGGTATTACCCTAATTACCGGGATAATATCCGGAACATATCCGGCACTCTTTCTTTCTTCTTTTCAGCCCGTAAAAGTATTGAAGGGAGCATTGACCTCGGGAGTAAAAAGCACTGCATTCAGGAGAGTCTTGGTTGTAATTCAATTCACTCTTTCTGTTTTTCTTATTATCGGTACTTTTGTGGTTTTCAAGCAATTGATGTTTATGAAGGAAAAGGACCTCGGATATAATAAAGAAAATCTTATGTATATAAGTTTGCGTGGTTCATTGAGAGATAATTATCAATCAATCAAAGCTTCGTTGCTGAGAACGCCGGGTGTACTAGGAGTATCAGCGTCAAATCATCAGCCTAGTTTGATTGGAAGTAATTCCGGTGGTGCTGACTGGGATGGAAAAGACCCCGACAAAACAGTTTTGATCGGTCAAAACATTGTTGATTATAATTTCTGCAAAACGATGGGGATAACTATTCTTGAAGGACGTGATTTTAGTGAAGAGTTTACGGCCGATATGGTTTCCAAAAATGATACCATCGGTGGTTTTTTGGTCAATGAAGAAGTTGTTAAAATAATGGGTCTCGATTATAAATCGGCAGTTGGCGCAAGATTCGATTTCTTCGGTTGTACAGGCAAAATTGTCGGTGTTATGAAAAATTTTCATTACAATACCGTCAAGCAAAAGATTGAGCCTCTGGCGATGGGATTAGCTCCCGAATTCATTCGCTTTGTCGAAGTGAGAATTGCCGCGGGTAATTTGATGGAGACTATTGGGAAGATAGAAAAAGCGTGGGGATCGGCAGTGGGGAATTATCCGTTCGAATATCATTTTCTTGATGAGGATTTCGAAAGAATGTACAGAAGAGAAACAAGGATGGTGGGATTATTAGAATATTTTTCAATAATGGCTGTTGTAATTGCTTGTCTCGGATTATTTGGGTTAGCATTGTTTTCTGCGGAGCAGAGAACAAAAGAGATTGGTATTAGAAAAGTATTAGGTGCATCCATCTCAAAAGTAATTTTTATCTTATGCAAGGAGTTTGTAATTCTTATAATGGTTGCTAATATAATTGCTTGGCCGATAGCGTATTTGGTTATGAAGGGATGGTTGGAAGAATTTGCTTACAGATTAGATTTGAGTTTCCTATTTTTTATTTTAGCAGGAATCTTATCGTTAGTAATTGCTCTTCTTACGGTGAGTTATCAAGCGATTAAAGTTGCTGTTGCAAATCCGGTAAATTCTTTACGTTATGAATAAAGTATTTTTACAAAAAATCCTCTCGGATTGAGAGGATTTTTTTAAAATTAATCTTCTTTTACTTCTTTCACTTCAATCGTATCAACGTTATCTTTCTTGACGATCTCTATTGAAAAATTTGAAATCAAACCTGCGATTGCTCCAATGGCTGCAACTATCGGTGCGGCAAGAACGCCGATCACACCTATCGCGAGAGGAACTTCCATATATACTTTCCCTTCGGAGTTTTTAATGATTATTTTACGAACGTTTCCTTCTTTTATAATTTCCTCGATTTTGTCTAATAGTTCTTTACCTTTTACTTTAAATTCCGTACTCATATTTCCTCCGTTTTTATCACTTTAGATGCAGAAAACAATATTTTGTTCCGTTTATCAAATTATGTTGCTAACTTTGTATGAATAATTATCCTACCAAATTAATTTAATAGAGGTTTATTATGAGACGCTTAATTGCTTTATTTTTCGTCAGCTCACTATTTGTGAGCTCCATATATGCGCAAATGGATCGCTTCAGCAGTAATCCTATTCCGAAGCTGAATGCATTTGCGATTGCTCTCTCGGAGGATCTCGATGCTGCAAAGTATGCAATTAATGATATTTATAAAGGAATGATGAAATTACAACTCGATTTTGATATATACGTTGATCCGACTTACGTAAAGAAAGGAGAACAAAAAGCTTTTGATATTTCTTTTTTTGGTGAGAGTGCAACAGGCAGAAAATTTGAATCCAAGGTCGACGACGAATTCGATTTGAAAGCGAATAATTTTACATTCCTTATAATTGACCGAAATAAAAAAGTACGAGCATTTGCACAGGTCAGTACAATCGAACTGGACAATTTTAGTAGAATTATCGAGGAACTGCTTCTTAATATTGAAGGAAAGGAGTTAATAACTGTTGACTCCGAAGAACCCGAAGAAGCAACGGGCTGGCAAACCGATTTGGGTAAACAAAACAAAGAGAAAGAAAACGAGGGGAAAATAATAATTGATTTTGGTGCAAGTAAAAAATATTGGTACAAATATCTAGGAGAAGAAATTCCCAATGCCGATATTAAAAAGATGGATGGAACAGATGTTAATTTTTATGATTTGATAAACAATAAGGTCTCATTGGTGTTTGTATTTATGGCGTCAAAAGCACCGGATGCTTTATATCAAAGTGCCGGTATTGCTTTGGAGATGAGCATCATGAACGGTTTCTATCGGTCGTTTACTCTTGAAGAATCCGAACCTGGTGATGAATGGGTTGAAAACGCTTACGGCGATGGTACCGAACCGATGAAGGAATCTGAGTAGAGGAGATAAAACGAATGTGAATAAAAAATTCCGAAGAGATTCGGAATTTTTTATTTTATATAAAAAGATATACTACTCTATAAGCATTTTCCGAATAATAGATTATTGTTGAAGTTAGAATTTAATTGAAACTTTTATTGAAGCTCGTTTGTTATAGGATATAGCATCTGTTATATTACAAACAGGTAAAATTTCTTCGGCAATTTGATTTTTTTTATTAAAATATTACGGTTATTATTAATCAAAAAAAGAGTGACTTTGTGTTAATTAAGTTAAAAAATAGTGTCGCTGCAAATATGAGATTATTACCACTCTTATTGTCTATTCAATTTTTTGTGGTCACTTCGTTTGTAGTGATATCTCATTCCGCTGAATGCTGTCATACAAAAGTGAAAAGTGATTATTGCTGTGCGCGTGCAGAAGAAATAGCCGAGACACACTGTCTTACCAATAATCCTATTGCAGAGACTATTACTCCCTACTGTGGTTGTTTTCATACTGCTGCAAAGAACCTAGATGCATTTACAACGCAGGAAAAAATAAGTCAGTCCAACATTACGTTTTCTACTTTAGTAGGATATGATGATTATTTAATCGAAAGTTATGTTAAGGATGTAGATTACCAATTAAAATTTCTATCCAACACTATTCCTAAATATCTTTTCAACTCTTTATTCCTTATTTGATCCGGTACCCTTCCGAAGTTCCTTTATGGTAATACGTTCGGCAACTTATTAATGTAACATTTTGTATTGATAACGAATAATTACTAGTAGTTAAAAAGTTGATAGAGGAGTTCATATGTCATTAGATAAAACCTTGTTGTTTTTGCTTTTAACTTTTCCGTTAGGAGGATTATACGCTCAAAGCACAGATTCTGATTTAAATGTTCTAATTGCAAAAGCAGTGGAGATCAGCCCAAAAATAAAAATGCTGGAGGCAAAGCAGAGAGCTGTTGAGAACAAAATTCCTCAGCAGACTAATCTACCTGACCCGATGTTAACATTGGGATTGATGAATCTTCCGACAACGTCATTCTCATTTTCGGAGGAGCCGATGACCGGCAAAACAATCGGTCTGAGTCAAGGTATTCCTTTCCCGGGAAAACTGGGTGCTGTTGAGAAAGTATTGTCTAAAGATGTGGAGATTGTTCAGAAAGAAATTGACGATGCGGAGAACGAAATTACTAGGGATGTAAAGCAAAGTTATTATGATGTTCTTTTCATTCGAAAAAAAATAAAGCTCGTTGAAGAAAGCAAAAAACTTCTTGAAAACATTTCGGAGGTTGTAAGAACAAAATATTCCGTTTCAAGTGCCAGTCAGCAGAACCTAATTAAGGTTGATCTGGAGATAACTAACGTAAATGATGTGTTGTTTGATCTAAAAAGAAAAGAAGCAGAGCAAATCGAAAAACTCAATTCGTTGATTCTTGATAATTCCGAAAAATATATTTTTACTGATGAACTGCCGGATTTGTTTTTTATTGATTTTACTTTGAGTCAGTTGGATTCAATTGCGGAAGCTAACAGACCGTACCTGCTCGGATTGGAATCAGCCGAGTCGAAAGCAGTGGAGCAGCAAAACCTTGCAGAATATGACTACTATCCTAATTTTAATTTGGCGGTTCAATATACACAGCGGGATAAAATTGCTCAGTCAAACACACCCTTAAATGATTTTTTCAGTTTGATGCTTGGTGTTTCTATTCCTCTTAATTACGGTGGAAAGGTATCTGCCAAAGTTGAAGAAGCCGCATCTATGAAAGAATTGTATGAAGCGCAATATTCGATGGCTATGCAAATGCTGCGATCTTCGTTTGGCGCTTCGATCGCTAAGCTGCGTTCAATTGAGCAAAGAATTCAATTAACCGAAGAAGGACTTATTCCTCAAGCAAGGCAGAATTTTACATCTGCATTATCGAGTTACCAGGTTGGCAAAATTGATTTTATAAATGTGATCGATGCACAAAAAAATCTGTTCGACGTTGAAATAAAATTGTACGACCTGAAAACGGAATATCTCAAAGAAGTAGCGGCATTGGAATTTCTTGTTGGGACTACTTTGATCGATAAAAGTAAGTTTAATAATTGATGTATAGGAGATAAAAGTGAAAAGGAAAATTTTAATAGCAAGCTTAATAGGAATCGTGATTCTAGCCGGAGTATTGTTCATACTTATGCCATCCGGGAGCGGAAGTGATGTGGGAGAGAAGCAGCTTTATACCTGTGGGATGCACCCCCAGATAATTTCCGATGAGCCGGGTAACTGTCCTATCTGCGAGATGAAGCTGGTACCTATAAAGAGCAATAACGTATCTGTTGGTGGAAGAAAAATTCTTTATTGGCGCGCACCGATGGATCCGAACGAAATCTACGAAAAACCGGGTAAATCAAAGATGGGAATGGATCTCGTACCTGTTTACGAAGATGAAGCTGGTGCGGAAGGAATAGTTCGAATTGATCCCGTTGTTGAGCAAAATATGAATTTGAAAACTGAAGCTGTGATGAAGAAAAATCTTTCACAGAATGTAATTACAAACGGTGTTCTTAAAACTGATGAAACGAGAGAATATATTGTTACCACACGTGTTGACGGCTGGGTGCAGAAGTTGTATGTAAATTATACGGGACAGAAGGTTCGAAACGGTGATAAACTTATGGATATTTATTCTCCCGAATTATTGTCAGCGGAACAGGAATATCTGACGGCACTTTCATATCGATCATCTATTAATAACAGCTCGCTTAAGGATATTCAAAAAAGCGGGAATGAACTCGTTGACAACGCTTATAAGAAACTGCAATTACTTGAAATGTCCGACTCTGAAATAGAAAAATTAAAGAACACGAAAGAGTTGAAAACGTACGTAACGTTGTATGCGCAGAAGTCGGGGACTGTTGTT
Source organism: uncultured Melioribacteraceae bacterium (assembly GCA_964554135.1). GTDB lineage: Bacteria > Bacteroidota > Ignavibacteria > Ignavibacteriales > Melioribacteraceae > CAZKNM01. Next base: position 28,290 of record CAZKNM010000013.1, read on the forward strand.
GAAAAGAAAATTATAGAAGGAGAGAAAATAAAAGCGGGTGAACCCTTACTTCATATAACCGATTTATCCAATTTATGGCTAACCGCAGATATTTACGAGTATGAGTTATCAAAAATAAATTTAGGCGCTTCGGCAAAGATTAAATACAATTTTATGCAGGGCAAAACTTTTTCTGGAAAGGTCTCTTTCATTTATCCGACTATAGAAAGTAAGTCACGCACGGCCCGGATTCGAATAGACGTTGCCAACACAAACGGTGAGCTGAAACCCGAGATGTTCGCAAATGTTGAAATTCATGGAAGAGATTTAGGAGAAACGCTTGTTGTTCCGGAATCTTCCGTGCTGCGAAGCGGAACGAAGGATATGGTCATATTAAGCCTTGGCGGCGGTAAGTTCAAACCGCAGGGAATTCACCTCGGAGGTTATTCCGATGGATACTATCAAGTGCTGAAAGGTCTGAATGAAGGGGATAAGGTTGTTACGTCCGCTCAATTTCTGATCGATTCGGAAAGCAATTTGAAAGCGGCTGTCAGTCAATTTTCCGGTGCGCAAAATAATGTGGTGTCTTCTTCATCAAAGGAGGAAGAGACTCCGGCACAAACGGGGAAGATGAAAGATGAAAATATGGAACATGATCAATCTGCTCATTCCACGGAAGCGGATAAAATTCAAAACATGGATATGCAAGAGGAATCGATTGTTCGTCAAGGTGTGATTGATTTGAATATGGTTGATATGAATAAAGATGGAAAAGTATTCCAGGATTTAATGGATTGGAATGTATTATCGAGTGCACCTGGTAGATGTCCGGTGTGCGGGATGAAATTGAAAGAGGTAACACTTGAAACGGCGAAGAACAATTTGATCGAACACGGTTTTCAAGTAAAGTAAATCGGGAGTTTTGAAATGGTAGAAAATGAAAAACAAAAAGACGGTTTAATTGCCAAACTCATTGAGTGGTCAATTAACAATAAATTTTTGGTGATTATCTTTACCACTGCTTTGATTATCGGTGGAATCTGGGCGGTACTGAACACAAAAGTTGATGCAATACCTGACTTGAGCGATGTGCAGGTGATAATATTAACCGAGTACCCCGGACAAGGACCACAGATCGTGGAAGACCAGGTAACCTATCCATTAACAACAAAAATGCTGTCGGTTCCATATGCTAAGGATGTGCGCGGTTATTCGATGTTCGGATATTCTATGGTGTATATAATTTTTGAAGATGGTACTGATATTTATTGGGCACGAAGCCGAGTGCTGGAATATTTGTCCGGACTGCGAAATGTTCTCCCCGAAGGGAGTAATCCTCAGTTGGGCCCCGATGCTACAGGTCTTGGCTGGGTCTATCAATATGTTTTGAAATCCGATACGAAAAATCTTCAAGAGCTTAGATCTTTACAGGATTTTTTCCTGAAATACGAACTCACCTCATTACCGGGAGTTGCCGAAGTTGCGAGCATCGGCGGATTTGTAAAACAATACCAGGTTAATGTCGATCCGAATAAATTAGCTGCTTATAACATTCCTCTTCAAAAAGTGAAGACGGCAATCCAAAGAAGCAACAATGATGTCGGCGGTCGCCTCCTTGAGATGGGGGAAATGGAATATATGGTTAGAGGATTGGGATATATTAAAAGTATTGACGATTTGAAAAAAGTAGCGATAGGAGTATCTCCGAATACCGGTACTCCGATTTTTCTGAGTGATGTCGCGGACGTTCAGTTAGGACCCGAACTGCGCAGAGGATTAGCCGATTGGAACGGCGAAGGAGAAACAGTCGGCGGAATTATTGTTATCCGTTACGGTGAAAATGCCCTGGCTGTAATAGATAAGGTTAAAGAGAGGCTGGCTGAGTTAAAGAAGTCTTTGCCGGATGATGTTCAAATCGTTCCTGCATACGACAGGTCGGGGCTTATCGTAAGAGCTATTGATAATTTAAAAGGAAAATTGCTGGAAGAAACATTGATAGTTGCCATCGTTATAATAGCCTTCCTTCTTCATTTGAGAAGCTCATTCGTAGCGATCTTCACATTACCTACTGCAGTGCTAATCTCGTTTTTAATCATGAAACTGCAGGGAATCAACGCAAACATAATGTCTCTGGGAGGAATTGCAATTGCCATAGGAGCGATGGTGGACGCCTCGATTGTCCTTGTGGAAAATGCTCACAAACATCTCTCCGAAGAAGGGGATAAACCTCCTAATAAGCAGAGGAAACACTGGCGCATAATTCTTGATTCGGCGAAAGAAGTCGGTCCGTCTATATTCTATTCGCTTTTGGTTATTACGATATCATTCATTCCCGTTTTTACTTTAGAGCAGCAGGAAGGAAGGTTATTTAAACCTCTTGCATTTACCAAAACATACGCGATGGCGGGTGCGGCGATTTTAGCTGTGACAATCGTTCCTGTTCTGCTTGGTTACTTTGTGCGAGGTAAAATGAAGAAAGAGGAGGAAAATCCTCTTACGAAATTACTGGTAAAGATATATCACCCCGTTGTAGATTTTGTTATGAAGCGCAGATGGTGGGTTATCGGAGCAGCTGTTGTAATAGTTTTAATTACGATAATTCCTTACTCAAAATTAGGATCTGAGTTTATGCCTCCGTTGTATGAAGGTGATCTACTTTACATGCCGACTACATTACCGGGAATTTCGATAACCAAAGCTCGTGAACTTCTTCAGCAAACCGATAAGATTATAAAGTCATTTCCAGAAGTTAAAAGCGTGATGGGAAAAATCGGACGTGCAGAAACAGCAACCGATCCGGCACCTTTAACGATGATCGAAACAACAATACAATTAAAACCTCAGGATGAATGGCGTGAAGGCATGAATCCCGATAAACTGGTTGAAGAGATGAATAATGCTATTCAAATACCTGGTTTAACAAATGCCTGGACGATGCCGATCAAAACCAGAATTGACATGTTATCAACCGGAATAAAAACTCCTGTTGGAATTAAAATTGCCGGACCCGATTTAAATGTTCTCCAGCAATTGGGAAAACAAATTGAAGAAGCTGCAAAGACAATTCCCGGTACACGATCGGCTTATGCCGAAAGATCGGTCGGGGGTAACTATGTTGATTTTAATATAGACAGGAATGCTATTGCCAGATACGGATTGAACGTAGCCGACGTTCAAGATGTGTTCATGTCGGCGGTTGGCGGAATGAACATAACAAAAACCGTTGAAGGTCTGGAGCGGTACCCGGTAAATCTTCGTTACATGAGAGATTACAGGGAAAATATCGAAGCATTGAAAAGAGTGCTGGTTCCGATTTCTTCCGGCGGGAATGTTCCGTTGGAACAGCTTGGCCGGATTGAAATCAAGAAAGGTCCTCCGATGATAAAATCTGAAAACGCCAGACCGAATACATGGGTGTACATAGATTTAACAGCCGATACCGATATCGGCTCATATATCAAGGAAGCAAAACAGGTAATCGATAAGAAAATTCAAATGCCCGCAGGGTATTCGCTGAAATGGAGCGGTCAATACGAATACATGGAGCGTGCTGCGGAACATTTATTACTTGTCGTTCCTCTTACATTGTTGATCGTTATTGTTTTACTTTATATGAACACAAAGTCTTTAGTTAAGACAGGAATCGTATTACTTGCTCTTCCATTTTCACTTGTCGGTGCAATTTGGTTTCTATATTTGGCCGGATACAATTTGAGCGTTGCGGTTTGGGTCGGTATAATCGCATTGCTTGGTGTTGATGCTGAGACGGGTGTAATTATGCTGCTTTATCTCGATATAGCTTATGAAAAATTTAAGAGAGAAGGGATGCTCAATTCATTACATAATTTGCGGGAATCGATTTTCGAAGGAGCAGTTAAAAGAATTCGCCCCAAGATGATGACCGTGATGACGACACTATTAGGTTTGTTACCGATTATCATCGGTCTGGGCGCAGGCTCCGATGTAATGAAAAGAATTGCTGCACCAATGGTTGGAGGAATCATCACAAGTATGATAATGGAATTAACCGTTTACCCGGCAATATTTTATACGATCAAAAAGAGGGAGGTACTTAAATCAATAAACTCATAAATCGTTGCCCGACTGGTATAAAATATCGGCATGGGTAGTTGTCTTTAACATAGTTCTTAAATAAAATTTATTTCATAAAAGAAAGGAAGTAAATCATGTTACGCAAAATTTTCTCAACAAGTTTGTTCTTTGCAATAATCGCAACATTAATGTCAGTTTCATCATCGAATGCTCAAGATATGGGCAAATCCCGAATGATGAAAGAACACAACAAAATGAAAAGCGAAATGGCTGATGTTGATATAATGAAAGTCGATGCAAACGGCGACGGTAAAATCTTTGCATGTCCAATGGGCTGCGAAGTTAAAGATGAAGCCGGCGAATGTAGCGTTTGTGGCATGGACCTTAAAGAAATGTCGGTTGAAGATGCAGAAAAAATCATGGAAGAAAATCATCACAAGATGATGAAAGATAAAGAACACATGGATGGAATGATGGGAGAGCAAATGGGCGAAAGGAAATCCCACTGTTCTAAAGCATCCGAAGAATGTTCAACTCCGTGTACAACTGATAATAAAGGTATGACTTCAAATATGGAAGTTAAGCCATTGAATACGGTTTGCCCTGTTATGGGAAATGAAGTTGATCCTGAAGGTCCAACAATTGAGTATAACGGAAAGGTCTATGGATTTTGCTGCCCTAAATGTGCTGGTAAATTCGAATCCGATCCCGAAAAATATTCTAAGAACCTCAGTGAAGACGGAACAAAATTTTTAACCGAAATAAAATAAATTCTAAAAGGGCTGTGAGAGCAGCCCTATCTTTTCTTTCAATATTATCTTAATCACATCTCTATTGACATTTCTGTGCCATTCCTTTAATTTCAAAAGCAGAACGACATAAATGATAATCATAACTTTTACAGAATTCATAATATCAATTGAAATGTATCCACTTATAAACAAATTATAAAGGAGGTAAAATGGGCAAGAAGAAAATGAACCATTTCCTACGGAATCTACTACTCGCCGTGATTTTTTTCACGGTAACTAATACATCCTATGCAACCGATATTAAGAATAATGGTATGATGCAATTATTAAAGTTTTTGGTTATTCAACAGCAAATTCAATTTACAATGTTGTTTTCAAATTCAGCATGGCTTGCTGCTCCTGTAAGAGGTACTGTAACTGTAAGAAACAGTAGTGGGACAACAGTTTTTGAAGAAACTGTTCAGACAAGCCAAGATGTTCAGCCATACACTGACGGTACATTGACTACCGAGTATGCTTTTAATCCGCAGGAGCCGGGTGATTATACCGTCCAATCTCATGTGGAACCTGTCGGGATGCCAGATATTGATCTATCCAATAATGATTGGGAGACAACAATAACAGTTTTTCAACCGCCGCCGGGTTATGTTTTCACCCAACCCGAAGGACTAACAATATCTCAAATTGATTTTACCTTCGACGGAGCTCAACAACAAAATTCTTCTTACGGTCTTCTCGCTCTCGATTGGACGATGGCACTTGAGTTAAGCGGTTTTATCTCCGGCTTTCTTAATGTTGCCACCGAGAATAATTGGATAGTTCAAAATATGCCGTTCGATTTTTCCACCGGGTATTCTGGAATGAGTACTATGTTTAATTTAGGTACAACAGATGACGTTACTTCAATTGACCTGTATGCTCACATTTCCGAGACTCCTCTTCTGACATTTGATTTAAGACCGGTATGTACCTGGGATGTAGGAGATAAACCTTACAATGCCCAGGGTGTAAACATGCCTCGAGGAAATATACCTGCTCCTTTACCTTTTGCGAGCATTCCTTTTGTAGATGGGGGAAAATCACAACTTGTTTGGCAGCACGGACATGTAAACATCGAAGCTGATAAGAATCAATGTGCACCGGCGTCGGTTGCTAACAGTTTACAATGGCTGGAAAATACTCAGAACATTAATGTCCCGGATGATCATAAACCGGGTATACGCGATAATTCACTTGTCGGTAAACTGGACACCGCAATGAATAGATCTGCTCATAGTACTATCGGTTATCATGACATGGTGAATGGGAAAGTGAAATATATTAATTCTGCCGGTTTAGGAAATAATCTGTCAATTAAACATAAGAATAGGAAGGGAACAAATTACTTTCAAAACAATGATGTTACTTTTGGGAATGCAACTTCGAAAGCAAATAACGACACAACCGTATCTTTGATAGATTGGATTTTGGCTGAACTTGACAGCAGCGAGGATGTTGAATTAGTGATAAAATGGGATGGAGTAGGAGCGCATGCTGTTGATCTGATTGGTGGTGGCTATGTGGACGGTGTACCATGGTTAGCATGGATGCACGATGCAAATCAAGGTTATACGGATAATGGCACGCCGGGTAATACCGCGGATGATAAAACAGCCGTCAATGGTGGATTATCTCCGGACAGCGGGGGAGTGGGATGGTCGTATATCATTAATGACCAAATAGTAAGTGTGGTTGGCGGAGATACATCTAGAGGTAAAATTGCATGTGCCATTTCCGAATCGAAGAAAGAACCGCCTACCAGTATTTTTGGAGATGAAGGAATTCTTCCCGTTGAATATTATTTATCACAAAATTATCCCAATCCTTTCAATCCAACTACTTCAATCAGTTACATAATTCCAATTGCTGCTCATGTAACTTTGACGGTATATGATATTTTGGGTAAACAAATCGCCGTTCTGGTAAATAAAGTTCAGGCAGCAGGTAATTATCAAATTCAATTTAACTCGAGCAATTTTGCAAGTGGAACATATATTTATGAACTAAGATCAGGCAGCTTTATCGATTCGAAGAAAATGATAATATTGAAGTGATTTTTATATGTGTAGGCTCAGCCGGAATTCCGGCTGGGCTCGCATAGTTATCCCGCTATTTCCTATCTCCAATAATTTACTTACTTTTAGTTCAAATTTATCTCATCGTTATATACAAAAGGCACAACCTTATGCAGAAGAGTAAATTATTCTGGTCGCTTTTTTTTCTAATACTTGCTTCACAAATATATTCCCAGGTAGAGAATGTTCCTCTTTCACATCCTGTCTATTCCTTCCTTAAGGAAATGCAGGTCAAACGGATTATAGACAATATAAATGATGATAATCCCAACCTGTCGCGTTTTGAAGTAAGAGAATTCTTAACAGAGATCGATTCCAGCTCATCTCAATTAAGCTCAACGGAATTAAAACTGCTTAATAGGTACAACATAGAATTTTATGACAATGAAATCTGCGACGCGAATACATGGCAGGCATTTGGAAGTAAGCAATGTCCGGAAAATGAAAACCATTTGAGTTTTTTTGAGAAACCCAAGTATTTGTATGTTTATCAAGGAAAGGGTGCAAATCTTTATCTTGAGTTGATAGGACATATTTACGGCGGGCAATCCTTTAAACCGCAAAAGAATGCCTCTATTTTATACGACGGTGGTTTGCGTATCAGAGGTACTGTTTTCGATCATCTTGGTTATTATTTTACATATGATAAAGGCATTATCACCGGTTCGAAAACTTTTGCATCCGTTCTTGAACCGAAGATAAAAACAAGTTTTAAGTACGTCGAAGATATTGAAGGATACGGTAATTATGAATTTGTGAACGGTTATCTAAAATTTTATGCCGAACCTATTAAAGACATGCATCTATCCATACAGCTCGGCAGGGAACAGATTAAGTATGGCTACGGGTACGGCAGCAGACTGGTACTTTCCGGTGATAATCCTGACATGGATTTCTTAAAGATGAATTTCCATTACGGTATAATAAGTTTTTCTTCGATTCATGCTTCAACTGTCGGTGAATTTAACTTTGACAGATCAAAGAATTACACGAAATATTTTGCAGCTAATAAAGTGAAATTTTCATTCAAGAATTTGTTTGATGTCGGAATCGGGGAATCAATAATATACTCGGGACGTGGAATTGATCTCGGTTATTTGAATCCGTTTGCTTTCTATAAAATAGTCGAGATGTCTTTACAGGATCGCGATAATGGAACACTATTTGTCGATATGCAGACTCACTTTCTAGAAAATCTTGAACTCCAAGGGACATTCTTCCTTGATGAAAATATCTTGTTCAATTTAAATGAATTGGATAAATACATTAATAAGACGGCTTATCAGGTAGGTGCATTCTGGTATGAGGCCTTTGGAATTTCGAATTTGTCCTTAATCTTTGAATACACAAAGATAAGACCATATGTATATTCTCACTATACAGTGAACAATAATTACTCGGCTTTCGGGACTAACCTTGGCCACAGAATCGGACCAAATGCGGATGAAATCTATTCTAAACTATCTTACAACATCAATGAATGGATACGTATCAACATCGAGTACGAGAAGGTAAGATCGGGTGAAAATGAAATTAATTCCAACGGCTTGCTGATTAAAAATGTCGGCGGTGATATGTTTCAAGGGCATAGAGACGGCATCGATTCCGACGAGGCACAATTCTTAGACGGCATTAAAATCAATAACGATATTTTCACATTTAATATTAGGCTTGAACCGATCCGCGATTTGATTTTCGATTTAACCTATAGACATAATTTCGAGAACAACCTCTCAACCAATGTTAGAAGCGAAAATAATTTTGCATTCATGAAGATGACGGTGGAATTTTAATATGAAAAAGATATTAACTGCATTAGCATTTCAATTATTCTTTTTAAATATATCTTTATCGTTTGCTCAAACAGGCAGCATTGTCGGAACTGTTATTGGTGAAGAAGGAGCACCGATCACAGGAGCTAATATTATTTTAGCAGGGACATTATTCGGTGCAGCTTCCGACTTAAAAGGTGAGTATGAAATTACTGATATTCCTTTCGGCAATTATGTTTTGGAAGTTTCTTGTATCGGGTTTAAAAAAACGAGAATTGAAAGTTTCGTTTTAAATAGCAGTAAACAGGAAATAAAAATTACTCTTATAGAAGAAACATATGAAACAGAACAGATAGTGGTAACTGCTGGTAAGTACGAACAGAAAATGGAAGACCTCCCCGTGAGTTCTCTTGTCATTTTACCGAATTCATTTGCAAAGAAAAATATTACATCATTAGATGATGTTCTGCGTTATGTTCCGGGTGTTAATATGACGCTGGATCAAATAAGTATTCGCGGGTCGAGCGGTTACAGCAAAGGTGCGGGAACACGTGTATTGGTCACGATTGACGGAGTGCCTCTTTACACGGGAGATTCGGGGGAAATAATTTGGGAACAGATTCCGCTAACCGATATCGAAAGAATCGAAGTGATAAAAGGACCCGCCAGTTCTTTGTACGGTTCTACCGCTATAGGCGGTGTGATAAATATAGTGTCTAAAAAATCCGTTTCAGAATCCATAACTCATTTCAAAACTTATGTAGGCTATTATGATAAGCCGAGTTATAAAGAATGGGATTGGTCGGGGCAGTTCAGGAATTTCTACGGAATAGGATTAACTCATTCCGGTTCAATAAATAATTTCGGTTACACATTTTCTGTTAAAAGATTATTTGACGATAGTTATAGAAAAGATGATTATCAGAGAAGACACATTGGTTATATGAAACTCAATTATGATATCTCGTCTAAAAGTTCCGTAAATCTGCTGGCGAATTTTCTTAATATGAATAGAGGAAATTTTCTTTATTGGAAAGATTCGAGAAATGTTTTACTGCAAAAAGACGAAGACCAGCATAAATCGGTTGAATCAAACCGATTGTTTCTCAGTTTAATTTATAAAAATGAATTCAGTGATGTTTTTTCTGCAGAGGTGAAATCGAGTTTTTATCACACAAAATTCGACGGTAAAGGAATCGTTGTCACGACTTCAACAGCCGATCTTTTCCGCAATGAGCTGCTGACTAATTTCAATTTTTCGGAAAAAGCGATTCTTATTTCGGGTATCGAGATTTCATATGCAAAAGTAAACTCAAACATTTTTAGCAGCCCCCACTTTTTTACAGCAGCCGGTTATACTCAAGTTGAATACAAAGGTATTCCGAAACTTATAGTTACTCTAGGTATGCGATACGATTACATCAAATTGGATACGTTGCTCGGAGGAAATGCTTACACTCCTAAAGTAGGTTTGAATTATAAATTGTCGGATGACATGATATTGCGAGCGTCGTTTGGTACGGGATTCCGCGCACCAACTCCAGCAGAAGTGTTCACAACAAGCGATGTCGGCGCAGGGGTGTCGGTTAAAGAGAATCCAGATCTGAAAGCTGAAAATAGTCTATCGTTTGAAACCGGTTTCCGATATACTCCTGTGAAATTTTTCAACATTGATTTTGCACTTTTCCATACGGAGTATGACAATTTTATTGAACCGACTTTATTACCAGATGGAGACATTCAATTCGTTAATTTGGTAGAAGCGAAGATTCAAGGTTTTGAATTGATAACCGATGTTTCGTTGATTCCTCAAGAACTAAAATTCACTGCCGGTTACACATATCTTTGGGCAAGAGATTTAAAACAAAATAAAGCAATGAAGTACCGTCCGCGCCATCTTCTTTACGTTAATGCCGAGTACAATCCTTTCCCGTTCGAATTCCGTTTTGACTTTCGGTATTGGAGTAAAGTAGAAGAAATTGATTTTATGTTAACACGTCCACCGATCAATTTAGTGCCCGAAGGTGACATGCGCGTTCCGGTATATGTGTTTGATATAAGTGCCGGGTACAATTTTGAATTATTTGGAAATCCTATCAAAATATTTTTGAATGGTAAGAATTTGTTTAATTATTATTATGTCGAATTTATTGGGAATTTAGCTCCCCTCCGTAATATTTCCTTGAGTTTTGAGGGATATTTTTAGTTTTGAGTATTAAGTCAAGGTTCTGATGCAAGTCAACATTCTCCTTTTTATGTTGCCAATAGAAAGACAGATAAGTATTTTATAGTGAATTATATATTTCCAAATATTGTTGGGTAACTCAAAATACACTCCGATACAAGCGATTTGTAAATGTTACTTGTCTGTAATTCGGCAAGTTTTGCATAAAAAACATAATTCTAATTGATCTAAAAATCATTTTATTAAAATAAATAAGAAGGGTGCTATGAAAATTAAATCTTTACTTTTTGCAACGATCATATTCTCTG
>CAZKNM010000014.1:0-285 GCA_964554135.1 uncultured Melioribacteraceae bacterium
AACCTTTCAAGTTATCAAACGTGTACTGCCCCATTTCGTTTATATTGGTAATCGTCAAATACCTGTTGTGGAAAATCATGTCGGTATCGATGTTGTCTTCCTTGATGATCCAAACGCGCCCTTCAACAACCGTCGGTTTGTCTTCGGCTTTTTTCTCTTTGACAGCTTTCTCAATCCTTGCGGCTTTTTCTTTTAGGTCGAACACAGCCGGGACTTTAGGTATTTCATCCACGGTTGTGATGTAACCCGCAACGGCAGAAGCGGCAACGTTAGCCGGCGAAGAAA
>CAZKNM010000014.1:295-28091 GCA_964554135.1 uncultured Melioribacteraceae bacterium
TTTACCCTGCTTGCCGGGGAAGTTTCTGTTACCCGTGGAAATTGTAATTTCACCCGGACCATTCTGCCCGACTTGACCAGCCGCACACCCGGCACAACCGGCATTGGAAACAAGAGCACCGGCATTTTTGAAAATCTTTATCAATCCCTCTTTCATTGCCTGCCGCCAAATTTCATCCGTAGCGGGGACGATTTTAAGCACAACGCCGGGAGCAACTTTTTTCTTCTTCAGAATTTCGGCTGCGACCCTAAGGTCTTCGATTCTTCCGTTCGTACAGCTTCCGATGAAAGCCGAATCGATTTTTATTTTCTTCACTTCGTTTATGTCAACAGCATCATGAGGCTTACCCGGACGCGAAACCATCGGTACAAAATCTTTGAAGTTCAGCTCGTCGACGAAATCGTAGTGAGCGTCTTTATCCGCCTTGATAACTTTTATTTTGCGTCCCGTTTTTTCTTCGGCATATTCTTTTATCTCTTGGTCAGGAGTTAAGAGAATTATCAGCGCTCCCATTTCTGTACCCATCGATGCGATTGTTATTCTTTCATCGAGAGTTAGTTTGGAAATTTCGGGTCCGTACAGCTCAACGGAATAACCTAAAAGCTTGTTCGCTCCGTATTTAGTAAGAAGATTTAAAACGATATCTTTCGCAGAAACATTTGCCGGCCGCTTTCCTTTTATCGTTATCTTTGCCGAAGGCGGAACCTTGAACCACGTAGAACCTTTTGCGAATGCCGCAGCGATATCCACATCTCCCATGCCCTGACCGAACGCGCCTATTGCCCCCATGATGTTCGCGTGCGAGTCGGTAGAAACGAACGTACTGCCGGGATATGCCAAACCTTTATCGATTGCGATGTGTGTACCGATGCCGGCATCTATGTCATAAACTTTTATTCCATGTTCGCGTGCGAACAAACGGCATATGTGCTGATTGACCGCATACTTCTGGTCGGAACCGGTCGGGTTGCAGTCGAACGTGAAAAATGTTTTGGACGGATCGTCTATTCCCATGCCGTTTTCTTGAAGATTCTTTACGACGTTGGCGCCGCCGAAATCCCGCGCTACTCGTGCATCGATTTGTATGTCTACATTCTCACCCGGTTTAACCACATCATACTTAGAATGATTTGCAATAATTTTCTCTACTAACGTCATTCCCATAGCATTTGCCTCTGCAATTTTCGTTTATTTCTTTAATGAAAATTAAGTAATACATACTCCACTTTCCACGCACAAAACCAGCAATTTAGTACGATTTCCTTGATTCTGGTGGCTGGTCGCTGGTTTCTGGGTACTAGTTTCTGGATTCGAGCCAGCTACCAGTCGCCAGCAACTAGAAACCAGTTTCTAGGTAATTGTACTGATTCACATTTAAATAATTTTTGTTATATTCGCTCGTGCATCACAAATACAAATTGAAAAAATCGTGATTCAAACCGGGTTCGCTAAACAATATATCTGTGCAGTATAATAATAGTTATGCGGCACTTAATTTTATTATAAATGAAATCTCGAATTAGAAATACTATACGTTTCACACTGGGCCTATTCTTTTGGATTTATATTCCAATAAAAGTATTTATTTTTGATATAGATTTATATTTTTTTCAATCATTTTTACCAGATCATGTTCAAATTATTAATTGGAAGTTTTTATTCTTCTTGGTAATCTTTCTTCTTCACATTTTATTTTTCGGCTTCAAAGCCACTTTGATAACTACACTATATATTTCATTTTTCCCATTCATCATCTTTTTCAAAGGGCTATTTAAATTTATAAAGGATAACTACATTTATATTTTTTCTCTGATTCAGAAACATGCTTTAAATCTTCTATTCTTTACAACTACTTTTATCTCAAACTTACTAAAACATTTCAAATTTCGGCTTTATTCTTTTCTTCTATTTTGTATTGCAATATTGTTCTCTTTATCAAGCAAGAATCTAATACTATTAGAAATTTCTCAGTATTATATCCTTCTTTATTTGTTTATTCATTTTTCTTATAGAATTTATACTTCACTAGCTCCACCGAATGTCTTTACAAAACTTATTTCATCTTTTGATGAATTAGAAAAGAAGAGCACATTAAAATGCGATGCACAAGTAGGAACGGAAAAAATCCCATATGAAGAGCATAAACTAGAAGAATTATCGATTTTAGCTTTTTTCGTTGTAAAAGGTAAAATTCTATTTCAACATTTAAAAGAAAGCCCTCGGCTAATTATTTATTTTATATTGTCATTACTATACACAATATTATTAACAATATTTTCCTTAGCCCTAGTACATTATGCAGAGTACAAAATAATACCAACTTCATATCAGGTTATATCACATGTTTCTTTTTACAATTTTCTACATTTTAGTTTAAGTTCACTGCTATTAATTGAAAATTATAAAATTGTTGCTGTTGGTGATTTCTCTAATATGATCCTCACTATTTCCGGTATTTTACGATTCGTGATTGGGGGAATATATACTGTTTTATTACTTAATGTAGTCAAGAATCAGTACAATTATACCTTGAATTCTATCATTCGAAAATTTGATGTGGAGGAGAGAAAACTCAGTCAAATATTATCTAATAGATTTAATGCTAAAATAGAAGACTCAGTTGAAAATTTTACAAAATTATTCGATCCTAAAAATCGATTTAGTCTTTCACAGTCTAAAATAATTACCGCAAAATTGGCAATCCAGAGTAAGAATCTTAAAGATGCAAAGAAAATATTAAACGAAATATCAACGACCGAAGATACTACTGACGAGGTATATTATCTATTGGGTTATATTCATGGTGAAGATGGTGAATATTCAAAAATGAAAGAGTGCTTTGCTAATTCAATTCGTATGAGTTCGAAGTACGAAAAAAATATTAATGATAGCGTAAAGTATTATTGGTCAATTCTTTTTAACAAAGGAGTTCAATTCTTTAATGAGGGAACAAAAATAGATCAAATCGATGAACAAAAAATATATTTTTCAAAATCAGCTAACTTTTTCAAACAAGCACTTGAATTGGACCCAGCTTCTCAAGAGACAAAGTTAAATTATTTTTATGCTCTTTTTCAAACAGGTGAAGAAGAAACTGTTTTATTATCCGTAAAAGAATGGATATTAGCAGACCCAAACATAAGTGCAATTAATCTATATTCATCTCTTTGTTTCAACAAGATCTCAAAATTATTTTCGGATCAGACTTCAAACCTTATTCCAATCAAAGAAATTATTAGAGACGTTGAAAATATTTTAGTTTCCTATGAATCTAATTATTCACATGATGTTAATTATCTTGAAAACCTATTAACCGTATTTACGATTAAAAACGATTCAGATAAAATCGAGGCATATAAAAAGAAAATAGAGATTTTAAAGAATAATACACCTGGTGAAAATGTATAACCAGCAAATCACCTGGACACCGTTTTTGCATTCGGCGTATGCTGAACTTTTGTTTTTAAACCGTCATTACATCATCATAACTGTAATAGTAATAACTACTAAAACTCCTCCTCCGGCGCTTGCATTTCTTCGTTCTGTCCTTGGTCTCAGTGCCCACCACATATTAAAGAGTTGAATTATTTGCAATATTATCACATCTTTCAAATTATGAAAAAGGACTTAAATCAAATATTATCAATCTTGCGTGAGTTGCATCCGTATATTCGCTCCGAATATAATGTATCCAAGATAGAAATATTCGGCTCTTATATACGGAACAAACATAATTTTACAAGCGATCTCGATTTATTAGTAACGTTTTCAAAAATACCCAGCTTATTGAAATTCATTGAGCTTGAAAATTTTCTATCGGATAAAATCGGCATCAAAGTCGACCTTGTTATGAAAGATTCTATCAAACCGAGATTACGAAGCGCAATCTTAACCGGTGCCATACCTGTATGAGTAAAGAACGCAATCATATGATTCATCTTTACGATATGTTGGATTCCGTAAACAAAGGAATTGCTTTCATAAAAGGGTATAGTATAACCAAGTTTAAGAAGGATACAAAAACACAATATGCCCTTATAAGAGCGATTGAAATTATCGGTGAGGCTAGTAAAAAGATTCCCGAAAATATTAAAACTAATTTCCCCGATATACCCTGGCGCGAGATCAGCGGGATGAGAGATAAATTGATTCACGACTACTTCGGTGTGAACACGGAAGTCGTTTGGAAGACCGCAAAAGAAGATTTACCGGCTCTAAAAAAATTATTGAATAAAATTATCCGAGAACTAAACCCTCCAAAATAGCTGCATGAATACTATTTAAAACTCCTCATCCCCACCCTGCATTTCTTCGCCCTGTTCTTGGTCTCTCTGCTTATCTTGTTTGTAATTATTTATGTTGTATGTCAGCGTAAGCATAACAACCGGTGCCTTATGTGCTCTTTCCATTGTAGAGTAAAACTCCGGACCTTGCGAGGTAAACTGATGTTTTCCTGAAGCGAGTAAATCTCTTACCTGCAGTGTAGCAGATAAAGTACGCGGAATAATTTCATACTTAAGGGCGGCATTCAACATATACCTCCCTTCACTTCTTCCCTGAGAGGTGGCAGTAGGGCTGTCGAAATTCATATCTAGCTGAAGTCTTAATGTTTGTGTCAGGCTGAATTGATTGTTCAAGCGGAGACTCCAGTTAAAGCTTTCGTTCTCATAACTCTCACCGTAAAGTTCGCCGTCCTGTCTGTAATCATAAAGATTCCCGGTAAGGTTGCAGTTCCATCCCTTTAACGGAGAAGTACCGAACATAAACTCGGAACCTAGAGCATAACTCTTACCGACATTCTCATATGTATGCAGCATTACATTTTCCGCATAAACGCTGCGCACCCGTTCAAACTTATTATTCGTCATCCTGTAATAAGCTTCAATAGAAAAAGAGCCCCACTCAAATAATTTTTGAAATCCCGCTTCATATGAATCTATAGACTGAGGTTTCAAATCCGGGTTTCCCTGCCGGATATTATAAGCGTCCATCCATGTTTGATACGGCTCTAACGTCATATCGCGCGGACGAACGATGCGGCAGGTATAGCTCGCCATCATCTGTGTATTTTCGCCGAATGAATAAGAAAAATGGAGAGTCGGGAAAAGATCGAATCTGTCTAGTTCAAAAACTTTCTGTTCATCAATCACGTCGATATTCCAATATGTATATTCCCCTCTTAGACCGAGCTGGTAGCCGAAATTTCCCAATTCTGCAGTGTAAGTTGAAAAGATAGACTGGATATCCTTTGTGCAGTTATTGGTATTGCTGAAATCCGGCATAAACACATACTCGTTCGAAGTAATATCAAATTCATAATTTGAGTTGAATCCTTCATGATTTTCAATTTCCGCTTGATAACCAGCTTCAATATAATTTTTTGCATCGAACGGCAGTTTATAGTTTACATTGAATCTCCATTCCGATTCGGGACCCCCTTCGATATTCTTTATCGACCGTGTTAAAACATCCGAAGCATCTCTCATCTCATTTATATTCTCTTCGTCCATATCTCTATTCCTGTAAAAAGCCTGCAAGGATAACGTATGACCGTCTGATGAAAAATTATGAGTATAATCGAAATTAGCCGCATAGAAATTTCCTTTATCATCCCCGGTTTCGGTGCTTAAGTAAGAATTTTCTGTTCCGGCAGGATCAGTCCATTCCGAATAATCGAGCGATGAATTTTCTTCGGAATTTCTGCTTCCGTATCTTCCACCGAGTGTTATAATATCCTTCTCCGTTAGGTTATATGAAAATCCTCTTTTACTGCTTCCGCTCGATCTCAAGAAATTGGATACTCCGCCTATAATAGTTTCGTTGAGATTACTGCTTGTACCGGGGAAAGTGCGTTTGTTATAATCAGCTCCTATGTAAGCATTGAAATCATTAACTCTGTAACTGACTAAAATATCTCCACCGTATTTATCATCCAAACCGCCGTTTAAATTCATGAGTCCGCTTAGACCGTCAAGACTATTTTTCTTCGAAACAATATTTATTATTCCGCTAGTCCCTTCGGGATCGTATTTGGCGGAGGGATTGGTGATAATTTCAATTTTATCGATTGTGCTTGCAGGTATTGTTTGCAGTGTTTCATTCGACTCCAGTACGGAAGGCTTACCGTCGACTAAAACCGTGAAGTCGCCGCTGCCGCGCAGACTAACATTTCCTTCGATATCGACTGTTACGGAGGGAGCGTTCTGCAGTACATCAACAGCCGTTCCGGATAACACAGTAGCCTGCTGACCAACGTTGATAACTTTCTTATCGATTTTATATTCCATTGACATCTGCTCGCCGAGTACTTGTACACCATCCAGTTCATAAGCGGCTCTCTTAAGCTTAACCACACCGATGTCGACTGTAACACCTCCGGGATTTATATTAAGAGAATCGACGGTCTCCCGTTCATAACCAATATATTTCACTCCGAGATAATATCTCCCCGGACGAATCTGAGTCAAAGTAAATTCTCCTTCCTTGTTCGTAGTCGAACCGGTGATCATCTCCTGGCTGAAGGAATCGAATAAAATGACATTTGCATATTCGAGGGGCTGGTTATCGGTTGCATCAATCACCTTCCCGATGATTTTTCCCTCCGGAAGAGTATTGCTTCTTTGCGCATAAGAAATGTTAATGGCAGTAAAAAGAGTGAGAACGAATAGAAGACAGTATTTGGTCATTTTTACCTCGATATTCTGTAGTTGGTCTGCAATTCAATATTTAAATTATTACCAAATTTTGACACCGGGAAGTTATAAACGGTTTAATGAAAAACTAGAAACCTTAGAATAATTCCGGTAAAATTACGTGTTATTTTTTCGTTTACAAAACAAATAATTTCACCCTTTTTGTTTCGGTCACAGCTTTATTTTGGTATTCGATAACTTTATTTTTGATGCATGCTAAAATCGTTCAATCTTTCAAAGCATATTTAAGTTACATTCATCGAAGTCAAAATTATGCAGGGGGAAAAATGAAATTTCATCTAAGTATCATTCCAACAATTATTATCGGTTTAATGATCTTATTATACTCACCCGTTAACGCACAGACTGAAAAGAAATCCGACAGAGAAACCGAAATTTTGGAGATCGAATTGGCAATTAACAACAGCATCGGCTGGGCGAAGAATAAGAATCTCGATTTGCTCTATAGTATCATTGCAAATGATTCCAATTTTGTGGAAGTCCACCCGGATAAAAGCGTCGTAAAGGGTTTTGAACAATTTAAACGGATGGAGCCTTTTTGGATGAGTCCCGATTTTAAGGCGGTAAGATATGAAATCAAAAATTTGAAAATTACTTTATCCCAATCCGGCGACGCCGCATGGTTCTTTTGCATGCTGGACGACATTAACGAATGGAAAGGTCAACCCGCAAATTGGGAAAACACGAGATGGACAGGTGTGCTTGAAAAGCGGGAAGGTAAATGGAGAATGGTACAGCAACACTTTTCATTTGCTTCACAAGAATAACTAGATATAATTCTATCGTTAAAAAGTATGTTAAAATATCTGAAGAAAAAATTTTTGTTTGAAGATCACGTTTGTCCGTGGTGGCTGGCATATTCGTGGGATAACCGCATCCGCAATCTATTTCACAATCCGGATAAAATATTAAAACCGTTTGTTAAAGATGGAATGACGGTTCTCGATATCGGGTGCGGAATGGGATTCTTCTCAATAGGCATGGCTCGATTTATCGGCGACAAAGGAAAAGTTTATGCCGTTGATATACAGAAAAAAATGATCGATATAACGAAGAGACGCTCTCAAACAGCGGGAGTTGCAGACAGAATCATTCCAATATTAACATCGGGCGAATCAATAGGTGTCTCGGAACCAATCGATTTTGCCTTAAGTTTTTGGATGGTACACGAAGTACCGGATCAACTAAAATTCCTTAAGGATATTTACCGCATCTTAAAACCTTCGGGCACATATTTGATTGCCGAACCTAAGTTACACGTGAACGAAAAAAAGTTTGATAAAACCGTAAACGTGTGCCGGGAAATCGGATTCCAAATATTGGACTATCCGAAGGTAACATTCAGCAGAGGAGTCTTACTTAAAAAATAGCGGGACAATAAATGAAAACGTTAGGATTAATCGGCGGAACGGGCTGGCTTTCTACGGTTGACTACTACCGTTTCATCAATGAAGAAATAAATAAAAGATTAGGCGGGCTGAACTTTGGAAAGATTCTCATTTATTCGTTCAATTACGGTGAAATTGACGCACTGAATAAAAAGAATGATTTGGAGGGAGTTTATGCGTTAATATTAAATGCTTCCAAAAAATTAATTGAAATCGGCGCCGAAGGTATAGTGCTTTGCGCTAATACACTCCACATGTTCGCAGACAAATTAGAAAAAGAAATAACGTTTCCTCTTGTCCATATCGGAGATGCTACAGCCGAAGAAATTAAGAGAAACAATCTTTCCAAGGTCGGATTGCTTGGTACAAAGTATACAATGGAGATGGATTTTTATACTTCGCGCCTTGCAAAAGAAAATATCGAAGCAATCGTGCCGGAAAAAGATGACAGAGATTTCATGCATTCTGCTATTATGAACGAATTGTTGAAAGAAATATTCAAGAAGGAAAGCAAAGATAGGTTCTTAGACATCATAGAAAAACTTAAAAACAAAGGTGCACAAGGAATTGTTTTGGGATGCACTGAGATTCCATTAATCATTAAACCCGAAGATGTGGATATTCCCGTTTACAATACTACGTTTATTCATTCCAAAGCTGCCGTTGATTTTGCACTGGAATAATATTAGAATATCAATTGCGAACAAAAAGTAATCTGCTTTATGAAAGCAATGGTTTTAAAAGAAGTTACTAATCTTAGTGAAAACAATAGTCCGTTAACATTGGCAGATTTACCAATCCCGGATCCGAGAGGTAATGAAATCCTCATAAAAATTTCCGCATGCGGAGTTTGTCATACTGAATTGGATGAAATCGAAGGTAGAACTCTGCCGCCAAAATTTCCTATTGTACTTGGTCATCAGGTTGTAGGAAGAGTTGAAAAATTGGGAAAAAGCACGAATCTGTATAAACTTGGAGATAGAGTGGGAGTCGGATGGGTATATTCTTCATGCGGCAAATGCAAATTCTGTTTGAATGATGAAGAAAATTTATGTCACGATTTCAAAGCCACCGGGCGGGATGTAAACGGCGGTTATGCTGAATACATGACAGTGCCGGAAAAATTCGCCTATCCCATTCCCGAAGCGTTCACTGATTCAGAAGCAGCTCCATTGCTCTGTGCCGGTGCAATCGGGTATAGATCGGTCAGGCTGGCTAATTTAAGAGACGGACGAAATCTCGGACTCACAGGTTTCGGCGCTTCGGGCCATCTCGTATTAAAAATGGTGAAGTACAAATTTCCGAATGTGAATGTCTTCGTATTTGCTCGAAGCGGAGAGGAACAGAAATTTGCAAAAGAACTGGGTGCTGTTTGGTCCGGCGATACCGAAGAGGAAACTCCAGAAAAGCTGGATTCCATCATCGATACAACTCCCGTTTGGAAACCGATTGTAGAAGCGCTGAAAAATCTGGAGCCGGGCGGAAGATTGGTCATCAATGCAATCCGTAAAGAAGATATTGATAAAGATTACCTTTTAAAATTGGATTATCCAACTCATCTCTGGATGGAAAAGGAAATTAAAAGCGTGGCGAACGTTGCAAGAAGTGACATCAGTGAATTCCTACAATTAGCCGCCGAAATGCAGATCAAACCGGAAGTGGAAGAATTTCCATTGGAAGATGCAAACAAAGCTCTTCTTGAACTCAAAATGAGAAAGATAAGAGGTGCAAAAGTATTGAGAATAAATTAAATGCCGCTGCTATTACCGAACATAGAAGTACTTTTCGAAAATGATGATCTCATTGCCGTTAACAAACCTGAAGGAATTGCATCAATACACGAGAGGAATCAAGAGTCGCTTCATTCCCTTCTTCAGAAGGAACGAAAAATCAAATTACTCCCCGTTCACCGGCTTGATAAAGAAGCGAGCGGTATTATAATCTTCGCGAAAAATGAATCTGCCCACAAATACATGAACGGCTTATTTGAAAAACGAAAAGTTCATAAAAAATACATTACTCTGGTTCATGGTTTAGTAAAAGATAATGAAGGTATTATCAATAAACCGATCAGACAATTCGGCTCAGGCAGAATGGGAGTCGACGAAGAGAACGGGAAAAAGAGTCAAACGAAATACAAAGTAATCAAACGATTCGATTCTTCAACTTTATTGGAAGCATATCCACTTACAGGAAGACGTCACCAAATCAGAGTCCACTTATATTTTATCGGTCATCCGGTAGTTGGGGATAATTCTTACGGTGATATACTTATACAAAAAGAGTACCCTCGACTAATGCTTCACGCAAACCGGATATATTTTAAACTACCGGATGGAATTGAGATCGAAATAAAATCCGAATTGCCGGAATCTTTTACAACCATGAATGATTCCAAACAATAAAGCTGATTCCATTTCCAAAGTATTGTTTCTAATCTTTAATGCAGCGAACACTATAACCAATATCTTTATTGGTAATATATAAACTAAACATGCTGTCATAATCAGTAACACTCAAACGGTAAGCGCGCAGAGCATTAAACTCGGTTGAGCTCCATAATACTGTGAATCTTCCTGCCACATTCGAGGAGCCACTTCCGGGGTAACGGTAACCTGCAAGAAATAAAGAGAATCCTGTTGCATCTGTACCTGCCCCGTTTCCACTTCCTTCTCCGATTGATTTTATAGCATTACTATTATAATTGACTGCAGCCTGTAATTCCTCCAAATCCGCATAAGTTGGTATATGCCAGCTGCAGGGGCAAATACCCTGCGCTCCCTCGGTGTCGGAATATTGCATTGCTTCACCCCATGTATATAATCCGCCGTAAGTATCACTATAAGAAGAATCGTTATCATAATAGTATTTTTCGATAACGCCGTTATCCGACATGTCTTCTCTTCTATCGATCATTGTACCAACATCAAGATTTTCCTTTAGCCAAAATTGGTTGCCGATTTGCACTACATTGTACACTTTGCCTTCGTATTCAATTTTTGATACGTCCACAAATTCAGTAGAGCTATTACATCCAGTAAAAATAATTACGCTAATAAATAGAATGGATAAAATTGCCTTCATACTTCCCCCTGATTTTAGAATTGTGTAATGAACTTATCCAAAATGATTTCAAAAGTATAGTGATAAAAATGTCTCCTGTGTTTTTGCTCTGGAAATTTTAGAATTCAAATTTGACTACTCTATCATGCATCTTTTCAACATTGGTAATTCGAATCCTATGATTAAAAATATTGTTTCGTACAATCCCAAAAATAAATTTCACGATTGATGTCCAGCATGGGCGATTTGTATTAGATTTCTGAATAGAAGAAGATCAAAATTAAATAGAGATAGTCAAACTCAATTATAATAAAAATAGAGCCCGCCTTTAGGCTCTATTTCCAATCTGATTTTGTATTTAATCTTTCAAGCATCTGCAGCTATAACCGAAGGATTTAGGGTGAGCCCGAATATAGGCTGTACTATCAATTTGGGTCAAGAAGAGATGCCATGCGAGTGGTTCATATGAACTTACAATTGGTTCATAAAATTCTGTTGAAGATAAAATAATGGTACCAAATCCTGAATCGGAATATTTCATTTTTTTACGTAACCGACCCACAAAGCCCGCAAGCAATGCAGAGAAACCGCTTGTGTTGGTTCCTGCTCCGTTACCGGTCCCCTCACCAATTTCTTTTAAAGCATTTGCATTCTCATTAACTGTATTCAACAAATCTTCATATTCTTCACGTGTGGGGATATGCCAACTATCCGGACATATCCCTTGTGCTCCCCTTTTTCTTGAATATTGCATCGCTTCATCCCATGTGTATAAGCCTCCATAAATATTACCCCATGATGGATCATTACCTAAATAGTACTTTTCAATGATCCCGTTATCCGTTTGTTCCTCCTCAATATTGATCATTGTACCCACATCAAGATTCTCCTTTAACCAAAATTGATTCCCAATCTGAACTACATGGTAGGTCTTACCCTCATGCTCAATTGTTGATCCGTCAACAATTTCATCTGAAATAGTTTCTACCGAACAGCCTGAAATAAAAAATAGGTTAATAAATAGAATGGCAACAACAAACCTCATAATGCCCCCCATTTTGTAAGATTATCGTATAAAATTCAGTTAATTGATCTTGCTGTTCAAGTCATAAAATAATCCCTTAATTTACTTTATGAGCAGACTATCGAATTTTTACACTGTTACAATGGTGTACTACTTTTATTAATTATTTCGACTTACTATAATACAGTGTAGATAAATTTTATTTTAAGTCCATATATGCCTGAAAGCTAAAATTTTGTAGACTAAAAAGCCTTGGTGTGGCTTGGCTCGTTATACATGAGTCGGCAATCTTTGTAATTTGGATTGTGTAAATCGGCAAGGGTATAAAAATTTCTATTAAGTTCCATATTCTTTGTATATGGCAATTCTCGTCGGGCACCAACAGTATTTTGAGTCGGCATAAGAGAACAGATATGGGCAGGAGGATGACATCGGATCATTAGAGATTTCAACCATACAATCGTTTTTTACCGCACCTTCAATTTTGCATTTATTCCACTTATCTGTCTGACAGACGAAATTGAATTTACAATCAGCGGATCTTTTTAGAATCTCTTTATCAACTAAATACATCTTACCCAATAAGATATTTGAATTCTATTTTGCTAGACTAAATTCTAATTCTTCAACAGAATTTGGAATGTACTTATTATGATCCTATAAACCACATTTGGAAGTCGGTAATATGAGCGAGGGTAAGCAACATAATGCGGAGAAGCATATGTCAGATTCCATAAGAATTCTAAAAATCATGGTCAGACAAATCATGATATTAGTCTTATGGAATTATACTTACCCTCTTTTCAAAAAGATTATTTTATTTCAATCATCAAAAAAATCTCAAAGAACTAAACTGTAACTACAAACCAAAAAAACTATTTTTTAAGAATCTCATCAACTTCGGCTGCATCAACATCCATGATATACTTTATTCCACTAATATCAGCAGCTTCCTTTGTTAAGCAAGCAAGATCGTCTCTTGTCATATATTCAAGAGAAAATTTTCTGCTGCCGCACATAAGCTGACGCAAGCCTTGAGCCAATCTTTCATAATATGTATAAAGGCCCAATGCACCTGTAGGCAGTTTTTCAAATTCATTATCTCCTAATTCTTTACGCAGGTGACCGGAGGTTACAAAAATTTCATCCTTCGTATTTCCAAACCGTTCAACATAGACGGGTAATTGATTAGTATCGATCGTAAGACCAATTGTTTTTCCAACCATTGCCGAAGCTATCGGGCCGCGAGCCATTCCAACAAGTTTAACAAAAGGTGCTCCGAGAGCCAGCCCTTTGAAAATTTGATCTTCGAACGTAAAACCGCCAGCAACTGCCAATGCCGGTAAATGCTCGCCCTGATCACTTAACCGTTTAGCGTATTGATATAAAAGCGAGTGCAATTCAACCGGGGGTACTCCCCATTCATTCATCATCCTCCAAGGACTCATACCCGTACCGCCCCCAGCACTATCAACAGTAAGAAGATCTAGTTTATACTTCGAGGCAAATTTAATCGCTCTTGCAAGATCGGCCGGACGATAAGCGCCGGTTTTTAGAAATACATATTTTGCTCCCGCTTTTCGCAATTCAGCTACTCTTTTTGCGAAAGATTCTTCCGAAACCATACCCACGCGGGAATGTCTTTCAAATTCCTTAAATGCTCCTTTTTCAAATGCTTTTATAACAGCCGGATCAGTTGGATTTGGTAAAACGACATATCCCCGTTCATACAAAAGCTGAGCTTTCTTTAGATTTCTTATTTTGACTTCACCGCCGATATTTTTTGCACCCTGACCCCACTTAAGTTCTACGCATTCAACTTCACATTTTTCAATAGCATATTCCTGTGCACCGAGTTTTGTATCCTCAACATTTGCCTGTACTACTATTGCCCCGTAACCGTTACGCTGGTAATCTTTATATAATTTGATTCTGCGTTTAAGGTCAACCGTATCTACTACTTTACCTTTTTTGATAACGGATTCTGTGTCCATACCTGCAACATTCTCTCCAATTGTCAAACCCGTACCTGCCAGGGCCGAACCAATAGCTAATCCTTCCCAATTATTTTTTGCAATATCAGTTGAACCGATACCCGGTATGATCCATGGATAATGGAACTTAATACCTTTATCGTGACCGAAAATAACTTCAAGGTTGACTGCGGGGAATATAGCTTTATCGCTATCAGCTTCAATTCCATGAGCACCGACAGCAGTACCCATAATGTTAAAATGAGAATAGCCTACAGGATAAGTCTTTTCCGCTGCTGTAGTAATAACTCCAAAAGGTTGCGGATATATCACTTCGTGACCACGGTAGGCAGATTTGCCTATTTCACACATTCCTATACATCCGTCAACACATGTTACGCACATTCCGGAAGAAGGTGTTATCGATCCTTCGGTTCTGTTTTTAGTTAAAGTTGCCGCTGATGAATTAATTCTTGAAAGAGTAGTCAGCATTGTATAATCCTCCATTGTTAGTCTTATTCTTTCTTTATTTCACATGCAACGCAAGGTTCCATGTAGCACATCATGTCGTCAAATTTTTCTTTTTCGACGCACGGCGGGCTAAGATTTGCACACCCCCCGCAGATTGCTTTTTCGGGATCAGTATAGGTACATCTCAACTGACATGCCGGGCATACATAAATACATCCGCCGCATAACCGGCATACTTCCGATTTAATATTAAAAGGTGTTCCTAGTTTTCTTTTTTCTCCACGACCGCTGAATCCAATAGCTTTTGCCATCATCTGTTCTTTACACATTCGTACGCATAATCCGCATAAAATACAGTCTTCGTGTTCCTGCTTAAAACGCTGCTGCATAATGTGATGCGCAGATGCAAGATCTTGTATCACCTTCGATTGCGGACATGAAGCCAATAAAAGCTCAAGAACCATTTTTCTTGCTCTAATAACTCTTGTAGAAGCAGTCCTTACTTTCATGCCTTCTTCCACAGGATAAGTGCAAGACGAAACTAATTTTGTTCTGGGCTCCTCTCCAATTTCCACGACACATAATCGGCAAGCGCCGTATGGTGAAAGTCCTTCCATAAAACAGAGAGTGGGGATAGGAAATCCGTAAAATTTTGCTGCTTCGAGGATAGTTGTTCCTTTTTCGACTTGTGCATTCAACCCGTTAAGTGAAAAATTTATCATTTTTTTTCTTCTCCTACTAAATCAACTTCTTTCTCTTTTGGTTTAGTAAATTCAAGGTCACATCTTAAACACCGTTGAGCTTCATAAACAGCCTCGTCGGGTGAAAGTGATACTTCAACTTCGGCAAAGTTACGCTTACGCCATGTAGCCGGAGCCCGAGGTGTTTGAATTCTAGAACTATTTTTTGTTTCTTCTTCATCCATCTCAATCGGTTCTACATAAACTTTCGGCAATCTCGGTAATAATGGCTGTTTCATCGGTTCATTTTTCAAAAAACGCTCAATCATTAAAGCAGCCTTTTTACCTGCCGCTATAGCTTCAATCACGGTATTCGGACCTGTTACTAAATCTCCTGCGGCAAAAACTCCAGTGCGGTTTGTCTGCAGAGTAGTTGGATCAATCTTTACCGTTCCATGATTGGTTGTTTCAACTCCACTCGACTTTGCAGGAGATAAACAATCAATACCAGAATCCTCACCTATTGCTACAATAAGAGTATCCAGTTCGATTGTATATTCTGTACCTTCAACAGGAACAGGTTTACGTCTTCCGCTTGAATCGGTTTCTCCAAGCTCGTTACGTATTAATTCCATACCCGAGAGCCGCCCATTTGATACAAGTACTTTAGTGGGTGAGACCAGAGTCTGAATTTTAATTCCTTCCTGCTCGGCAGCTTCTATTTCTTCCGCAAAAGCAGGCATTTCATCTTTCGTACGGCGATAGAGAATAGTTACGCTTCTCACATCTTTTTGACGAAGAGCTGTTCGTGCGCTATCTATTGCTGAATTACCTCCCCCTATAACGCCAACCCTTCCTTTTGCCTGCATATCACTATTTAGATTGAATGATTTAAGAAATTCTATCGAAGGAAATATTCCTTCAACATTTTCATTTTCAAGATTAAGCGGCCGGCTTTTGTGTGCACCCAGTGCTAACAATACTGCGCTATAGTTGTCATTAAATAAACCATCTATTGAAAAGTCTTTGCCCAATGCCGTATTGCATTTCACAGTTATATTTTTATCGATGAGAGAGTCGATTTCTCTTTGAAGCACTTCTCTAGGTAGACGATACGAAGGGATTGCACAATTCAGCATACCACCGTATTTATTTTCAGCTTCAAAAATTGTTACTTTACAACCACGTAATGACAAATAATGAGCTGCTGTAAATCCGGCCGGACCCGATCCAACAATAGCTACATGAGGCTGTTTTCCACCCTGCCAGGTCGTTCTATCGGGAATATAAGTTAAAGGATCAATCCTATCGGTCACAAATCTTTTCAATGCCCTAATAGCTATCGGATCACCGCCGCTTGTTCCCGCTTTGCATCTTTCTTCGCATGGGTGATCACATACACGGCTGCAAACCGAAGGAAATGGATTAGCTTCACGGATTACAGTATATGCCTCCTCGTATTTACCCTGAGCAATATATGCAGTATATCTCCATGCTTCCGTACCTAAAGGACATGTGGATTGACATGGAGCTCCAACTAATTCTTTACAAACGAACGCATCACACCTTTTATCGATTATATGCCGCTCATATTCATGATGAAAATAACGTAAAGTACTAAGTACTGGATTCGGTGCGGACTGACCCAAACCGCACATTGTTGTATCTTTCACAACATGAGCCAATTCCTCAAGCAGATCGAGATCTTCAATCTTTGCTTTACCCTTTGTAATATTATCCAGCAGTTCGTGCATCCTCTGTGTACCTTTCCTGCAGGTAAAACATTTGCCGCAAGATTCTTCAGTTAAAAATTTCATAAAATATTTTGCAACATCGACCATACAAGTATTTTCATCCATCACAATCATACCACCGGAACCCATGATGGATCCGGCTTTCGTTAAGCTGTCGTAATCTATTGATAGGTCGAACATAGAAGCCGGAATACACCCTCCCGACGGTCCGCCGGTTTGAACTGCTTTAATTTTTGCTTTTCCAACCGGACCACCGCCGATATCATAAACTACTTCTCCTATCTTTATTCCTAACGGAACTTCTACCAGGCCTGTATTTTTTATTTTACCGACTAACGAGAAAATTTTTGTACCGGTATTTCCGGGAACGCCGATTTTAGCATACTCTTTTCCCCCTTTATTGATAATTACGGGGATATTGGCTAAAGTCTCAACATTATTAATACAAGTTGGTTTACCCCATATACCTTTTTCTATCGGATAAGGAGGGCGCTGCCTTGGTTCTCCGGTATTACCTTCAATTGATCTTATTAATGCAGTCTCTTCACCACATACAAAAGCTCCTGCACCGCGTACTATCTGTATGTCAAAATCAATACTGCTTTGAAGAATATTTTTTCCTAAAATTCCTAAATCTTGAGCTTGTCGAATAGCTATAAGTATATGCTTAATAGCTAGTGGATATTCACCCCGCACATATACTATTCCCTGGCTTGCGCCTATTGCAATCCCTGCAATCAACATTCCTTCAATGATGGAATGAGGATTCCCTTCCAAAAGGCTTCTATCCATATATGCACCGGGATCCCCTTCGTCCGCATTACAAACAATATATTTTTGTGTGGAGCCATTACTTACAATTCTTGCCAACTCCCACTTTTTACCGGTTGGAAATCCGGCTCCACCCCTTCCTCTAATACCCGATTCTTTAATTTCATTAATAATCCATTGAGGATCATGATTTGTTATTACCTTTTCTAAGGCAGAATATCCCCCTTGTTCGATATAATCTATAATTCTGATCGGATCTAATTTTTGATTGCTACCAAGAACTGCACGAATTTGTTTTTTAAAAAATGGAATGTCATTTTGAGAATAATAACTCTTTTGTCCACGTGCCTCTTTGTAAATTAATTCTTTATCAATTTTGCCGCTCATTGCCGATTCAATGATTCGAGGCACATCCTTAATTTTCAACTTTGGATATAAATGTTGTCCTGGTTCAATAAGGATGAAAGGCTCCACCTCACAATACCCATGGCAACCTGTAATTCTTAGTCCAACTTGTTCTTGCAATCCTCTCTCAAGAATCTCTCGCTTTATCATCCTAATTACATCATTGGCGCCACTTGCTTGTCCACAGGTGCCTGCGCTAACTACTAAAATCGGTTTTTCATATTGAACATCCTTCTCGTTTAATATACGATGCCGAAAATTGATGAATTCATTTAACGATGAAAATTTTTTCATTGAAAGATATCTCCTTATTACAGTATAAGATTATGAATCAGTCAGCTGTAGTTCCGTTAAGATCGAGAATATGTCCTTTGCATCCTCGTCTTGAGCAAATTTGAACTATTCCCCCGCCTCTTATTATCATTGGGACCATAGAAGCACCGCATACACCGCATGCAGTTCCGCTATTTAATTCAGAATGACAATGAGGACAGAACATATGCACTGACTTATCCATCGGTATTTCGTATTCGGATTCTACATTATAGCTTCCGTAAAGACTTGATAATGCCAACCACCCATGTTTATTTTCAAATGAGACTGTTATTCTTATCGAAGGATAACCGTCGATTAAATGCTTTGAATCCATAAGGCTATGGTTGCATCGTGAACAGCTTACCTCTACAGGGAATATGCGTTCGTCGGTTTCAATTTCAACTTTATCAAGACCTTCAATAGTTTTTTCAATGATAGAGCTCACTTGCGATGAACGAACATTTGAAAAATAATGTCCATCAACAACTACGATTGGTCCAAGAGCACAAGCACCTAGACAATTAACGGTTTCCAACGTGAATTGTTTATCGGGTGTAGTTTCACCAGCTGAGATGCCAAGCAGTTCTTCGACCTTCTCTGCAATTACCGGTGCATTTCTAACATGACATGCAGTTCCAAGACATACAGATATTAAATGTTTCCCCCTTGGTTTTAAACTGAATGCCCTGTAGAATGTTGCGACCCCATACACATCAACAAGAGAGCGTCCGGTTTTTTGAGCGATTGCTTTTAATGTTTCTTCGGGTAAATAACCATATTTAACTTGAATCTCTTCGAGTATAGCGATAAGACCTCCCGGTTTATCACCATGCTTCTCTAAAACTTCCGTAGAAATGTAGTCATCAAACTCTTCGCAAAATAATATCGGCCGCTTTAAATTTTTTCTTTCAGTACATGTTTTTGAATTGATACAAGTTGTACATAGGTCATTATATTCAATTTCGATTTCTTTTGATACCATACCTGAACATTCCTATTAAATTTTATAATTGATGATTTTATAAAATATAGAACCTCTACTGGTACTCTTCACAATGCCAAATTCCATTCTCCGGTTTTGGATATTGACACGTATCTCGAATTGCGCAGTTGGAGCATATACCTTTAAATTTGTTAAAATCCGTATTATTACTATGACTAATAACATTTTTCTTAACGTTTCTAAAGACATTACCGCTTTCTGCCTTCGCAGCGATGTAATCATCATACTCCTCACAAAACCATACCGGTCTCATCAAATTTTTTCTTTTTGTGCAAAGTGATGAGTAATTACAACTTAAACAAAGGTCATTATACTGCTGTGCATTCGTCATTTCTCTTCCCTCCATGATTAAATAAATATTATTTAATGCATTAACGGAGCGAATTTTACAAGTCACAGAGAAAAGTCAACATACGTGCCAATGAATGTCCAGATTATTAATAGAGAAAAGTTTGATTTATGGGGGAAAAATGACTTTTTGAGTATTTTTTGGGTGGAAAAAAAATCAAATAATTATTTAAGTGGGGAATTCTGAGCCGGTGGGGAATTATTCCTCGGCAAGACTCCAATTCTTATTATTGACTTTTACTTTTCAGTTTTTCACGTAGAGTTTTTCTATCGATACCAAGAATTTCCGCTGCTCGTGTTTTATTACCTCCAACACTCGAAAGAACATTCTGAATATATTCGGTTTCCATTTCAGAAAGGGATTTATAAAAACCTGTCTCTCTCAGCGCCGAGAAACGCATTAATGCAGGCAGGTCCGGAACTTCTATAAGATCACCTTCGCTCATTATTAATAGCCGTTGAATTACATTTTCAAGTTCTCTCACATTTCCGGGCCAAAAATATTGTTTCAAGACCTCCAAAGCTTCATCTGAAAATCTAGGTACCGATTTACCTGATTCTTTTGCGAATTTATCGATAAAATGTTGAGCCAGCAGAATTATGTCATTTCCTCTTTCTCTTAAAGGGGGCAATGTTATCGTTAACACATTCAAACGAAAAAAAAGATCCTCCCTAAAACTTCCCTTTTTAATCAAACTTTGCAGATCCTTATTAGTAGCAGCAATTATTCGAATATCTACCTTCTGAGTTCGATTAGCTCCTACCATACATACTTCTTTATCCTGTAAAACTCTTAGAAGTTTCACTTGCATTGCCAAACTAGTTTCACTTATCTCATCCAAAAAAATTGTTCCGCCATCTGCAGTTTGAAAAAAACCTGCTCTAGTTTCCGTAGCCCCGGTAAAAGCTCCTTTAACATAACCAAAAAGCTCACTTTCCAACAAACCTTCCGGAATTCCTCCACAATTGACAGGTACAAATGGGGCAGAAACACGCGGACTATTATAATGTATTGCCCTGGCAACAAGTTCTTTGCCTGTTCCACTTTCACCGGTAATAAGTATATTGGCAGGCGAGGAGGCAACTTTAGCAATAAAATTAAAAACTTTTTGCACGACTTCAGATTCACCAATAATTCCATAACGTGATACTTTGCTAGGTGAAAACCTCGAATCAATTTCTTTGCGTAAATTCAATTTATCAAGTATTTGTCTTACCTTAGCAAAGAGTTCTTCATCGGTAAATGGTTTGGTCAGATATTCCTCCGCTCCAAGCTTAACTGCTTCTACTGCGCTTTCAATAGTAGCATACCCGGTTATCATAATAACTTTAATTTCTTTATAATTTGAACGGACATGTTTGATTAAATCAAGTCCGCTTTGAATCGGCATCTTCAAATCGGTTATTACCAAATCAATATCGGTGGTCTCCAAAATTTTTATCCCATCACTTACATTTAATGCAGTGTATACAATATAACCTTGTGATGACAGACTCCTCTGTAGTATTTCAAGTGAGGTTGAAGAATCATCTACTACCAAAATGCTTCCTTTATTATTCATATTTGACATTAAAAAATACCTCTCAAGATTTTTGAAAATATTTGGGAAAACGGATTTCAAACCTTGTTCCGATACCTAGCTCACTCTCAACATGAATTGTGCCTTTATGAGATGTTACTATTCCGTGAATAACCGACAATCCTAAACCGGTTCCCTCGTTAACATCTTTTGTTGTAAAAAAAGGAATAAATATTTTTTCCTTTACATCATCACTCATCCCCACACCGGTATCAGTAACATTAAGCGAGACATAATCGTCACTCACATTGGTTTCTATAGTTAGCTTACCTCCATTTGGCATTGCTTGCATAGCATTAACTACCAGATTAATCAAGGTCTGGTTCAATTGAGATTTATCTCCCAGGATTTCCGGACTTTCTAGAGAAGGGATACGTATTAATTCGATACCCGCCTTAATACATCGTGCTTCAAAGAAAAACAATCCTTCTTCTACTAGTTTATTAATATCAACTTTTTCAACTTTCGGAGGCATTTCCCTTGCAAACAGCAGCAATTTTTTTATTACATCTCTTGCATATAAAACTGAGTTTATAATCTTTTCTGTATCACTAGTTGCCTGCGGAGGAAGGCCTGTATTCTTTTTGATAAGTTGTGCAAAACCTATAATGTTACCAAGTGGTTCATTCAATTCATGCGCGACTCCTGCAGCTAATTGTCCTAATGTAGCAAGTCTATCGGCATGCATGAGCTGCTGCTGAACTCTAAGTTTTTCTTCTTCCGTTTCTTTATTTTCAATAATAAGCGCAAGTTGTCTGGCAATAACGTTTATTAAATTTCTTTCCTCCCTTAAAAATGGACCTTCGTCTAATTGCGGTTTAATTTTTGTATAAAAGACTTCTACAAAACCCCGTTGTCTATTTTTAACTATAATATCGGCTGTTTGCTTTTGCCAGCCCTTCTGTAAATTTGATGTAGAGTATACGTGCCCATCAAAAATAATCCTGCCTACTGTAACCTCAGGATATTGCCAGGCCGATGGGAGAAATTCGACTATAGATTTTATAATTTGTTCCAGATTTATCCCAGGTTGAACTACAACTTGTGCAATGTTATATAAACAGGATAATTCTTTTACCCGCTCGCGTAATGCCGCTTGGGTATGCTGAGCTAACAGCGCAGAAACCAAAATTTTTGCCAATTCTTCCAGCAATTCAATAAATTTTTCATTAAAGAAATTTTTTCCGCCTGTTAATATTTGCAATATACCGATATTTTTTTCTCTTATATATAAAGGTATCAATGCTAAAGATTCTTGTTCTGTAGTAATACGGGTATCCCGGTAATAGTGTTTTTCTTCCGGTTTCAAAATGTACGCTGCTGATTCCGTAGTATCGTTAATCCAGAAACTACCATTCTTTGTAAAAACTGGAATAGAAGGATCATAATTCTTATTAATAACACAGATCCTAATATAATCAAGAATAGATCTTTCCTTATCGAATGATAAAACATATCTCTCACCATGCCTGACCGATCGGATAATTTCATAGTGAAAAGAATATTCTGTATGTTTTGCAATCCCACAATGCATAAGGTTACCATTTTCATTTAACCATAATTCAATTGAATCACATTGAATGAAATCTCTTAGCATTTGAGATACTTCTCTCAAGAAGTTAACTCTAGGAATATCAGTATTTGCCAAGTTCAGAATCCTGCGCGACAGAGAATAAAATTGCTCCATCGTTTTCTGCTCAGTGTCCATAATCTTACTGTCAAATAAGGAATTAAAATGGTCGCTTATATAGTAAATAAAAATTCTTCAAAATATTGGTAATATTTTTGTCCCATTAACAATCGGTAAAATTATTTTTTCCCTTCCATAATCATAATGAATAATTATTTGGCTTATTACTTTTCTTACCATAGCCCATAACCATTTTTTTTGTTTAGCGGAGAGGGCAGGAATCGAACCTGCCACCGACGGTTTTATCCGCCGGCTACCGGTTTTGAAGACCGGCCGAGACACCAGTCCCATCCTCTCTAATCAAAATATAATTATTTCAGATAAAATCCTGCAGATAAAAATCCAACCCAGTGTTTAAGTGAAAATGGAGCGGTTAATCCCATGTGTGTGCCTTTCAATGGGATAACTTTTTCCGTCCATGTGTCGGAATATTTCAATACTTTTCCTTCGAGACGTTTCCCTTCCAAAGACTGTACAATTTCATCAATCGTAATCAGACCGAATGGGATCGAATATTTGCCACACCAGTAGCGGGCTGGAGTTCCTGACTCGTTCACTTCCCATAATTCTTTCGTCAGGTTTTCTATCTTCGGTTCATCTAACATTCCGACAAATGCATTATTTGCAATCTGCTCATCTTTTTCCATCCCCATTCTATGTGCGTCTTCGCTTTCACCATAGGGTGTGTTATTGAAGTCGGCTCCGTAATGATTTGCATCGGAAGAAATTAAAAAGAATATATCTTTCCCTAACTCCAGATTGTTCTCCTTAATATAGCCGGCAATTATCACCGCCATCTTCCAGGAAATTTCTTCCATTTTCTCCAAAGGCATTGCTGTTACCATGATGGGAGTAATTTTAAAGTCTCTATTATTATATTGAATCCATGGTATCAAAGCCTCTATCGAATGTTCAAATATATGAGCTTTATTGCTGACGATAAAATCATCCGGATCTAATTTCCCTTTTATTATTTCACGGAGAGGTGACATTTCAACATTATTGTAAGGCCCTTTCCACAAATCAAATTCATCCAAGATTAAAATATTCTGAGGGTCGTTTATTTCACTTCTTACCGTACCATGAGTAACACCGAATACAACCACTTCTTTTGCTTTAACCGATCCATATAAGGGATAATAGACTCTTCCTGCATAAAGATAATCGTCGTGCGGTGAAATACCTGCGACAAATTTTCCGCTAGCACTCTCTTCTTTTACGATAATCTCTTTATTGAGATATTCCATCAGCATATTCATATCCTCCGCAGACCAACAAAAACCGACGTCATCACGAACTGGTCTAATATTCTGCGCACTGATATAATCAACCAAGATTATGAATAGAAGAATATAAAACAATACTTTCATAACTTAACTCGCTAAATATATTTCCAAAAATCAATTTAATTACTTTTCAATTATACTTACTTCATTTCCTCTAAATCTCCAGGCAACAAGCTTCCTCAAGATAGGCAATTTATCGAAAGAGGAATTTTGATTTACTAATTTGTAATAATACTCAAAAGTAATTTCAGGAATGTCGAGATAATAACCAGCAATCGCGTACGTGTAATAAAATTCATCCAAAGGCAATTGATTAACAATATCCGGATTTTCTTCTATCAGCTTTGCTGTTCTTTCGCATAATTCTCTCGTGTGTTCAAGTTCACTGTTCAACAAATAATTACTTGCCAATTGAATGTATAATCCCGCCTTACGAACCGGATCTCTTTTAAAAAGCGAAATGAATTTATCCGATAAATCCCGTATCGAACTTATGTACAGAAAGTTAGTAGCATTAATCCTTTCAAGAACTTTCATGTTGAGATATGAATAAAGCAATTCAGTTGAGTCCGGAAAGGTCCGAAGCATTTTTTCAAAATAGTATTTTTTCGGATTATCAATTTGAAGTTCATTATATACATTAGCATATAACATCTGTGTATCGTAACCGGTATTTCCCTTATCTAAAACTTGCATCAGTAAACCATAAGAGAAGCGAAGATTCCTCGTGGTATTATAATGGTAATAAGCCGTACTTATTAACTCAGCGGTTGAGGGAATAAAATGTTTTATATAATCATACACAATCAACTGATTATCTAATGTATCGAATCTCTCATCATATTTATAAATCAATCCTGAAGTCGAACCGATATAAAAAGAGCGTGGAGCTGAAAATTCCAATAATGGGTGAAGTTCGGAATTTATCGGTTTGTTGTCGGTTATAATGAAAACACTTCTCGGCGTTAATGATTGGCAAGTCAAAAATGTAAAGATATTGTCAATACCTATTTTGCCGAAATCTCTTTTGATATTATCATTATTAAGTTTATCAAGCAATAAATTGTAGTCAAAAACGAAACCATTTTTAGATCCTACTATAATGATATCATTCGCAACACCGCTCCAGACTTGACAGTCCGGGAAAACCGAGCTAAATG
The DNA here is from genome assembly GCA_964554135.1 of uncultured Melioribacteraceae bacterium. Lineage (GTDB taxonomy): Bacteria > Bacteroidota > Ignavibacteria > Ignavibacteriales > Melioribacteraceae > CAZKNM01. The sequence continues at coordinate 25,920 of CAZKNM010000014.1, forward strand.
TATTGAGTACCAATTTAACAACTTCGTCCTCTGATTCATATAAGTGGAACCACTGAACCATAATTCCATTCGAATCCAGTTTACTCTTGCATAATTCAAAATATTCCTCCGAGAATAAATTGCCTATTCCCGCAATCCAAGGATTTGATGGCTCTGATATTATCACGTCATATTTCTCTTTAGATAGTTTTAATAACGTCAACGCATCTTCATTATAAATTTTCAACCGTGGATCAGCTATGCAATTATAATTTTCTATGTTGAAAAATACTCCCGCTTCGATTACTTCTGACGAGATTTCCGCGCATTCAACCTTTTCTACAGGGTGCAATAACACAGAACCTATTGTAACACCGATCCCGAAACCGACCACAAATACTTCTTTCGGATTGCTGTGAAGCATCATCGGTATTTGGCCCAATAGTATCTGCGTCGGCATATCTGTTATACTGCTGGCGTCCGGTTTCCCATTAATAATTAATCGCTTTTGCCTTGGAGGCACTAAGGTTTCTGTTACAGCAACGTTTGCATTTATACCTTCTTTGTAATAGAGTACATTAAATTTTTCTCTGGAGGATAAATACTCTTCATAAGTTTCGGGTGGTTCGCTGTGTAATGCTTTGAAGACACCGTATAGAGAAGCATAAACATTCCACTGAGGAATTAACAGAATATATAAGAAAAGTAAAACCGCGCATGTGGACGAATATAATATTTTTTTCTTCTCAGTAAATTTTTCGTAACTCACTATCACCAATATCGCAGCACCGATATTAAGAAGTATTCCGATTTCAAAACTCCCTTTAATACCGAATAACGGAATGAAAACTAATCCTGTAAGAAGAACACCGACAACCGTTCCAAAAGTATTAATTGCAAAGACTTTACCGACCGAAATACCGATTTTTTTATTCTGGTGGGCAACCACCTCTGTAATTACCGGAAGAGTCATTCCCATTAGTAATGTCGGAACGAACAAAATCGTAAAACAGATAATGAATTCAAGAGTAAGAAAAATATTAAATGTTGCAGCATTTTTAACAATCAATGAGGAGATTTTCCAGAAAAGAAAAGGTAATCGCTCGTATAAAGTAAGTACGAACATGGTGCTAAAAGCGATAAGACTTTGAAAGATAATTATTAACTTAATCTTATCATATCTTGCAAATATTTTTTGGGAGATTATAAATCCGCCGAGTGTAATCCCGCTGATAAAAACAAGAAGCATTATTGAAAATGCATACGTAGATGAACCGAAAATATTTATAAATAATCTTGTCCATACCATTTCGTATAACAAAGCAGCCATACCAGATAAACCGGCCACTATTGTTACAGATAATAACGAAGTTTTATTTGTCGTTGTATATATTTCATCCGGTGTATCTACAACCGCTTCGATCGACGGACCTGCAGTCGCACTAACCGACCTTGAAAGAAACAGCACCGCCACACCGATGATAATATTCACAACTGCTGCGGAATATATTGTTACGTTCAATCCAACAAGTTTGATTAGTTGAAATCCTGCAAGTATTATTCCCCAAACTGCACCGAAGGAATTCAAGAAATAAAGAATTGCCACATCCCGGCGTGTATTTTCGATATCGCTTATATAAAATTTACTCAATACGGGAAACGTCCCCCCCATTGCAATTGCGGGGATAATCAAAAGAACTGAACTAAGCACCAACCGAAAAAGGTTGAACAGCAAATTGCGTCCATCTATGTTGAAATAGGAAGCAACATTTATAAATAAATCCCCAAAGAAAAAACTTAATGTAGGATACAATAGACAATAGATACCAATAGTTAATTCAAACAGTGCATAATACCTCAGTGGATTTTTGAAATTATCGGCTTTTTTGCCGAATACATAATTCCCGATAGCGAGTCCACCGAGAAATGTGGATAGGACAATCATCTGAGCATAAGTTGTATTTCCGAGAAAAAGACCCAGATATTTGAACCATACTATTTGATATATTAACCCCGTTGCACCGGTTATAACAAAAAATATAATTACTATGGTTTTCAAGTTTTGATTCAGTATTTCTTTTTTCATAACTCTGCCGGATTGTGTTAAGAGTTGTAATTATTATTACGTGTTTGGCCTGAGTCCAAATGAATAAATCCAATTTAACTTTTTTCCGAAACACATCAAAAGTAATG
>CAZKNM010000014.1:28140-35973 GCA_964554135.1 uncultured Melioribacteraceae bacterium
TAATCTCATAGCAGAGCAGACTAATATTTTCGTTAAAAATCAGTGATGCTTTCCAGCAACGTCTGTTGTAATATTAAAGACTAATTATCACTTAATAATCCTTTCCAATTCCTTCACCCATAAGCAAGAATCAATTGTCTATAATATAGTCCGGTAGTGTATATTCGTTAGACAAATTGTAAAAGTTTAATTGAATATTCTATTATGCTCACTTTATTTTGTTTATAATTTCTATCGTATTTATGGCACAAGAGTTGTGTATCCCGGTTATTCAGATAAACACAGATACTTAAAATAGTGTTACAAAATAAGTTTCAAGATTGATACAACCATATAGTTAACTACAATTGCTAAAACAGGGGGGTTTTGAAATATAATCGTATAAATATAATCTCAATTATTTTTTTGATTTCCCATAAAATCAGATGTTCCGAAAGTTTATCCAACTCTACACCTCAGATCAACATCCCGGAAATTCCTCAAGTAACCACCGACGGTTGGCAGGTGTCATCGTTAATTGAACAAGATATAAATTCGAAAATGATCGGAGAGTTATCTGCATGGATTGAGCAGGGGGAGTTCGGTAAAATACACAGCTTACAAATTGCTAGGCACGGTAATCTTGTTCTTGATGAATATTTCCGATCAGATCACAATACGGAATACGTCCTTCCCTTAGCATTAGTTACAAAAAGTATCGCATCTTTATTAATCGTGATTCCAACGGATAGTAAAGAAAGATATGGATTCCAATGGCGGCTTCTCCCAATTAACGGTGTTGAGAACCATACACCGCAACCGAATAATATAATATTTACAAGTAGACTTGGCGGTGTGAAATTATATATTATTTCATCACTCGATTTAACGGTAGTATTTACAGACACCTGCACCAATTACAAGATAGATGATAATTTAATCTTTTTTGCCTTGGAACTATACATAATTCCGGCTGCCGGGGAAAATAATTAATAAAATATACTTAAATAAATTTATCACATTAACGGAGCTTATCATGAAAAATCTAATCTATGCAGTAATTGTTTTCTTAGTTTTATTTGCTTCTCAAGAAAATGCACAAGTAAGTGTAGGATTCTTAGGCGGAGTCAATTTCGGAGACCTTAAATCCGAAGAAAATAATATCGAATCCAAATCTTTTTTAGGAATCGGTGGATTGATTGAATATAATTTAGGTGATAACTTCTCTTTAGTTGCCGAACCGATGTACCTTCAAAAAGGGGGTGTACAACCAGAATCTAATACTCAACCTGAAATAAGAATCAATTTATCCTTTATTGAATTACCACTCTTACTGAAGTATAAATTCAATTTCTCCGAATCGATAAAACCATATTTAGTTGCCGGTCCTACTGCAGGTTACAGGTTATCTGCTAAAATGAATGCCGATATTAACATGATCGCATTTTCGGGAGATTTAGAAAATGTCTCGCAAGCTTTTGATTTCGGTGTTACAATGGGAGCTGGAATTGAAATTCCGCTTGAAAGTATCTTTATATTTTTAGAAGGACGATACTCATTTGGACTTATCGATATTCATAAAAACGGAACATTTGAAGCGACCGGCGGCGGCATGACAATGCGGGAGACTTTTACCGATGAAAACTGGTTCAAAACAAAAGGGGTTCAGATAATGACCGGAATTAAGTTTCCTTTAGGTAGCTGAAGCAACTAAATATTCATAAACTTTACACTATCCTTATAAAAAAAGGACTCTTATTAGTAATTTTAGGTATTCCAGTAGTAAGAGTCCTATTATATATTTTCACTAGGTACTATTTTGGCTGTAGTATAATTGTCTAGAAAATAATAAATTCCTTAAGGGGGTTAAGATTAACCTGCCGGATATATATTTCGATATATAATTTACTTCTTTGGGGGACCAAGCTATGCAAAAGCAAATCAAATTTATTATTGTATTAATAACCGTATCATTTTTCTTCATCACATCATGCAGCTCTGAAAATCCGATACAAAATAATTCCCGGTATCCCGAAGCAGCAGAACAAAATATTGATCCGGAAGGATTAGAAGCTGCCTATGATCTTGTCTCGGGTTTAACAACCTCAAAATGGATGGTTGTTGAAAGAAACGGTGTTATTGTAATGGAAGAATATTTCAACGGATATTCGGCTGAAAGTTATAACAATATTTGGTCGGATACTAAAAGCATAACTTCTATTCTAATGGGAATTGCAATCGATCTCGGATATATAGAAAGTGTAGACCAACCAATTTCAGATTTTATTAGTGATTTGGTACCCGATCTCGATCCCGAAAAAGGGGCAATAACACTCCGCCATTTTTTGACAATGACATCGGGACTCCCCTGGTATGAACTCACACAGGAAGGTATATCAAGCGGAGGCACTGATTTTCCAACCTGGCGCAGCGCCGATAACCAGGTAATCTGGGTTTTAAATAAACCCTTACTTCACACACCAGGTGAATATTGGAACTATCATACTGGCGGTTCTCACCTTCTAGCTGTTATTGTTGCTCAAGCCACCGGTATGAACTTAAGAGATTTTGCAAATGAATATCTGTTCGGACCGTTGGATATCCAGGTCGGAGAATGGCCGCAAGATAGACAGGGAAATTACTATGGTAGTCACGGCTTGAACTTGAGAGCCAGAGATATGCTTAAAATCGGCAGATTATTTTTAAACAACGGCGTCTACAACGGCACGCAGGTGGTCTCCTCTTCATGGGTGAGTGAATCAACAAGCTACATCTATCCGATATTCAATATCGAAGGCAATTCTCAGGGATACGGTTATCAGTGGTGGGTTGATTCAATATGGGGGATGGATTTCTTCTATGCTAATGGCTACGGTGGACAATTAATCATGATCTTCCCTGAAGAAAATTTGATCATAGTTACAGGTGCTGCTGCCGAAGTGAATAATCCCAACGGGGCAAATTATAGTGGAGGTGTCATATCGCAGGCAATTTACGAGCACATTCTTCCGGCTGTCTTCCATTAGAGTCTGAAATATAAAGTGTATTAATAAATTAGGAAAAAAGGCTTTTGTTACTGCGAGAGAAATAATTTCAAAATAATCTAAAGGTAAGATTGATGAAATCACTCAATGTATTAATTTTGTTGCATTATTCTTTGTTGATAATCCCTTGCTGCAGTGTAAATGAAGATGCCAATGTAACACCGTCAAGATATCCTGAGGCAGTAGAACAAAACATTGATCCAGCAGGTCTTATTGCCGCTTATGATATGCTATCAGGTAATACGGATACTCGATTATTAATTGTGGAACGCAACGGTGTTATCGTACAAGAAGAATACTTGAACGGTTATACATCCGAAAATTACTTTGATGTCCGATCGGTTACAAAGTCCATCACATCAATTTTAATCGGCATCGCAATAGATAAAGGTTTTATCCACAGTGTCGATGAAACAATCGCCGATTACCTCGGTACTCTCTTACCAAATCTTGATGCAGCCAAAGGACAAATAACAATAAAGAATCTGCTTACTATGACTTCCGGTCTGCCTTGGCATGAATTAGGATATACTTCAGGTGATTTCTCATCATGGATTACGTCATCTGACCAACTTATGTGGATACTTGACAAACCATTGTTCAACACTCCCGGGGAATATTGGAATTACAATACCGGAGCTTGCCACATTCTATCGGCAATATTAACAGAGGCAACCGGAATGACCGCGAAAGATTTTGCCCAGCAGTATTTATTCGATCCATTAGGGATCGAGTGCGGAACTTGGCCTACATGCAGCCGGGGATATAACTTCGCTGGACACGGCATCAATCTACGGGGACCAGATATGATGAAAATAGGAAGACTAATGTTAAACAGCGGTGTCTATAATGGAACACAAATAATTTCTTCGGAGTGGATAAATGAATCTATACAATCCTATTACGATACGAATTACGCAGTTCCTTATGGTACAGGCTATGGTTATATGTGGTGGATAGGATATGATGCAAATACTCAGACTGATTTCGTAATGGCGATGGGTTATGGCGGACAATTTATTATCTTCGTCCCAAATCTAAATTTAGTAATCACTGCTGCTACCGCATGGAGCGGTAATCCAAATGCGGATGTTAATTGGTACTTTGTTATAAGCACAATTATAAACAACATTTTTCCTGCTATTCAATAAAATTTAATGATAAGATATCGTAGTTGGATTTGCTGAATGATACTTTAACGAAGTCGAGCCTGTTCAATTAAGTTATAGTGCGATTAAATTGGCAAAACTAAGTCTCCATTATTCATAATTTAAATCTTAATCAAAAAGGAGTAGTCCAGCTTGCTCGACGAATCTTTGGCGTAGTCGAGCGGAGAGGGAGGATATTATGCCAAAGCCCGCGGCAAAGCCGTCCCTTCGGGAGTAGTCAAAGACTACAACGGTTTTTCCCACAGGGATTCCTTCGGAACAAGACCGCCGCATTTAAATAATATTTTTCTCTTTTAGCCATCTATATCCCTCTATCGATTTAAAATATTTTTCTCGTTCCATTGCTTCATGTTTCGTCTCGAATACTTCAGAATATATTATCTTCCAAGGACGCTTGGATTTGGTGTACTTAGATTTTCCTGAATTGTGATATGCTAATCGTTTTTCAAGATTAGAAGTGTATCCGTAATAGTTTGTATTAGTTTTTAAACTCTTTAGTATGTATACATAAAACATTATGCGGAGAGGGAGGGATTCGAACCCCCGGTAGTCAAAGACTACAACGGTTTTCAAGACCGCCGCATTCAACCACTCTGCCACCTCTCCAAGTTTTTATACATTTCAAAACCTCAAGACCACAACGGTTTTTCACGCATTCAGCATGATCTCACCGAAGGCGATAGCAAGACCACCGCATTTCCCGCTTTCAGCGGGACAAGCAACCTTTACCCCGCACATGCGGGGACTCTGCCACCTCTCCATCTATGAGAACAACGACCTGAAATTTTGTCTGTAAGGATAATGAAAAATCGCAAAATCTCCAATTCAACGAAATATGCTCAATCTAAGCTAGAAGATGTTCTTATTACTGATTTTGGTATATTTATTATAGTATTTATCAAAGTCATGGAAAATGATAAGTGAATTTCAAAGAAACTGCTGACAAAAAAATACAACTGATTGCTCATCAACTTTCTCAAGCACATTTTCAAATATCCCCTCTTATTACAAAACAATTTAACTATGAACTGGATGTACAACGGGATAACGACAAAGTAAAAGTCCTGGTCTATTTCGGAAAAAAGGGAAACAAAACAGTTATCCAGGGGAATATAGAATCCGATTTGTATAAAAAGATCAAAGAATTGGTGCTAGAAGAATTTGAGTTTGATTTCCCGGTGCAAACCATAGATGAACCGGTTGAGTACATCGGTAGTGATGAATCGGGTAAAGGAGATATATTCGGACCCTTAGTCACCGCTGCTGTTTTTGTAAACGCTTCTTCAAAAAATAAATTGGATAAGTTTGGAATTAGAGACAGTAAGGATTTATCAGACAATCTTATTTCCGAATTAGCTTCCAAAATAAAAACCATAACCGGTAATGTTTTCAGTATTGTGCTAATCTCACCAGCCAAGTACAACGAGCTATATGATAAATTCAAAAACTTGAACAAAATCCTTAACTGGTCACATTCGAAAGCTATAGAAACTATATTGGAAAAATCTAACTGCAATACGGTTATAACTGATAAATTCAGCAACAAAGATTTAACGGTAACGGAAAAAGCAACATATTCGAGAATTAACTTCATTCAAACACCTAAAGCAGAGAAATACACTGCCGTTGCCGCTGCTTCAATACTGGCAAGAGACTCATTCAATAAATGGTTCAATAATCAAAAAAAGTTGGGTTATAACTTACCAAAAGGTGCTTCAGAAAAAGTCGATGAAACCGTTTACGACATTTTTAACAGAGAGGGAATTGAAACTTTGCGCACTTTAACAAAAATGCATTTTAAAACTATAAAGAAAATAATACATTGATTTGAGTTTCAGGTTTCTTAGTACATTTGTTAACTAATAATAATTCTACTAAAGACATGTAAAACAATGAAGTCAGAAAAGATCAAAAGAATAGGAGTTCTAACCGGAGGAGGTGACTGCCCCGGTTTAAATGCTGTGATACGAGGAGTTACCAAACCGGCACATGATAATGGATTGTCTGTTATGGGAATTCTTGACGGATTTGAAGGTTTAGTTGAAGGACGAGCTATCGAGTTATATAATAAGGATGTTTCCGGTATTTTAGCAACAGGTGGAACTATTCTCGGTTCTTCAAACAAAGGTGATCCTTTTCATTGGCCAGAGAAAGCTGATGGCAACGTAAAAATAACCAATCGTTCAAAAGATGCCATGAAATTTTATAACGGTTGGAATCTTGATGCGGTAATTGCCATCGGCGGCGATGGGACAATGCATATATGCAAAAAGTTACAAGACATGGGAATGAATATCGTCGGTGTTCCTAAAACCATCGATAATGATCTCGATGCAACTGATCAAACATTCGGTCATGACTCGGCAGTTTTCGTCGTTACCGAAGCGATCGATAGATTACACACAACCGCTTCATCACATCACCGTGTTATGGTTATTGAAGTAATGGGGAGATATGCCGGATGGATTGCTTTACACGGAGGTTTAGCAGGAGGTGCCGATATTATATTGATTCCCGAAATTCCTTTTGAATGGAAATACGTTTATGAAAAAGTCAATGAAAGAAATTCAATGGGAAAACGTTTCAGTATAGTTTGCGTCGCTGAAGGAGCTAAACCAAAAGGCGGCGACATGATTATTAAAGGTAAGGATCCAAAGAGAACCGATCCAATTCAATTAGGCGGAATTGCTGAGCTAGTAGCAAGTAAAATAATAAAAAATACAGGATTGGAAACGCGTTATACCGTTTTAGGTCATTTGCAACGAGGAGGAAGTCCAACTCCCTTTGATAGAATATTGGCTACGAAATTCGGCACGTACGCTATACAGTTAGTAATAAAAAAGAAATTCGGAAGAATGGTTGCTTTAAAGGGTACACAAATAACCAGTGTAAATATTAAAGAAGCTATTTCTAAACAAAAACTAGTAAATCCAAGCGATCAAACGGTTATTTCAGCAAAATCGGTTGGAATATCTTTTGGGACAGAAGATTTATAATAATCTTGCGTCGTGCAAGAAAAACTACTATTTTTCCCCTCGTTCTTTTAGAACGCTCTTGTTATTTAAAGTTTGATTCTTATAAATTACTGCATAGAATTAAGTTTAGCATGTCCACCGAAGGTAGGTTTGGATAGAAAGTCCCGACTTTGTCGGGAAGGTCACAAGTTCGGTAAAATGTTCATGAAAAATTTGGGGTCGTAGTTCAGTTTGGTTAGAACGCCTGCCTGTCACGCAGGAGGTCGCGAGTTCGAGTCTCGTCGACCCCGCAATTAAGCTCAAGAGATTGAGCTTTTTTATTTCCCCAATCGATTATGTGGTTTACCTACATTATATATTCTTCCAAAATTGATAAATATTACATTGGTTACACTGAAGATTTGGAACTAAGGATTCAGAGGCATAATGATAGTTGGGGAAAGTATTCCTCGAAAGGTATTCCGTGGAAACTAGTCTATCATGAAAGTTTCGAATCCAAGTCTGATGCCATCAAAAGAGAATATCAAATTAAAAAGAGAAAGAGTAGAAAATATATTGAGCGACTTATCGCAGGAGGTCGTCCCGATACCGATTAAGTGTCGGTATCGGGAAGTCTCGTCGACCCCGCAATTAAGCTCAAGAGATTGAGCTTTTTTATTTCCCCAA
>CAZKNM010000014.1:36073-39383 GCA_964554135.1 uncultured Melioribacteraceae bacterium
AAAAAGAGAAAGAGTAGAAAATATATTGAGCGACTTATCGCAGGAGGTCGTCCCGTCCCGAAAGAGCATATTGGCAAAAACTAATTCGGGACGGGAAGTCTCGCTTGCAGGCAGGCAGGTCGGCCCAACAAAAAGAAAGTCTTACAGCAATATGCTGTGAGGCTTTTTTGTTTGTATCAGGCTATGAAGCTTTGTCTCGCTTTTCCCGACGATAGTAAAAAGTAAGATGATTGATGGATGTCGCGAATTTCCCAACGGAGTCGGGATCAGCCCCGCAAATAAAAAAGTCTCACAGTTTTTCTATGGGACTTTTTTATTTTGTAGTAAGTCGTGAGACTTTGTCTGTCTCGACTGGGGCCACCGCTTGTCGACGGACCAATCTCCGGCAATTGTGAAGATTTATTTGACGCCTTTAATTTCTATTTTATTAAAACCATCTTCTTTATATCTCGTTTGGCTTCAGTTCCATCAACAGGAAATGCTTCAACTAGATAGATATATACACCAGCGGTTATATTATTACCATCTATTTCAATTTTATGATACCCTGCCATTTTAATGCCATTATCGACTTGTAATATCTTTTCCCCGAGAATATTATAAACAATCAAATTTACTTTGCTTGTTTTCGGAAGATCAAAACTGATTATTGTAGTTGGATTAAATGGATTGGGAAAATTTTGATAAACTGTGAACGATTGGGGTAGATTTTCTTCATTTATATTTGTGATACTTGCACTAACGTCATTACTATATTCACCATCGAAATCATATGTATAAGATCTTATTCTATAAATATAGGAAGAACCTAATTCAATATCGGAATCGATATATTCAGTAGTATTTTCATTTGTACAAGTTATCAAATAAAATCTTCCGGAATTATTCTCTTTCTTTTCTATCTGATAACCTATTTCACCAATCGAGGTATCATCCCATGTAAGTTTTATTCCTGTATTGCTTATGTATTCCGCTACTAAACTTGTCGGCTTTGTTAATATTGGGGGAGTGTAATTATAACTTGATTTCAAAATTAAGCCGCCTTCACCAACACAATATACAATCCCTTCACGGCCAAAGATATCGCACAACATTTTCGTAGTACCGCTGTTCATCAATTCCCAACTTGAACCTTTATCTTCCGTTTTAAAGATTGCACCATGATCACCACAAGCAAATCCGATCTGCGGAGTTACGAAAATTATTTTCCTTAATAATCCATTTACAGGATATTTAGTATTTGTCCAGTTCATTCCACCATCAACTGTTTTTGCAATAACTTGTTTGGAATTAGCCCATCCTCCTTCTGAGTCAGTACCAGTAGCAAATCCTGTAGATTCATCCAGAAAAATTCCATCCATATACATTTTTGTATAAGAAAAGGGAGTTTGCCTAATCCAACTATCCCCGCCATCGCTGGTTTTATATATACAATCTGTAAATAACCACCCAACGTTTCTATTTAGAAATGAAGAACCTGACAAATCCCAATTTCCCCATCCAAGCATTTTGGGATACCAAGATATCCCGCTATCCGAAGTTTTTAGAATTGTACTATTTTCTCCAATACAATATCCATTATATTCGTCGAGGAAAACTATATCGCGAATTATATTAAAAGTAGGTATGTTAATTTTGATCCAGCTTTCCCCAAGATCGGTAGATTTTATCAAATCAGCACTGTAATAGTAAGTAGATAACATCCAAATAATATTATTTTTTGCATAGATATCGAATATACTTTGAGCGGAGGGAATAATAATTTTATTCCACTCTATTCCTCCATCGTTCGATTTATAAACTTGACCGTTTCTGCCCCCGATCATCAATGAATTGTCCTGCAAAGTTTGAACGCTATATAGCTCCGCGTAAGTTATTCTATTTACCCATTCCCAATCTCCAATTGAAAATACTTCACTTACATCTGAAGTATTAGGATTGACAACATCAGTAATCCTGACCAGACATATCATTGACGGAGTATTTGGAACAGTCCATAAATAAGAGCCTAGGTTGGCAGGTAAGGACGGAGAGATTATTTCCCAGTTTTCCCCATTATCAATAGAATAGTCAATCCTTACCGATTCGCAGTTAAATCCACCCCACTTTATTTCTCTTAGTGTCCCAATTTTCCATATATCGCGACCAACTTCATTTGCCGGATTTTTTTCGGGAGGGAATGGTGATAGAATTATAGGTGATTCATATGTTTCCTCTTGAAATCTGACATTAAACTCAATAGTATTGCCACACATTCCTATATCAAATATCATAATATTTGTCCTGCCGGTTGGAAAGAGAAATAAATACGGATCACTATCATCACTGATTAGTATACGTCCTGATTCTTCCGATAAAGCTGCGTTCCTAATATTACCATCAGTATTTAATGAACCTCCTGGTCTAAATAAATATATTTCATCTGCTATTGGATTACCTCCGGAACTACTACTAAATCCATTACCGATATTATATGGACATATTCTATATACTAGCAATCCTTCCCCGGGCAGGGACTGCTCATAAATCGTTGTTTTCTTTCTATATTCCAGTAGAAAATATTCCCTATAAGAATTGGGAGATCTTATTAAAAAGCAGTTATGATCCGGAGAAGTAATTGGATTTAAGTAATATCGACCGTCTTCATTTATTTCCGGAATGGTACTTACCCATGAACCATAATGACTCTTCATATAAACATTCATATGCTGAGGAACATTATTTTCATTCGCCATAAGATCCCAAGATCCAACTGATGTTATTCCATCAGAAGAGTAATGATATAAATCAGGTGCACCGAGTGAATGAAACATTTCGTGGCACAGAACTCCAACTCCCCCGAAAAATTTTATATAATCTTCTAATTGGAATGTATAATTAATTACTTTTTTGTCCCCTATCAAAGCATAGTTTAAATCCAAGGTTAATGTTGATTGATGCGGCCATAATAGTGAGTTAAAACCGTCCACAAAGCCTGATATAATAAAGCAAACATTATCTACAGCCCCGTCATTATTAACGTCAATATTCAGTTCTGGTGATATTTGGATATTGGAATTGGCAATGGCATTTTTTAACAGATTTGTTTTTCTTACATTGGCATCGTAATCACCAATATATCCGTTCGGATTCGTCGTTTGATTTTATGCTTGATAATATCTTCTCGGGTGTTGATCTTGATAGGAAATTATTGTTCCAGAGTATGACGAGACAAAAATAGTATTTAATTGCAATTTCCCATACGACACTTCATCAAAATAATTAACCACAGATACATCTTGTCCATTTAATAAATTATCGTAATAAGAAA
>CAZKNM010000015.1:0-17212 GCA_964554135.1 uncultured Melioribacteraceae bacterium
GGTATATCTACCAGACAACAATATGTTTTTTGTTCCTGCAATTTATCACATAGATAAAGAAAATAAAATTTATGCATCATTGATTACTACAGTACCAAATAATTTTATAAAACAAATACATCATAGAATGCCGATTATTTTTGAATTGGATGATGCTATAAAATATTTAAGTGATGATGTTGAAAAAAAACTTGGTGAGATGCGTACCGTATGATAATAATAAAAAGATGGAGATGGAAATAGCGGAGAACTGAAAACATAGTTTGAAATATATCAGCTGGATATAACCAAACTTTTTTCTGATTTAAACTTTAGGATTTATATGCTGACAATTTGATATTCTTCATTTTTATTGAATTAAAAAAGGCGATGCAACTCTTAGAATATTCCTAATCCCAAAATCATCTTTACTTTTAAAATAAGTTTGTTCATTTTAAAAATGGAATCAAAGAAACATACTGCATTTTTTGTTAACACCAGATAATTGTATGAATAAATAAATTCTTGTATTCTTCTTCCTTCTTCAGCCTTATCATGAAAAATTTTTTTATTAAATACATCATCATAACCAAATTATTAAAAGAATTGTTACAAAATAGCGACACATCCTTTTTTAATAAAAAAAATCAATGGAGCTAATCAAATGAAACGAATTGCGTGGTGTACAATCATTTGTGTGGGAATAATTATATCTTGCAAAGATACACCAACAAATGAGGAACAATATAATGTTCCAACACCTTTTGATAATACTTTCTTTAGTGGATATGGTACTTATGATTATGTAGAACTTTGGGCAAACGGTAGAATAGGAGAGAACGGCGTAATCGAAGAACTTAATCTTGAAGATGAAGGAAGTCTACAGTGTTCGGGTGGCGTAACTACTTCCGGTGATTTCAATGTGACTGGAACAGCAAGCGGTGGAGTCTCTAATCTTTCGGTTAATTTCACTGGGAGATTAATAGGTGATAGTTTAGGGTATACAGGAAGTGGAACTTGGTCGGGCACAGTGAATACAAATAGTGGTCAAAGGAATATTTCTGGAACATGGAGTATATCGGGATCGTCTGTTCAAGAAGGTGATGGTGATTTTTTGGCTTGGACGGGAAGTGATGATCCTTATCATTATTTTAGTCTTGTAAGAGTTAACAAACAGAATGGAATGGTAACCAATATAGGTGGGAACGATTTTTTTACTGCAATGGCATATTCACCTAATGGCACTTTGTATGGTATAGCTTCTGGCCTTCATATTATTAATCCGGAGAATGGATCAACAATAAAAATTGGTGATTTTCAATATAATAACCAAAATTATATGTTGATGAGTGGAGCATCATTTTCTCCTAATGGAACTCTTTTTGTTATGGCTATCTCCGACAGTGTTTTCACAGTCAATTTATCCGATGCATCGTTAACTTATGTTGGGAAAGTAACTGATACAATATGGGATATAGAATTTTCATCATCCGGTACATTATACGCTTCTTTTGCTAATTTATTTGTATTAGATCCGTACTCAATGACTACATTAAGTACATTAAGTAGGTATGGTTATTATATAAGTTCAATATCTTTTGATTTGAGTGGGAATTTATTTGGTATTGATATATTTCCATCAACCTATATTTATTCGATAAATATAAATACAGGCAATGCTTCTACACTTGTTCAAACTCAGTCTGATGGGCTTGTAGCTATTGTAGCAGAAAGAGTGATCACTTCAATCGATAGAACAACCTTATTTGAAGAAGCAAAGTATAATAAGATATCATATTCAGAACCAATAAGTAAACTACTCGCTCAAGAAAAGGAATTTTTAAAATATCGGAATAAAAAATTACAACTCTTAAAGTAGTGAAGGAAAAAAGTATGTTCCCCAAAACGGTATTTTTCGGTGTACTTATAGTGTTTTGTATCCTATATTTATCATGTAAAGAGAATACGCCTACAGATACAATTGATAATGAAAATTTACTTATCACATTAGAAAATCATAATCAATTAGAAAATCAAGCACTACAATTGTTCGATTCACTTTTGGTTATTAATCAAGATACTCAAACAACGATATCTTCAGTTGTATTGTTTTTCAATAACAATCCAGACGTAACATGGGTTACTTATAATAATTATAACGCTATAGTTGTAGAATATAGTGAAGGAATGTTAGGAGGACTTTTATTAGAAGCAGGAAGTGAGAATCAACTTGTAAAGAGGAATGAGATACAAAATGACTTAAATACAATCCCAACAAAAGAGGGTTCGCTTTATCTGGCTTATGCACCTGAATATCGCGAAATATTTTTTCAAACATATTTAAAAATGTCTGAAGAATTATCAAAAGTAGGGTATTCTTTTTCAAGTTGTGAACTATTAGAAAACAATCAAGTAACACCAATCTCGCTCCGAAATATTTCAGGAAAGGGAGTTATTCATTTTAATGGTCATGGTGTTACAATACCAAATCCCTATGATTCATCCAAGATAGATGAAGTATATCTGTGCTTAAGTTATAATATCAATGAGGATATTGAACAAATTAATTCAAATATCTACTCAGATTTAAGGGATAAATCTATAGGAACAATAAAAGATCTTTCAGGGATTCGGTATTATATGGTTTCACCTCGTTATCTAGCAAAATACAATGATTGGCATCAAGAGAATCCCATTGTATGGGGAGGATTTTGTTATAGTTTTTTAGGAACATGGCAACAATCATTGAAAAATATTGGAACCGCTTGTTACTTTGGATGGGATAGAGCAGTACATGTTGATGTAGACGCTGAAAATGCAAGAAGATTTTACGAATTCATTTGTGAAACTCCTGTTACCGATCCCTTTGCAACTACAGTCGGAGCCTATTGGCTTGATTATCTCTTAAATTATCAGCCAGTAGACAATAATACGGCTCATTTATACTTGTCAGGAGATCCATCAACAAGTTTACAAGAAACGATTCCATCTAGATGGATGGTTGGAACGTATCAACCTTCATTTGAAACAGCGATTGCCGGTTATCTTACATCTACTGATGAGTTGAATGTTACTTTTTATACTGGAAACCAACAGACTCCTGTTGCAGGATTTAGAATTAATAATGCTTCTTCCTTAAATGTAGGTTCTTTTGTAATTCCAGACTTTATTTTCTGTATTATTGATTATAGTAGTGCTGATTTTTCCAATATGAATTGGCAAGGTTTTCCTAATCCACAATCTTGTTATATATCTTTCAGTCAATTAAATCTTAGATCTTTCGAAAAAATTTCAGGTATAATCTTAGGGTACGTTTATAATGTTTACCCGGACCAACCTGATCAAACAATATGCTCACCTATTCCTATTATGGCCTCTTTTGAAAATATTACTATATATTCAGATGTTCTGAAACATTATAGTAAATATAATCAAGTGGCATTTGAATATTTTGAGACAAAATTTAAATGAAAATAATCACGCAATCTTTTTTTGGCTTGAACAATAATTGTTTACTTTAATAAGTTTATCAAGCATTTCATCTATTTATTTGATCATACATTTATCCAATTATATAGTTAATCAATTTGACTCGCTATTACTTACTAAGTATATATTAAGTATGCATTTTAGCGTAATATTAATTCAGGTCTTTACAGATTCTTAGTATATTAATTCAATTTGTGAGTTGATTTTGATACTATATTTATATTCAATTCTTTTTTATCTATACTTTTTTCAGACTTATTCAGCTGATAAGACATCAACAGGTATCTTTTGTTTTTGCTACAATAATTGCAAGGATTTTAACAAGTGATCATTGAATTGTTCAGTTGAATTTAGCTTAAAATCGAGGTGTACCTAAAAGATCAGCCGACAAGTGGCTTTTTCGGAAAGTATTTGAGCTGGAGAAGGGACTCGAACCCCCGACCGGCTGATTACAAATCAGCTGCTCTACCAACTGAGCTACTCCAGCATTTTAAGGAAACCAAATCTACTGTTTTTTCCTTTTCAATGCAATATACGAATGAAACTCCAACATTTCTTCATATTAGTTATTTTTCTCTTAAATCTTTTTTCAGTTATCCGGTTTTCATGTTTAGGGTAAATGTCTTTTATTGATTAATTATCTAAATTCATATCCAGAATAATAGTAACATGAAAATTTTATCCGGAGTTACTGAAATTAATGTTGAGTAAAAAGGAATTGAAATATTTTTCTTCACTCCTGTACAAGAAATATCGGGACAAAGAAGGAAAGTTTATTGTCGAAGGAAAGAAGCTTGTATTGGAAGGTTTAGAAAGTAATTATGAATGTGAGGTTATTATAGCAACACCCAAATTTTTGGAATCACAAGAGGAAATTATTGATAGTGAGACACTGCAGAATAAACGGATTGAAAAATTATCCGATCGCGAGTTTATTAAGTTAACCGACACGAAAAATTCTCAAGGTATACTCGCAGTATTCAGTAAAAAAAAGGAAAAGATAAATTATTCTTCCCGCTTGATTGTAGGTCTTGAAAATATCTCCGATCCGGGAAATCTTGGAACAATACTCCGTAATTGCGATTGGTTCGGAATAACAGAAGTCATACTAAATGATGATTGTGCCGATCTGTACAGTCCAAAGGTCGTGAGATCCACCATGGGTTCCTTATTTCATTTAAACGTTGAGGAAGATAAGGATTTTTATAACACGATCAATCGGCTTAAGATTAATGACTATGAAATATTGTGTGCAGATTTGACCGGCGAAAATGTTTTTCAATGTCGTCTGGATAAGAAGAAATTTGTGATAGTGTTTAGTAATGAAGCAAATGGACCATCCAACAAATTGCTTTCATTAATCGATAGGAGAATTACAATTCCTAAATTAGGTCAAGCAGAATCATTAAACGTGGCAAGC
This sequence comes from uncultured Melioribacteraceae bacterium, assembly GCA_964554135.1. GTDB lineage: Bacteria > Bacteroidota > Ignavibacteria > Ignavibacteriales > Melioribacteraceae > CAZKNM01. The sequence goes on from CAZKNM010000015.1 coordinate 4,889, forward strand.
GCCTCAGCGGTTATTCTTGCCGAATTGTGTAAATAGGAAAAAGTTTTTTCAATCGAGAAACTCCCAAGCCAGACCAAACCGGATGGCTCTTCCGAACATGGGATAATACGGAACAAGGTAATATTTCTGATCGAATAAATTTTCAAAAACAAAATAAACGATAGCAGATTTTTGAATTTGGCCTGCCAGGAAGAAATCTACCTGAAATGTAGGCAAACTTTTTTCATTGTTGATTAATACAGGAATGCTGGTTATGTTATCAACATAATACTTAGCGGAAATACTTTTCTCAAAATCATATACCGCGAAATCTCTCATGCCGTAAGCGTAATAGTTAAAACCGGTTTTCAATTTTAGATTGGTATTAAATAACGTATCAATAAAATATATACCTCCCGTTGAAGTAAATTCCGGTACGGAATTTTTTTGCGCATCATCTTTGAATGTATAATAAGAAGTGTTATTTGTAAGGAGTATCTTCCAAATTTTAAAACTTAATGAAACATTTATACCTGTAAGATCTAACCGTTCCGTATTGTAAAATCCAACCTTGTCAATAATTAATGAATCGTTTTGTTTATCGATTACAGGTTTTAGGCTGTTGTCATTTGAAAAACGGAAGACAGATGCTTCGGCAATAATATTATCATGTAGAAATTTAACCGCTGCTTGTGCTGTTGTTATATTTTGAGCAGGAGAAGAAGTTGAAGGAATAATATATTGTTCTTCGATTATATTTAGAGGTTTTTTATAGTTGGAATAACCTGAATAGAAGGAAAAATTGCTGGTCATTTTAATGTTGATATCGGTACCCCAGCCAAAGAAACTATCACCTGAGTACTTTAAGTATTTGATAAATGTAGATGGATTTATTATTCCATCCAGTAAAGAGATACCCGCTCTTCCGCCAAGTGAGAAAAGCGATTTTGTTACATTAGTTTTTAAAACGTCGGCGGTATATTTTATATTTTCATAATTCGTCAAAAGATCGAATTGAAGGAGGTTGAGTGACAATGACTGCCGGAGTGAAACACCAAATGAGTTGTATTTGTTATCATGAAATACAGATGGGATGTCACCCTGTGTAATTAAATCATTTTTTTCATTTTGTCTAAATTCAATAAGTTGCTGTTGATAATATATGTTCAAGTCTGTCGGAGACTGCTCAAGTATTTTTCCTAGAATTTTCAGCTCAAAATTATGCTGCAACTTTTTTTGATATTTATCCGTATATATTACCGGAGCTTCAAGCGAATTATAAAGCGTGTTGGATATTTCATTTGAAGGATAATTTAACTTTATCCATTCATAATCTACACCCCCGTTTAAATGAACTTCGGATTTTACATATGAGTAGCTGCCGATTATGTTCAGCCAATTGTAAGGCATGTAATGTAATTTGGATGAGGCTTTCCATCCGCTGTAATTACTGTTTTCATATCCCGGATCAACGGTATTGTTTGTGATTTCGAATGATAAGTTTAACCGACTCATTAAATAAGCGCTGAATACCGCATCTATAAATCCTTCTTCCTCAGGTGCCTGGTAAAATCTAATTCTTGTGTAAGGGCGCGGTGAAATCCTATCGCGGGTGATGAAATTTACAACAACCGAATTGTTAAAAGTTTCGTAAAAAAAACCGACAGGAAGCGGGAGTATTTCAACTGAATCTATATACTCCGATTGGATTTGGTTTGCATCAGAAGAATTTTGAATACGGTTATTTATTGGTATACCGTCCTGCAAGAAAGAAATATTTCCGAAGCCAAAGCCGTATAATATTATTTCATTCGGTTGACCCAGCCACCCCAAGTTTTTAAGATAACCGAACGGCAGACCTGAAAAAATATTTCCTGTATATCTGTAATCAAGCTGATTGATTTCATCTTTCTTAATAACGACACCATGTTGATAATTTCTAATTAATCCGTTGTATTGCAAAGGTAATAATGTGTCTACTCGAACTTTCTGAAGGAGTGAATCTTTAACCGCTAATGAATCGGTTAGCATAGTATGGCCGACTTTGGCAGTTGTATCGATGGAAATAATGTGAGATTTATCTATTTGCAAATTGCTATCAGCGTAACTAAAAATATTATTATAGGAAACAAGTAAGATTAATGTAGAATAAAAAATGCGCATGTGTTCTTTTTATGATGAATAAGGTTACGATAAAAATAATTAATAAATTGCTAAGGAACAAAATGTTAAACTCCATCATAAATTTCTTGCATACTATTTCTTTTTGAGATATAAACATGTGTTGGGAAACATCATATTAAGAAAATTGTTTGTTTATATAATATATTTTTTTATTTTTGTTTAAACTTTTTCCAAATAAAATAAAAGGCAAAACAATGGCAAAAGGAATGACGAAATCCCAAGTGTTAGCACACCTTGCGGATAAAGTTGGTGTTACAAAGAAACAAGCTGGTCAATTCATGGAGGAGTTTGTTCAGTTAGCATACAGTGAAGCTAAAAATCAATTCACAATTCCCGGCATCGGTAAGTTGGTTTTATTGGATAGAAAAGCGAGATTGGGAAGAAATCCTGCTACAGGCGAAACGATTCAAATTCCGGCGAAGAAAGTTGTCAAATTCAGAATTTCAAAAGTATGTAAAGATGCCGTGTTGCCAAAACTATAATTTATAAATTCAATGCCCGCAATTGCGGGCATTTTTATTTCTTCCCTCTTCTTTTGGATTCGCCGAGTTTTTTCATATCATCCAACAGTGTATGGTACAACTTCTTTTCAATATTACTGAGAATTATTGTCAGCAATCCATTGAAATTTTTAATATGCTGGAAGAATCCCAAAGTTATGTTGTGTCTCCTTTCATGGATGTAATAAGGGTGTGTTAATTTTCCTGAAAATATTCCCCCAGTAATTTTATCTATATCGACCAATTTCACTTTGATTTCTTTGTCACTTAAGGTGAAGTCAGAACATACCATTCTTTCGTTGTCAATAAAAATTTTGAACGGGAAATATTTGTAGACTTTAAAGTAAAACCTATTGAGAATGTATATTACTAAGGCATTTATCAAAACAGGTAAAATATAATACCACTTTTCCGAAATCATACTGATGCTTACAATTAAATGAATGAATAATAAGAATGTTGCCGGAATGTTGGCATACCTGTAAATAAATCTTGCTAACAATGGATATTTATATTCTTTCATAATTTTATTGCTGTATATTTATTTTAGTTCGCATTATTTATGGGTAAGGATACAGAGCTTCTCAAATGCAAATCTCTTTGAGGAAATGGAATTTCAATATTGTATTTCTTGAATTTACGTATAATGGACATGTTAATATCGGAACGTACATAGTAATGCCGCTTCGGATTGTCAATCCATATTCTCAGTCTCATATTCCATGAGGAATCACCGAATTCTTTTAAGTGAACCTCCGGTTTAGGAATCTTCAAAACTTCGGAATTTTCTTCCGCGACTTCCATCAGTGCTTTTATTACAAGATCAAGGTCGGAGTTGTACGATACTCCAATATCCAGATCTACACGGATCTTTGTATCACCGTGGGACCAGTTGGTAACGGTTGCTGTAACGAAATCCGAATTGGGTACGATAATGGAAATGTTATTAAGCGTTTTAATTGTAGTTGAACGAATCGTTATGTTCTCGACATCCCCTTCCGTGTCGCCGACAGTAACTCGGTCACCGACCTTGATTGGTCTTTCAAACAAGAGTATTAATCCTGCAATAAAATTTGAAGTAATGTTTTGCAATCCAAAACCGATACCTACGGAGAGAAATCCGAGCATAACTGCCAAACCACTCAGGTCGATTCCTACAAATTGAAATGCTACAACCAATCCAATGAAGATAATTATGTATTGAGTTATTCTTAGAAGTGTGAATTGAAGTCCTTCATCTAATTTGAATTTGCTCAATATCTTTGTAAGAAGTTTGTTCTTTAGAAATCTGGAAAAGACTACAAATGTGATTACTATTAAAATGAAAACAAGTATAGATGATATCGATATTGCCGTTTGATTAATTGAAAATAAAGGGAAAGTGATTACATCTTTGAATGTCGTTAAGACTTCTGATAATGACATGACAGCTCCCGTTTTTTTATTTATAATTTAGAGAGATGTTTGATGTATTCAAATACTTCTCAACGTATTTGAATACGTCGAACTTACGTTTGCAGCCGTTGAAATTCATATAACGTATTTTACCGAAAATATTTTGTTCTTTCCATGCACGGTCGTGTATGCCGCCGATCGACCAGGAAATTCCGGTATAACCGTTCGCATCTCTCCCATCGAGTTGATATTTATCGTTCAAGTATATTGCGATCTTCATTGAATCTTCCGGACTTTCGGTCCATTCAAGAATTTTTTTCGCCCAGTACATTCTCATGTATCCGTGCATCTTGCCGGTATTTACCATTTCAAGTTGAGCTGCATTCCATAAAATATCGTTTGTCTTTCCGTTTTCAAATTCTTTACGCTTATATAAGTGCTCCCGCTTATCACTTCTATGTTTATCTAAACTTACCTTAGCCCAGTTCTGAAATCCATTGAAGGAATCGTAATTAGGATTATAATAACAAAAATTATCGGCAAGTTCTCTTCTTACAATCAGCTCTTCTAAAAATGCTTTTTGAGATTCCGAATATTGGATTAAAGGTTGAATGTTCAAGGCAACTCTTTGAGCGGCAATTTGTCCGAAATGTAAGTAAGGAGAAAGATTCGACTGTGCATCAAGATTGGGATTGTTTCTTTGTTCGGCATAGTTAGAGATTTTTTTGTTAACGAATTTTCTTAGCATGGTGTGTGCTGCTTTTTCACCGGGTGTAATCCAATTTACCTCCTGAACATTAAAGTCGATCTCCAATTTCTCTCTAAGGGTGTTCCAATCTGTATAAATGAATTTTGAAAACGGACTATTCATTTTTTTTAATCCGGGAAAGCTATCCAGGAATTCATCCAGCAGTCTGTGGATTTTAGGACGAAGAGTATAAGCGGCAAATTCTTCTTTATTCGAAGCAATCCAGCATGGAACAATGTTATGTGCATCTACTATGTGAAATGGAATGTCTATCCGTTTAACAACATCGCTTTTCCATTTTCTGATATTACGTAGGGGATTGAAATCGGATGTCAATAAACCGGATTTGGAAGTTCGCACGAGTTCCGGTATTAACTCAACGGGATTACCGGTCAAAACAAAAAATGGGATATTCAAATCATGCAATCTGCTTTCTACTTCTTCCAATCCTTTCAGCATGAATCCGTACTGCCGAATAGTTGCTCCAAGAAATTTATTTACCAGAGTAAACACCACATACAAAGGGACATTCCTTTTGATTGCTTGTTCCTGCGCATAAATCAGAGCCCAATTGTCCTTAACACGCTGGTCGCGCTGCATCCAATAAATTACCGGACCGCGAAATTCTTTTCCTTCCTTTAATATTTGTACACGTTTGGGATTCATCGGAATCAATTTGTTACGGTCATATTTATAGATTCATTTGATATTGGGAAATAATAAAACAATATAGTTATCGTGAGAGTTTAATTCCATATTGAATATTTTTCGCATGAGAAACTTTATAAACGGCGGCAAACGGTTGTATCGGCAAGAATTTATTTTTTCAAATATTTTTTTAGAAACCGACCTGTATATGATTTTTTATTTTCCGCAATTTCCTCCGGGGTGCCGGCTACAACTATCTCGCCTCCTTTTTCACCGGCTTCCGGTCCTAAATCAATAATGTAGTCGGCGCATTTGATTACGTCCATGTTGTGCTCAATTATGATGATTGAATTATCATTCTCTAACAACCTATAAAAACAATTAAGCAGCTTGTTGATATCATCGAAGTGAAGTCCGGTAGTCGGTTCGTCGAAGATAAATAGGGTATGACGGTTTTTCTTTTCGGTACTCAGATGCAATGCAAGTTTAACACGCTGGGCTTCACCTCCGGATAATGTATTTGAAGGCTGGCCGAGTTTTACATATCCCATTCCTACATCCGATAACACTTGAAGATAACCGGAAATTTTTTTGTTTGTCTTGAAAAATTCCAGTGCTTCATCTACCGTCATATTTAATATATCAACAACATTTTTCCCTTTGTATGTAACCTCTCGAACTTCTTTTTTGAAACGTGTACTTTTACAATCATCACATTCGAGGTAGAGATCTGCGAGGAACTGCATTTCTATTTTAACGTAGCCTTCACCCTGACATGTGTCGCATCTGCCGCCCGGAACGTTGAAAGAGAAATAACCCGGTTTATAGCCCCGTGCTCTTGCCTGCGGTGTTGATGCCAGCAATTCTCTAATATGTTCGTACCCTTTTACATAGCTGATCGGGTTTGATCTGGGAGATTTACCGATAGGGGATTGATCTACAATTTCTATTTCATCTATGTACTGAGCTCCTTCTATGGAATCATATTTACCCAACTTGTGAGGATTGCCGCCGTTCAATTTGATAATACCGCCGTAGAGAATATCATGGACCAAAGTACTTTTTCCGGAACCGCTTACACCGGTAACAACAACGAATTTTTTCAAAGGAAATTCAACCGTAAGATTTTGAAGGTTGTTTTCTCTCGCGCCGGTAACTTTTATTGTTTTTGTCTTTTGAATTCTTCTTTGATTTGGTAAAGGAATTGTTGTCTTCCCGGATAAATATTTGCCGGTAATGGAATCTTTGTGCTGTAGTAATTCTTTATAATCACCGATTGCGACGATCTCACCTCCGTGAATTCCTGCTCCCGGACCCATATCTACTATCATATCGGCTTCACGCATCATCTCTGCATCGTGTTCGATCACCATTACCGTGTTTCTCAAATCTCTTAGCGATTTCAAAATTTTAATTAATCTTGCATTATCGCGCGGGTGAAGACCGATACTTGGTTCATCAAGAACATAAAGAGTACCGATCAAAGCCGAGCCCAAAGAAGTAGCAAGATTGATCCTCTGCGTTTCACCGCCGGATAATGTACTGCTTAATCGTTCCAATGTTAGGTAACCGAGTCCTACTTCATTTAGAAACAGCAGCCGTTTTTTTATTTCATCAAGAATCCTTCCACCTACCGCGGTTTCATATTCACTTAACTTAAGCTTCATAAAGAAATTAAAAGCGTGTTCGATAGACATCTTTACAATATTATGAATCGAGCTGTCATCAATTCTTACCTGCAATGCTTCTCTTCTTAACCGTGATCCTTTACAAGCAGTGCATGTTGTGTAACCTCTGTATCTACTCAACAGAATGCGAATGTGCATTTTGTAAGTTTTTTCTTCAAGCTTCTTGAAATATCGATTGATACCGATGAAGCCGCTAAATCCTTCTTTGATTAGATTAACTTGTTCTGTAGTAAAACTGCCGAACGGAACATCGATTGAAATATTTTTTTCTTTAGCTACTCTAATCAAGTCTCGTAAATATTTGCTGTATTTTACCGTTCTCCATGGTGCGATAGCACCTTCTGCTAAGCTCAACTTGGGATTAGGCACGACAAGATTCATATCGTATCCCATCGTTCTTCCGAAACCTTGGCAGACGGGACATGCACCGAACGGATTGTTGAAAGAAAAGAAACGCGGTTCGGGCTCTTCATACCTGGTTCCGCAGCATTCATAGAATTTTGTGAAATTTTTTACCGTATTTGATTCGGCATCTATAATACATAACCTTCCTTCGCCTTCTTTGAAAGTTGTTTCAATAGAATCTGCTAGAGTTTCTCTAACTTTACCTTTTTTGATTTTAAAGCGGTCGATAACAACAATAATGTCTTCTTTGCACTTGGGAAGTGTCTTTTTTTCGTTTAAATCTATTAATTCATTCTTGCAAAATATTCTGAAGAAGCCTTTCTTTTTTAACAGATCGATTTCTTCTTTAACACTGCGTCCTTCGTGTGCATGAAGCGGAAAGCCCAAATAAAATTTTGATTCTTCGTTTTGTCCTTCAAGCCATTCGGAAACCGTAGTAACGGAATCTTTCTTAACAACTTTTCCGCAATGAAAACAAATTGTTACTCCTATTCGTGCAAACAGCAGTCTAAGGTAATCGTAAACTTCAGTTGAAGTTCCCACTGTAGATCGTGGATTACGAGCACCGGTTTTTTGCTCTATTGCCACGGCGGGGGAAATGCCGTACATGAAGTCGACATCCGGTTTGTTCATCCTTTCTAAAAATTGGCGGGCGTAGGAAGAGAGACTTTCAACGTATCTTCTTTGTCCTTCTGCATATATTGTATTGAACACAAGGGAAGATTTACCGCTGCCGCTTACTCCTGTGAAAACAATTAATTTATTGCGGGGGAGTTCCAGGTCTATATTTTTTAAATTATGCTGTCTGGCTCCTTTAATGATAATTTTATCTTTGGAATATGTCGGCTTGTCGTTCGCCATTTTAAAATGTTATTAGATGGAATTAGAATCTAAAAGTTAATAAAAAAAGTTCTGAATAGAGAAATTTACTTGCTTAGAATAATTCAGTCTTATTTTCGAGTTGTTATTCCGATAGGAAAGAAGAACACTATTCTCTCTGTATATTATTTATTTTCTCTTCCAGTTCAAGCATATCTTTAATTTTCTGATCTAAAAGCTCGTTTTGGATTTTTATCTGTAATAGTTTTTGGTCGATTTCCTTTTCATATTCGGCTTTATCCCAATAACCACGCTGCTCAAAGTAGCCTTTGAACAACCAGTTGTACTTCAACGCTTCCATGTTCTCGGCAAATCTGGAAGCTCCCAGTTTTGTTTCTTCCGTAGTCCGGACGAGATTATTTATCACGGCTTTTACGGAATCCAGCGTACTCCTATCTGCAACCAGCGAACCGATTGTTCCTTCCCCTTTATTAATTTTGTCGACTAAATTTTTAACATCGGTAACGGCACTGTCAATATTTGAGACTATACTGGCAAAACCGCTGCTTATTTGAATAACAATATCCGAAACCTCACCAATTCTGCCGGTGATTTCATTTAGACTTTTATCTGCAGATTGTGTTACTGAAACCGTTGCATTATATAACCGATCATCAGTTAGTAGCTTACCTATTGTCCCTTCCCCTTTATTAATTTTTTCAACAATGCCGGAAAAATCTCTCGTGATGTCTTTCATGTAGGCCATTACCGCCTGTGTTTCTCCGATAATTTCCGTTATACTAAAGGGCTGCTTTGCTTTTATAATTCCACCATCTATAATTGCTTCTTGATCGGGAGAGCCCGCCGTAATCGATACAATTTTTTTACCTACCAAACCTTCGGTTTCGATAGAAGCTTCACTATCGAGCCGGATGAAGTGTTTAACATCATCGTTGATTCTCATCTGCACTTCAACTAATCCCGATGGATCTGCGGCTAGACCTATATTGCTTACGCTTCCGATATCATAACCGCTCAACCTGACGGGCGCACCGTTTTTTAATCCTTCAACACCGGGGAAGTAGGTCTTTATTGATATTGTTTCGATGAATAGGGATTCTTTGTTGCCGATTAGGAAAATGGAAATAATAAGAAGAATTGTTCCGATGAAAATGAAAATACCTAACCGTGCGCCTTCTAAATGTTTAAACATTTTACTCTCCCTCTTAAGCTTTTATTATATCATGACTGAAAAAGTTTTTCAAAAACGGGTCTTTCGATTTAGTCAACTCGTTGATTTTCCCTTCATAACCGATTTTTGAGTCGACCAGGAATATTGCCCTATCGGCGATTATCTCCGCACAAATCAAATCGTGTGTTACGACTATTGAAGTCATGTTCAATTTTTTTTGTAAAGAAATAATTAATTCGCTTATTTCTTTCGATGTAATCGGATCTAAGCCTGTTGTAGGTTCGTCGTAAAGCATCAATTCCGGATCGGTTATTATCGAACGCGCTAAACCGACTCTCTTACGCATACCTCCGGATAACTCGGACGGCATTTTATCGATCGCATCCGCTAACGAAACCAATTCGAGTGTGTAAATAACTTTATCATCAAGCTCTTTCTGCGTCATCTTAAAATGTTTTTTCAACGGGAACTCCAAATTTTCCCTTACGGACATAGAATCGTACAATGCCGAACCTTGAAAAAGAAATCCGATTCTCTTTCTAACTTCATTCAACTCTTTCAGGGAAAGTTTTAAAACTTCATTATTCTTGATAAAAATTCTTCTTTTTTCCGGTATTAGTAATCCTATAAGGCACTTAAGCAGAACACTTTTACCAGTGCCGCTTCTGCCGAAAACCACCAAATTTTCCCCCACATCGGTATGAAGCGAAATATTATTGAGCACAACCAAGTCGTCGAATCTTTTGCTCAGGTGTTCTATTTTAACTAACCGAGTGTCGGCCATAACCATAACGTGATTTTTACCAATACCATATCGAATATAAGAATCAATAATGAAGCAATTACTACCGATGTTGTCGATGCTCTGCCTACACCTTCGGTTCCTCCTTCAGCGGTATAACCTTTGTATGCACCTACTATCCCGACGATGTAACCGAAAACAAAAGTCTTTGCAACGCCGGGTATAAAGTCGCCGAACTGAACCGCATTAACAACGGCATTCATATAATAATCGAAATTCATGTTTTCAATGATGATCACTGCAAGATAACCTCCCAATACGGCAAGGACGATAACATACACAGTCAGCAAAGGGAGAATCATCGTTGTTGCAACCACGCGAGTGACGACAAGATATTTAAAAGGATTAATGGCGGATACTTCCATCGCATCTATCTGTTCGGTTACTCTCATCGATCCCAGCTCCGCTCCGATGCCCGAACTTACACGTCCGGCGAAGATTAACGCGGTAATAACCGGTCCTAATTCGCGGACAACGGAAAGTGAAACGGTGTTCGGTAAGAAATCGGTTGCACCGAATCTCTGTAGAACCGGGTAACCCTGCATCGCCAAAACCAATCCGATAATCAATCCGGTGACACTAACGATAGGGAAGGTTTTTACTCCGAGTTCGTCCATGTGCTTCTTTATTTCATGAATTTCGTAAGGGGGCATAAATATCTGCTTGAAAAATTCCAGATTAAAAATTGTTAATCCGGTAATCGTGGCGAAAAAGTTGTACCAGTAGTCTTTAAAACTCGCATTTCTTTTATATTTTATTAAAGGCAGGTTCATTTCTTTATATTAGATTTTTCTCTTTCCCTTGCCATAAAATAGCAAATCTTGAATAAAATTGTAGTTAATTCTTATCGGTTGTGATTTACCTTTAGTTGGTCAAAATGCATTTTCGATATGCTTTATTACGGGTTTCCCTTGATCTTGAAGAAGGATTGCGATTACATCGATACGGCATTCCTGTCCTTTAATATCTTTCTCCCATAAATATGCTTCGGCAACTTTACGAATCTGTTTTTGTTTCCCTTTGGTTACGGATTCTTCGGGATAACCATATTCCAAATTTTCTCTTGTTTTAACTTCTATGAAAACAAGAATATCTTTGTCTTTAGCTATGATGTCGATCTCGCCCCGTTCATACCTGTAGTTTCTCTCCAATATTTCATATCCCTTTTTTGTTAGGTATTTCACTGCCAGTTCTTCACCCAGGTTACCTAATTGTTTTTTGTCTTTAGACATTAGTTTCTGTTGTTGTTGAAAATTAATCTAACAAGATTTCTTCGTCATTCATATTTAAAATTTTAGATAGAAATGTTTTTCTGTGAAGATCCGTGTATCCGTATTTCCTGATCGCCTGAATGTGGGCTTTTGTTCCGTAACCTTTATTTCTTTCCCATAGGTAGTTTGGATGTTTTTTAGAGAGTTCAATCATAATTCTATCCCGTGTAACTTTTGCAATAATCGAAGCCGCTGCAATAGAGAAAGATTTTCGATCTCCCTTTACTATTGTCCGTGTTGGGATTTTGGAATCGAATGATTTGTTGCCGTCTATTAAGATTAAGTTCGGTTTAATGGAAAGATTTTTAACTGCTAGTTTCATTGCTTTAAGAGTTGCCTGCAGAATATTTATCTTGTCAATTTCTGTATGCTCAATTATTCCAACACCGATAGAAAGAGCTTTCTCTTGTATCCTTATGAATAATTCTTCTCTTTTTTTTGCAGTAAGCAGTTTTGAGTCTTTAATTTCTTTTATGCTGGTTTTCTTATCGAATATTACGGCAGCGGCTACAACAGGTCCGGCAAGCGGACCGCGACCTGCTTCGTCTACACCGGCGATAAATTTTACAGATTTTCTGAGAAATTTTTTATCAAATTTATTCATTACTTAAAAGAATATATTAGAATTCATTTATCAATCCGAAATGGATTTTGCCTTCATTAAAAGAGTCACCTTCGCCGAGTGCATAGCTA
>CAZKNM010000015.1:17236-20593 GCA_964554135.1 uncultured Melioribacteraceae bacterium
ATGCAGTCTCGATATTTATACCTAAACCGTACCCGATTTTAAAACCGGAAACTTTTTCGATATTTCTTTCTTGGTCTTCATTTCTTAAAAAATAACCGGAATCAAGAAATAGAAACGCAAATGAACGGCGCGTCAGCAAGTACCTGTATTCAAGATTAGACCAAAATATTCTATTTCCCACGAACTGTTTTTCTCTGTAACCACGCAGTGTGTTTGCCCCGCCCAATAAATATAAATCACTAATCTCAAAGAGGGAACCTTTCATTTCTCTCGCATGCAGACCGAGAGCCGCAATATTTCCGGTAAAAATTTCATAAAATAAATTTAAGTCCAATTCTAGTCGCTGGAGATAATAATTCGTTTCTGTTGTTGGAAGTATATATTCGGCCGGGCCGTTAATTTTTTTTGAACTGAATTTATAAGTATTGAGAAATAGAATTCCTTCCGTTGGTGCGTAAAAGTCGTCGCGGGTATCGATTTTAAGATTTAATCCCGTCGTGAATGCCGATGAGTTAAATACAGTGAATCTTGGAACTGTCTGCACTGTTGGGATTGTGGTTTCCGTTGCTAAAATCAGGGAAGCGGTGATATCGTCGGTGGCAATGTATTCCAGCGCTCCTTCGAATTTTCTTTGCACATAAGTTGTATCCTGCTTTCTTTGAAACAGACCGAGCAAAACATTGACAGGGAAATCCAATATCCACGGTTCGAGATATTTCAATTCCAATTCTTGAGAGTAGCGTGTTTCCTGCTGCCACCTTACAGCCACGGCTCTTCCTGTTCCGAACAGATTGCGCATGCTTATGTTTACGTACCCGGTGAAATAACCATTTTCGTTTTCACGCTTACCCGGTACATAACCTAGTATACCGTCGAAGTTATTCGTATTTCTTTCTTTAACCGTAATTTGAAGCACACCTTCATCTTTTGAGTTGAAATAAAAGACCGGCGGCGGAACGGGTTCGAAAAATCTTAGTCTGTTTAACCGCTTGGGAATTTCATCTAATTTATCCTGAGAATATTCTTCGCTTTTCTTAAAACCGGTCTGACGAATAATTATATAATCTTTTGTTTTGGTATTGCCGAGTATTTCAACTTTATCGACATTACTTATTTTGTTTTTATCCAAAGATAGGTAGAGATCGGCAAGATTTTTATTTTCTAATGAATCTGCGTAGAAGTAAACCGATTCAATTTTCAACCTAGAGAATGGATAACCGCTGTTTTCATAAGAGTCCAAAATTTCCGATAGAACATTTTCGATTTCTGCTTTTACAAAAACTTTACCGGTCAGACGTTCGAACTTATCGGCAATCGAGATTGAATCTTCGTGCGCGGCATGTGATATACAAACTTTGCCCAGGTAAGTCGGATTCCCTTCATGAATGTTAATCGATACATCGACCTTTTGAGAATCATCCGAAAATAGGAATGAAATATCTTCAACAGAAAAATTAAAATATCCGTTGTTCGATAAATTGCTTGTAAGTCGGTTTTGTATACTGTCTTCTATGCCAGTGAAGAATTTTGTTCCACTGCCGATGTTCATCCAGCTGATATATTGGTTGGTCGAAATATTTTCCGCCCCGTGTATTTGAATTGATTCAAGTATTTGCGGAGTTACACTTTGAGAAAAAATAAATAAGCCGAACAGAAGGAATTTTATTTTAATAGTTGGGTGAGTCATCGATCACTTTCATTTTTTTACCAATTGGAGAAGCGTTAATTTTTTCGTAAAGCTTTTCAGCCTCCGATAAATCAACATTACAAGTATCCCATTCGGCTGCGTTTGCCGATCCTAAAGCGACGGCAATTTTCAAAAATTCTTCAAACACCAAAGATTTTTCCAAACCGTATGCTATACCGGCTACAAAAGAATCACCGCTGCCGGCGGGATCGACTGATTTTATTTTCGGAGGATCAACTTTGTAAAGAAAATCGAACTTTGCCGCATATAAGGGATTTTCTCCATCGGTTAAAAATATCAATTTTATTTTCTTTTCATAAAGAAATTTGATGAACTCCATTTTTGATTTTTCTTCGGATAAGTTTATTCCCAGCGATGATTCAATTTCCCGGATATTGTTGTGAAGTACGGTAGGCCTTTTATCGATATATCTTTGCAGATGTTCTCCGTAGGTATCGAGTATGGATATTTTATCGAATTCCTCGGCCCATTCCAATCCTTGAATAATTATCTCGTTTGTGAAAGGGGAAGGTGAACTCCCGGAAAAAATAACTATCGAACAATTTTGAATCATCTTTTTAAGCTTGCTTTTGAATTCTTCCGTTTCGCTTTGGGTGTATTCGGTGTTGGGTCCGAAGTAATGAGTTATCCTGGATTTCTCTTCCTCGATAACTAAAGCAGCAGAACGGGTTTCATTTTTAGTAGAGACAAATGAAAAATTTATTTTTTCTTCCGAAAGGATATTGCGTAGAATCTTACCGTTATTACCGCCGAGAAAAGTGAAAGCTGAATTGAGAATGTTAAGCCGGTTTAACTGCCGGTTTATATTTATTCCTTTACCGCCGGCAGTATATTTTTCTTTACTGCTTCTGTTCACACCCCCCGGTTCGACTTTGGAAAAATACAGTCGTCTTTCCAATAGTGGATTTAACGTTACGGTAAGAACCATGGGGATAATTTATTGTTGACTAATACCTATACTTGAACCATTCTCCGTATTGAGGATTTATCAGCCTGTAATGTCCGAAACCGGTTTCGTCTACGAAAGTAAAGCTTCTTCTGATATCGTAGTATTCCCATACCTCGTACGGTTTTGAATCAAGATCCATTGGATGACGTGCAACATAATCCGGTGGACCGAGAATTATGTATATCCAGCCCATGTCGCTTTTCCAGCCTTCGAAGTAACTCTTGAAATGAGTATTCGCATATTGAATTCTTCTGTAATATTCGTTCATTGCCTCATTTTTCTGAGTAACGGGTGTAGGATCTTTTCTTTCCCAGAATTTCAGGAATCTATTAAGCTTTTCTTCGAAGGTAGTTGTGGATTGAATTGAATCCAATTGAGAAGTGGTAGTAATATAAATCAGCTGATCAACTGCTTTATCCAAATCAATTATGGAGCCCGGTAGTTCGGCAAATTTTGATCTGAATTTTTTAGTTATAACAACCAGATCCGACCAGGTTTCGGATTTAATTTTTACCGACAGCTCGTAACCGCCCAGCAGGAAATTGAGGTTACTTAACTGCTCGAATATAAAATTCTTACCCGGCTGAAGATGCTTTGAAAGCATGTTGTTGAAAGACTTTCCGCTTTGCATTTCATTCACAACAAACTCCAAAAATACCTCGCGATCCGTATCGCTGTAAACTTCAAAATAAAACGGCAG
>CAZKNM010000015.1:20693-25437 GCA_964554135.1 uncultured Melioribacteraceae bacterium
ACTCCAAAAATACCTCGCGATCCGTATCGCTGTAAACTTCAAAATAAAACGGCAGTTCTTTTGTTTTTGATGTAACCTGGTTGGTTATGTTGGGAATTATACTTGTACCGCTTGTACCTTGAACAACATCCGATACCAGAATTATATCGCTGATATCCAACGAATCTCTAATTTCACGGACGATCGGATTGAATTCAATCGATGCGGTTTTCTTGGAATCGAGATCTTCGATATAACAAATTAAATTATATTTACCCGGTAGGATATCGAAGGATTTATGACTGATGTTAAAAGCAGTTCTCGAAGTTGTTTGTTGGAAATCTTTAACTATTATTTCTTCCGTCCAGATTTTTTCATCGAGGACCTTCTCTTTGTTCTCATTCATGAAACGGAGGTCTATGGAAAATTTAGCCTTGTATCCATCTTCGCTTTTCACAAACAGTACGTTTGAGTAAGGAACTTGTATAAAAACATCAACCTTGGTTTTCCCTTCGGTTGAACCTTTGTAATTTGCTAAATCAAAATAGAAAACAGGAGTTGTAGTAGGGGAAACGCTAGATTGGGAATACTCAACTTGTCCCTTTATAAAAGTTGAAAATACCAGTAGGATTAATAGGGAATATCTCATTTTTTATTGCTCACCAATTAGGATTAATTTACCAAACAAATCATACTCATTACAGTCGAAAATTTCAACATTATAATATTTGCCTATACTGAGGGGAGTGCTTTTTGCACTTATTAAGACTTCTCCGTCAACTTCGGGGGCATCCCGTTCGGAACGTGCGATATAGTAATCTCCTTCCAGAGTATCGACCATAACTTTTAAATTTTTACCAATTAGAGATGTGTTTTTGGATAAAGAAATTTCTTTTTGAATTTCCATAATTTCGGCGATTCTTTGCTCTTTTTCTTCGGGAGAAACCGGGTCTCCAAGTTCAAATCCGGTTGTATTTTCTTCTTGTGAATATGGAAAAGTCCCGAGTCTGTCAAACCGTATTTCCTTTATAAAATCGCATAATTCTAGGAATTCATGATCGGTTTCTGTAGGGTAACCCAAAATAAAAGTAGACCTGAGAGTTAGATTCGGAATTCTTTCTCTCAAAGTTTTGATCAACTTTTTTGTTCTCGCCGCGGTAATGCCGCGTCTCATAGATTTCAATATGCTGTCGGAAATATGCTGCAGAGGAATGTCGATATATTTGCAGAGTTTGGGATTGTTTGCGATTGTTTCAATCACATCATCGGGAAAGTGCGATGGATAAGCATACAGCAGCCGTATCCATTCGATTCCTTGAATTTCACTCAGACGGTTGAGAAGTTCGGCAAGATTTCTTTTTCCGTAAAGATCTTTTCCGTAGTCGGTAGTATCCTGCCCGATGATTATTAATTCCTTCACACCTTTAGAGGCGAGGGATTCACTCTCTTTTAGTAAGTCTTCCATCGGTTTGGATTTATGTTTACCGCGCATAAGCGGGATTGCACAAAATGAACACGGATTATCACATCCCTCGGAAATTTTAAGATATGCAAAATGCTTCGGAGTGGTCAGCTCTCTTTCACCAAGCAATTCGTATTTCAAATCTCCGCCGAATTCTTTTACGATACTTTCGAATGCTTCCGTACCGAAAAAGACATCCACTTCGGGAATTTCCTTTTTCAAATCTTCTGCGTAGCGTTGGGACAAACATCCGGCAACGATAACCTTTTTTATTTTTCCGCTCTTCTTAAGTTCAACAGCTTCGAGTATTGTGTCTATCGATTCCTGTTTTGCCGCTTCAATAAAACCGCAGGTGTTGATGACTACCGCATCGGCTTCTTCAGGATTTTCGGTTAGGCTGAGGTTGTTCAGTTTCAATTGACTTATCAATCGTTCGGAATCGACCGAATTTTTTGAACAGCCTAGTGTGATAACACTTATTTTATTCTGTTTATCCATTAATCGTTGGATTAGTCTTGTTAAATTTGAGGGGTAAATTTAGGAATAATTTGGATGCTTTGCCTGATGATCTGAATACAAATTCTACAATAAAACCATGCATAAACACCCAACTTTTCTAATATGGATTTGCCAAAGTGAATAAAGACGGAGTGAGATTTTATATCGATTACACAGGGAAAGAGTATGTGAGATAAATTTATAATCCTGCAATTTTAAAGACACTCAACTTTTATTCAAAAAGATGGGTGTTCCTCATAATTAATGCACATTCCTTAGAATACATTATCATTATATTCTTTCACTTTCAAGTTTTTTGTTTTACTTTTGTTCTAAAGCTTAAGTTTGTAAAACTGGAAATACACATTCCAATATTAATTCATTAGTTGAACTACCATGACCAAAAAAAATACTATTACTACTGAAATAATTACAGTGCCTGAAGGTAAAATTTGTGACTATATCGATAGTAAATTTAGAAAGGATACTTCCGAAGAATATGTCAGACAGACAATTGAAAAACGGTTAGTTAATGAACATAAATACCCAAAAGAACAAATTGAGGTAGAACTAGCTATAAAACAAGGTAGCAAGAAACCTAGGGTTGATTTAGCAATATTCCATGAAGGAAAAGAACATATTCAAGATAATATTTATACCATTATTGAATGTAAGGAAGAGAAAGTACAGCCGTCGAACAAAAAAGATGGTGTTGAACAATTGAAATCATATATGGCCGCTTGTGTAAATTGTGAATGGGGTATGTGGACAAATGGAAAACATAAGCAAGTATTTCAAAAGGTAAGAATAAAAGATGAATGGCGGTTTATGGAAAGAATTGATATCCCTTCAACTGACACTACTATTGAAGAAGTGGAACGTCCTAAAAGGAACAAGTTAAGAAAAGCTTCTGATGATAATTTACTTTTTGTTTTTAAAACCTGTCATAATCACATTTACACAGTTGATGGTTATCAGAAACAGCAAGCTTTTTTTGAATTTCTAAAAGTAATTTTTTGTAAAATATTGGATGAGCAAAATGTCCCTAAACCATTAGAATTCTATATTACTTCAAGTGAGTTAAACAATCCAGATGGTCAGTTAAGCGCGAAAAATAGAATTAATTTAATTTTTGATAAAGTTAAGAAAAGATATCCAAAGATATTTGATACTGCGGATCAAATTAATCTTAAACCGCGTAGTTTATCATATATAATTCTTGAACTACAAAAGTATAGTTTGTTAGAGACGAATATTGATATTAAGGGAAAAGCTTATGAAGAATTAGTAGGGGCTAATCTTCGTGGAGATAGAGGTGAGTTTTTTACTCCAAGAAATATTATGCGGATGGCTGTTGAGATGATAAATCCAAAACCAAATGAAAAAATATGTGATACTTCATGTGGCACTGGTGGATTTTTAGTCTTAGCTATGAATCATGTTACTGAACATTTATATCGTGACGCTGAAAAAGAATTTGGAAATAGAAGGCAAGAATGGTCTGACCACGAAAAAGAATTGATGCGTAAAAAAACATATGAAGTTGCCCAAAATAATTTTTTTGGATTTGATATAAATCCCGATTTAGTGAAAGCAACGAAAATGAATATGGTAATGAATAATGATGGTAGTGGCAATATATTACAGGTAGATTCACTTCTTCCACCCCATGAGTGGGAAATTGAATTTAAAGAAAAATTTGCTAAATCATTAGGAATTGATCCACGAGAGATAACTAACGCAGAAAATATCGAATTTTTTGATGTTATAATAACAAATCCACCATTTGGGAGTAAATTACCAATACGTGACCAGCATATACTTTCACAGTTTAACATCGGTTATATTTGGCGTAATGAACAATATGAAATAAAAGGTAAAAAATTTAAAAGTGATGAATGGACAATTACTCAAAATCTTCAATCATCAGCACCACCAGAACAGCTTTTTATTGAGAGATGTTTACAATTTTTAAAACCTAGTGGTAGGTTGGCAATTGTTTTACCAGATTCAATCCTTGGTGCACCTGGTTTAGGGTATATTAGAAAATGGCTTATTAAAAGAACAAAAATTATTGCAAGTATAGACTTGCACCCCGATACTTTTCAACCAAAAAACGGTACACAAACTTCAATATTGATACTTGAGAAAAAAAGTAAAGAACAAATGTTAAGAGAAGAAGCAAAAAAAGTAATTCCTGATTATGAAATTTTTATGGCTATCATAGATAAAGTAGGGCATGATAAAAGAGGTAATCCACTTTTCAAGAGAGATAAATACGGAAATGAAATACTTATCCCAGATGAAGATGTGAATTTTCTAGAATTAGGCTATACTTCCTATGGAGTTGCAACTGTTAAAAAAGCATCTAAGAAAAAAGTAATTGATGATCAAACCCCATTAATTCCTGAAATATTTGCTCAATGGAAAAAACGCGAAGGTGTGCAGTGGTAACACTACAGAAAAAAAATAACTTTGATTCAACTAAGATACATACTATTTATCCTGTCCCTGATGACGTAAAATGGACATCGATAAAATTATCTGAAGTTGCTGAGCAGAAATATCGTTTTGAAGCTAACGTTTTTAATATAGAAGCTAAACATGCACGTGAAATAATTAAAAATGGCTACTACTCTTTATTAAATCTTTTTTCTAATGACGGTTTTATCAAAAGAGCAGTTTATCCAACTCGCTTTAAACGGATTTACGTAAAGAAACAAGATGGTATTGAATTTTATATGCCTTCACAACTGGTAGAAATAAATCCAAAACCTACTAAATATATTTCTACCAGTTGTGAAG
>CAZKNM010000015.1:25477-25745 GCA_964554135.1 uncultured Melioribacteraceae bacterium
GAATTAAAGGTTAATGAACATGAATTGCTACTTACTAGATCTGGTACGATTGGTAATATAACACTGGTTACTAAAACTCTGTTAAATAAAATTTTTTCAGATGATGTAATAAGAATAAGATTATTTAATGATAATGATTTGGGCTATGTGTATTCCTTTTTGAAATCTAGTGTTGGTCAAATACTACTAAAAACAAATAATTATGGTTCTGTAGTTAGTCACATTGAACCCGATCATTTATCCAATATTCAAATCCCTACTCCTGATA
>CAZKNM010000015.1:25794-39296 GCA_964554135.1 uncultured Melioribacteraceae bacterium
TTAGTTTAAGGGACAAATCAAATGAATTGATCGAAACGGCGCAACAAATTCTTATTTCTGAATTAGAGCTACCTCCAATAGAAGACATTATAAAGCAATATTTTCTTATCAAAGATGACATTGAAAATTTTACCATTAGAGTTAAGAATTTATTAAATCGTTTTGATTGTTCTTTTCATCATCCTATCGTAAAAGGAATTATTCAACTCTTAAAGAAAAAATCAAAAGAAATTAAACTACTTGGAGATTCTGAAGTAAGTAGTAATATCATTCTTCCAGGTCGCTTTAAAAGAGTATATGTTGAGGAAGATCAAGGCGTAGTCTTTTTCGGAGGTAAACAATTGTTAGAATTGAACCCAAGTGAAAAAAAATATCTATCCTTGGTCCATCATGCAGGACGAATAAAGAATCAACTTACATTAAAACAAAATATGATATTAATTACCTGTAGTGGTACAATAGGTAAAGTTGCATTAGTGCCAAAACATTGGGAAGGCTGGACAGCCAATCAACATATCATAAGAGTTGTATCAAAAGACGCTAATATTGCTGGCTATTTATACACTTGGTTAAACAGTGATTATGGTTGTGAATTGATAAAACGATTTACATATGGATCAGTTGTAGATGAAATAGATAATCACCAAGTTGGTCAAATTCATCTACCAATTCTCAAAGATTTTGATAAAATGAAAGAGATTAATGACCTAGTTCTATCAGCTAACGATTTACGCTATGAAGCATATATACTTGAGCAGAAGGCAATTAAGTTAGTTAATGAAGAAGTTATTTTCCGCGGTAGCAAAGAACCATTTCTTTAGAAAATTATACAATGGTTAATCTTGTATTGGGAAGATAATGTCGGCCGTTTGACTCTTTCACATCGACAAAAACAAAATAACAGAAATAAGAGGTAATTTTGCTTCTGCTAAAATTTTCGTTGAGTTTAACATTGTTCTTTAAGTTAAAATAAATTAATTTAGTGCACAAACGATCGGAAGAAATCACGAATATGGCTAGATCAATTCCCGCTGTAATAAACAAGGACATGTTAAGTTGGGTGCGAAAACATGCTGGGTATGATACAATTGAAGAAGCTGCGCTGAAAACCAAACTCACTGTAGCAAAATTATTAGCCTGGGAAAGCGGCGATAAACAGCCATCGATACGCCAGGTAGAGAAACTAGCCAAAGATTATCACTGCTCATACTCAATGTTTTCCTTAAAACAACCACCGGAAGTAACTCCATTGGCAAAAGAGTATCGCCGTTTACCGGGAGTTAAACCGGGAAGCGAATCACCCGAACTTCGTATTGCTCTACGCGATATGATATACAGGAGACGCGTTGCATTAAATTTGATGAATGAATTGGGTGAGTCTTGGAATGAATTCTCTTTTTCGGCAAAGCTTAATGAGAATCCGGAAGAACTTGCTCTCCGTATAAGATCTTTTTTAGGTATTACAAACCAGATACAATTTAGCTGGAAGAATAATTCCGATGCGTGGAAAGACTGGCGGAATGCAATTGAGTCGGTGGGAGTACTGGTTTTATTATTCAGTGATGTAGAACCTGAGGAAGTCCGCGGCGTATCATTATTCCACACACTATTACCGGTTATAGGGATTAACAATCATGAAATAAGCGCATCGCGCCCGTTCACGTTAATTCATGAGTTCGTTCATATATTATTAGCAAACGGATTGGAAGAGAAACCTGCTATTGATGAAAAGAGACCGGAAAATGAATGGAATAAAGTTGAGAGATTTGCCGAGCAGGTTACCGGCGCCGTGTTGATACCTAAAGAAGCAGTTGCAAATGAACAACTGATCTCTTGCCGTCAATCTTCTTCGGAATGGTCGATTAGTGAGGTTTGGAAATTGGCCAGAAGGTATAAAGTAACTCCATCGGCTTTTGCTACCAGGCTATTAGTATTAAATCTTGTGACACCTACAGCGTATCGCAAATGGAAAGATAGCTGGGGAGACCATTTATCTAAACACCCCCTTAAGGAAAGTAAAGGTTTTGCTACGCACGCCCAGAAAGCGCTGAACCGCAACGGGAATATATTAACTTCTCTTGTAATTGATGCCTTAGCATTTGAGCGCATCACTCCTGTCGACGCTTCGCGTTATTTGAAAACCAACTATCCTCATGTAGAAGAACTGCGTATGTTCTTTTCATTCGGCAGATCGTTAACATCTCATTCTGCGGAGGGGTGATTATTTGTATTCCATAGATACAAATATTTTTATGGATTGGTGGGAAAGACGGTATCCGCCTGATGTATTCCCATCGATCCAAAAGGCAATTGAAGGACTAATAAGTCAAGATAAACTATATGCTCCCGAAAGAGTTCTTGAAGAGATAAATAGGTTCGGGTCTCCTAAACTGAAATTATGGGCAAAGAACTACAAGCGTATATTTTTACCTCATGATGAAAAGTTACAAGAAGAAGCTAGCGAAATTCAGTTCAACTATCCGGATCTTATCGACAATACATCTCCATATGATGAAGCTGATAGATGGGTAATTGCTCTTGCAAGAATTAAGAATTGGACAGTTATAACTCACGAAACATCGGCGCATAAGAAGAAAAATCCAATCCGAAATCTATTCATCCCTGATGTATGTAATGCTATGAAAATTCCTTGTATTGAATTTTTAGAATTATTACGTAAAGAAAAATTATCTTTTTAATTATGTCTGACATTAAACTCTTTCAAATCGGTAAAAACAGAATAACCGAACTAGAAGGGAAATCGGTTCAGATCGAAAAATCTCTTCAAACGATTATTGAGAGGAACTTAGAAGCATTTCTTGGTGTACGTTTTCTCGAAACGGAATACGGCACCGGACCAAAACACGGAGGAAGAATAGACACTCTTGGAATTGATGAGAATAATTGTCCTGTGATTATAGAATACAAGCGAGCTACAAACGAAAATATTATTAACCAAGGTTTGTTTTATATTGATTGGTTACTCGATCATAAAGCCGAATTCGAACTCTTAGTACAAAAGAAATTAGGTAAAAATGTTTCCGAAAATATTGAATGGGGAGGTACACGCTTAATTTGTATTGCGGGCGATTATACAAAGTACGATAATTATGCTGTTGAACAAATAGATAGGAATATTGAATTAATAAGGTATAAGAAATTTGCAGATCTGATAATGTTCGAATTAGTTAACACCGTAAGTGGTGAATCAGTTTCGGAAGAAAAGACAAAGAAAAAAATAAAATATTCGACAGTAAGTGAGTTGTTATCGAAATCATCTCCTCAACTAAAGGATTTGTTTGAGTTATTAAAGTCATTCGTACTTAATCTCGGTGACGATGTGCAAATAAAGGAATTAAAATTTTATTATGCGTTTAAGAAAATACGTAATTTTATTTCTCTTGAAATTCACCCTCAGAATAATACACTTGTACTATATCTAAGTTTAGACCCTAAAACAATTAGATTGGAAAAGGATTTCACAAGGGATGTAAAAAGTATAGGTCATTTGGGCACCGGTGATCTTGAAGTAAAAATACGTTCAATAGAAGATTTTGAGCGTGCTAAACCTTTTATTTTTAAGAGTTATGAGAGCAGTTAACAAGAGAAATGACGCAAGAGAGAACAATCGATTACATCTCTTCCATAATTGGTAATCCTTATTTAGCCTCCTCGATATATCAAGCGATTGATTCTGCCATTAAAAATCCCAACATCATATTTATTAAGAAAACGCCAATAGGAAAAATATTTCAAATAGTTTTGGAGAATTCAATACGTGATATTCAGAATCATCCACGGGGAGTGTTATTTCAAAGATTGATTGAATATGGTTCTCTTAATCCCAGCCAAGATGATTTATCGGCTTTTGCATCGAACACAGTTCTCTCAGACGAAGAATGTATCTCTGCTGTTAACTTTATTTATGGTCATATCATCAATCGTTTCAAAGGTGATCTTGCTGAATTACTGGCTATTAAACCATGTATAAAACTGTTTAAAGAATTGAAAAAACAAAATAAAATATCTTCTAAAACCCAATTATGTTTCGGTGATTATATAAAGGAATATCAAAATACCGGCAACCTGGCTAAAGGTGCTGATGGACTCATTATTCAAAATATTTCAAAGAATAATTCAATTTCCGTTAAAGGTGTAATAGAAATCAAATCAATGTATTTACCTCAGAATAAATTGCTGTCGCAAATCAACAAACATATAACTCGATTAAGCAAGGGGATTAAACTCGGCAATAGGCTTTATTGTTCTAAAGAAGTTCACTGTAAATCAAGCGGTGTTCTGAGAATTATGGTTATTCCTTCATTGTGGGAAATTAACAAAGATTTTGAATGGCTGAACGAAAACAATGGTCGTAAAATGATTTTTCCCGCACCGGATAAACCAAAACAGGAAACAAGCATCGAAGAAGTAGGGAAAAATCTTTGGAAAATAACACTTGACTGGTCTAAAGAAGCGATTGAACAAGCGGCTTATGACATAACATTTAATTATATGTCAGAGGTTGGCAAAGCTGTTTACAATTCTGATACTTTACCAAGAGGTTGGGCACATATGTCACAGAAAGAGGCAGGATATAATTCCATTAAAGAAAAGCTTTACTTTATCTTGGCGCGGCCACTTAGCAGCTATCAATATTTACGTGCTGTAAAACTTTATAATGTTTATTCTTTCGGTTACCCCTTGGGTATTGATTCGAGAGAAATGCTGTGGCCTGAAGATATTTATAAGTAGAAGATAATATTTGGAGAGATATATTACATCCTAGCTGGTATGATGCATTTTATAGGAATCTTCTTACCATTACCGGATTTGTCTTAAACCATTTTCCCCTCGCCAACTCATACCTTTCATAATCACCGACTAACTTACCTTTATCATCGCGGACAGCGCGCATGTGTATTTTGTGTTTTTCGTTAAAAAAACCTTCGAGGTTAATAAGAACCTCGAAGGTTAATTGCGACTCTTCTTTATTTCACCTCGATTAACTTGTCAATAACATTCTTGATTGTATCGTATGTTTTTGGATTGGTTTTAACTGGTGAAGATTCCAGAACCGAGTATAAGTCCGATACGGAAATTAAATTCTTTTTAATCATTTCTGCATTCATCTTGTTCTTTACTTCCTGGAGTCTGCTTTCAATAATATCTTTTGCTTCACCTTCTACTAAAGTAGTTAGCATTGCAAGCAGACGGTTTAGTATACGCACAACTACATCCGAAGAAAAACCACCCAGTAGAGAAATTAACGAAGGTGTAATTCTTGCAATGACTCCGGTTTCTTTTTGCAGTTGCAGAAAAGAAGAGTCTATGATATTTGCGAGAATAAAACCGGCTATGATTCCTATAAGTATCCTGTTATAATAATGAGCTATAAACTTGTTGTCGAATGTTCGGTTAACTACATATTTTTTTGCAGTATTCAAGGAATAAAAACAAGCTCCTAATCCTGCAGAGAACAACAACAGCATCTGGAACGGAACGACACCATTCGGGAGGGTGGAACTCCACCACCCGCAAAAAATATAACCGGCAAGACAGGTTATACTAATAGATCCTAGGTCTCGAAGGAATCTAATGGTCTTTTGACCGAAGAATACAAATATCTTGTGAGTTGGTATAGTATTTTCAAGAGTGCATGGCGTTGAAGGAGCACAAAGGGCTGAAAGTTCGTTCAGCATCTGGGTTAACTGTTTTCTATCACCTTTTACGGCTTGAGCAATTTTTGTGTGTAATTCTAATTCTACATGTTTTTCTTTTTCTTCTTTAAGTTTTTTTAATTCCCATTTTTTCTTCCACTGCAGCCATTTTGTTTTCGGCGCAGCGTGCTGATTCATTTCATGTTTCAATATATGGTTTTTGATAGACGCAACTTTCAAATTGATCGTCGATAAAGTGTTGCCTATCCATTCCGGGACCTGTTTCCCCGTCTCGGTTAGATAGTCATACATTAATTCACAGTGAAAAACGAGTTGATACAATACAACTTTTTCGTCAAGACCATAATCTTTTCTAATATTTTCTTTCATACATTGTTCTCATAAAAAGTTTAACAAATTCTTTAATTTTACAGATTGATTATTTTGTTTAACGAGTTTCTCCATGTTTAGAAATTATAATTGAAACCAATTGAATAAACTTCATCGTTCTTTTTATCATAAGGAAGTTTGCCCGTAGCATAACTAACATAGAATCCGTCCTTGTGAGTTAAAGCTGCAACGAAGTATATAGACTCATCTAGATTCAGATCCTTTACAACCTGACTCGCGTTTAATTCCTTGTAGTAACGTGCATCCGCACTGAAATACAGCGGGTTATCGGAGATGTTGCTCACTAAAGTTTTAAAGCCTGCTTCAAAGCTAAAGCGTGGATAACTTTTTGTTTCCTTTATACTTTCTCTTGTAGGATCAGCAGAAGGATCAACATAACTTAAATCGAATAAAAATGTTGGAAGCGAAGAACCTCTCGGGTAAATATTATCGTCGGTTCCTGTAAGCCACCGTGTAATTGCAAAAGGCCAGTCGAAAATGTTGAATTGTGAAAGTATAGAATTCCTGTTCCACGCTTTAATATCAAGACCCAGATTTGCAGAAAGAACATAATTCTTTAATGTAAAATCCTGGTTTGATTCAAGACTAGCCTTTAGTCCAACTTGGAAATAAATTTGGTTATCTAAATTTTCCACAATCTTATTTAGAAAAGTTTTCCATTCTGAGGAATTATTAAGTGAATCTAAATTTTCATATTCCATTAGTTTGGAGCGCAATTCACGAAACTCATTTGTTATCTCATCAGAGCTTGCGCTAACACCGCCGTAAGAAGAAAAGTAATTGAAAGAAATGTTACTTCGTAGGAAGTCATTTGGATTGTATTTTTTGTTGAAAGAGATGGATCCGTCGAGATTAAACCCAAGGTCCAAACCTGATTTATTCGTGCTTCCGCTTTCAAAATAATTTGTCTTAATTTGTTTACTATATGAGTATGAAATACCAAGAGCTGAGATACTATCTACATTAAAATTATTGAATTTCACATTTAAGTTTTTTAGTAGATCATTTTTCTTTATTTGTTCGAAGGTATCTTTAAAAACAAAATTCAATGTTTTGGGATCATTTAGTTTGCTTTTTAATAGATTGAAAAGTTCAGCTTCAATATTCGAATTAGTTATTCCGATCCCTTCAAATGTTTTGACTACATCTTCAATGGTAGTTTGCCCAAAAATGTTGTTTGTTAAAGTAATAAAAAATAGATATACGATTAATGTTTTGGAAATTTTATTCATCTATCCTTTCTCCTTGAAAAAAATATTTTTTGTCGACAACTTCAGCTACATCGGCTACTGTGTTTCCCTTTTTCAAAAAGGCACCAACCATCGAATTTATAGCATTGTCAACTGTGACTCCTTTTTCAAATAGGGCTTTATCGATCATTCTAAACATGTTATCAAGTTGCTGACAAATAGTCTTGACAGCTATATTTATTAATTCAGGACTGGCAGACTCATTCCAAAAGGCAAGGTCCTCTACTTTTATAGCTCCTGATTTACTGAAAACTTGATTCAACTGCCCAAGGGCTTTTAAAAATATCCACGTGTCAGCACATGCTATGTTGTTTTTACTCCAAGTTGCCATATATCCTCCAAGTTATTTATTTGTAGTTTTTATTAACGAATTTGTGCAATCTAAATTTCAATAAGTTCAGGAAAATCATAGATATTTCAGGAATAACCATACTTAAAAGGAAGAGTAATAGGGAATTTCCAAAAGAACAAATGTCAGAGGTAAAATTTAGTATGAATTTACTTAAATATTAATTGGTTGGCAATAAAATATTTTGGATATTCTTAATACAGATAATTTTTAATCAAATTTCTTTATTTAAAATGCATCGATTGCTTTAATACATGCGAATTTCAGAACGGTAAATCAACATGCTTGACTGAAAACCTTCGAGATTTTGGAAACCTGAAGGTTGACTTGTAGTTCTTTTGCTATCTGTTCAATCTTTTAGGTAAGTGTAATATGTTTTCGTTACTATCTTCAAGCCGTCGTCAATTAGGTCATTTAATATTTTTCGCCGGCTCATACCTTTCATAATAGCCGATTAACTTGCCTTTGTTATCGCGGACAGCCCGCATGTAGATTCTATGTTTTTCATAAGATAACCTTCGAGATTATAGAAACCTTGAACGTTAGCTTAAATCATGAAAACCATTCGGCAGAGGGAGTCTGTAAAAATTCATCTATCGGGATTCCTGTTTTGCCGCCTCAATAAAACCGCATGTGTTGATGATTACCGCATCGGCTTCTTCAGGATTTTCGGTTAGTCTAAGGTTGTTCAGTTTCAATTGACTTATCAACCGTTCGGAATCTACCGTATTATTAGAACAACCGAGAGTGATAACACTAATTTTATCTGGCTTATTCATTAGGGTGTATTAATCTAAATAATTTTGAGGGGTAAATTTTTGTATAATTTTCATTCTTTCCATTCAGAAAATGAAAATAATTACTCAAGGAGGCATTTCTTCTAAAAAAATCTTAGAAGTATTAGTCCGTTGATCTTGTTTAAAGTGGAGTTTATTCTTCTATATTTTTCCCTCCTTAATTTCATTTAAATATTTTTCATATTCATCATATTGATCTTTAGGGGCTATATTTAATGCTTTAGTCGAGGCTTCAATTGCTTTCTGTTTTTCTCCGTTTGCCAAATATAAGCGTGCAAGAGTATCCCATATATAACATGCTTCAGGTTTTAGTTCCAGAGCAGATTTTGCATATTTAATAGCCGAATCATATTCGTTTGCCAATTTATTCTCGTAAATCCACCATGCATAATGATTATAAAATTCAGGATCATTTTCGAATTTATTTAGTGCATCCATATACACTTTAATTGCTTTATCCATTTCATCCCTTCTCTGGTATGTTTTTGCAAGCCATCTATAGGCATCTTGAATATATTTATAATCATTATGTTCGGAGATAAATGCAATAAGATTTTCCGGTTTCTTCCAGATCACTCCGTCATATGAAGCTTTCCAGAAGAGGGCTTCTGTTTTATATCCGTAATTATCTTCAGGATCTTGTTTCAGTATTTTTTCATACATTAACGAAGCTTCGTAATCATCATTATTAGCTTGTTGCTGCTTCGCGATTCTGTACATAAGATGAACTTCATTAGGCGATTTTTCCAGTTCTTCCAACATATCCGAAATCGAATTCTGCTGATCCGCTTCTTTTACTCCGAAATGTTTTAAAAGCACGTCAAAAAAGGCGCTGCCTACCATTCCTATAGCTTGATTGGTACCTGCATCGCATCCCCTGTTGAACATAATAGACACTGAAATTTTTAACTCGGGGAGATAAGTGGCAAATGTTGAATACCCAAATTGTGATCCTAAATGCCCGTAGATTTCTACGTCTTGCCAATTAGGGAGTATCGCTCCGAGGTTAATGTCTACTGTACCCAAACCGTACCCTTTCATCATTGGTTCATTCTGAACAGGTCTGTTAAATGTCAGCATTTCCTTCATCATTTTATCACCCAGAACTGTTTTTTTATTGTAAAGTGCGTCTATCCATTGAACCATGTCGCCTGGTGTAGAGTAGACAAACAGTGGGGAAAGTGATGCTATCCAGTTCAAAGAATATCCGGAAATATCATCGGCCTGCCCGTCTCCATTTGTGTCGGCCCAACCGTGTATGAATGGCATGCTATCGGGGATAGGATTAAAAAAATCTGCAAGGGTGTAATTTAAATGATATGGTTTTAAAATCCGGTTCTCAAATAACGTTGTTTGTTTTGTCCCCGTAACTTTTTCAATTATTTGCTTTAGGACAATATAATTTGTTGATGAATAGGCGCATTTTGTTCCTGGCTCAAAATCGGGCTTACCGATATATGTATTATAAATTTCTTCCCAGGTCCACATTTTTTCATGATCTATATTGGTATACCCAATCCTAAAGGGAGATTTTGGATCCCCGACGAAATCATCGATACCGCTCGTCATGTTCAGAATTTGCCGGATCGTTATTTTACCGTTGAGGTTGGAATAATGCGGAAGCCATTTCCCCAATGTATCATTCAATGATAACAAGCCCTCTTCAACCAATTTAAGACATAGAGCGGCTTGAAAGTTTTTTCCGATACTCCCGATATCGAACAGCATGTCGGTTGTCGCCGGAACATCTTCATAAGATATTCCGCTGGCACCTTTCCACATTTTCCCGTCAGGGAAAATGATAGCGGCGGAAACGCCGGCAACTCCGCTGTTTTTAATTGATTCGTCCATAGCCTCTTGAAGCCTGGATTCCAATGATTTTTCCGGACCACAGCCGCTTATGAGTATTGTTGTGAAAAAAATTATTAATAAAATATTCGGTTTCATAAAAATCCCCCATTTATCTCTATTGCTTGTTTATTTCAAATAAGATTCCAGAAATTCTACTGCGGATTTTTCAATTGTGGAGGGATCCATATTGAATAGATCTTTATAGACATCCTCCTTGGAATATATCATGTGAGTTACACCATAAGTGTGGGCAAAAATCAATATTGAGAGAATATTAACATCGATGTCTTTTCTAATATTACCTTCGTTCATTCCCTGTTTGATACTTTCAGTTATTTTCGCAAAAAGATTCGAAGCAACCTCGTTACCTTTTATTGAAAAGGGAGATGCCAATCTCTCTTTCGCCTTTCTTCTTTCTTGATGATTCATTGTTAAAAAGTAAATAGGAAATTCCTTATAAAAGGCAAAAATAGTTTTAATATGAGCTAGCACTTTTTCGACACCGGTTTTTGAGTCTTGATAAACTTCTTCAAACTTCTTTTCCATTAGAATGAGCCCCTCGTAGACGACAGCATCAATTAGATCATCTTTGTTTTCGAAATATTGGTAGAGGGTAGCTTTGTTTAGTTCGGTTAAATCGGCTACCTGATTCATGCTCATTTCTTCAACCCCACGTTTTAATATTATTCTCTTCGCTGCCTTTATAATCGTATCTCTACGGTTCTTTTTTTCTCTTTCTTTTCTTTCTTTTATACCCATATTAAAACCACCAGTTATTTTTTAACCAGTGGTTATATTTTATAACGAATTTTCGTCATTGTCAAGGGGCGGGACAAAATATAGCATTGTCCCCATTTATTTGTAAAAAACATAGAGTTTTAATAGTGTTTTGTAAAAGTCTAAATGGATAGAATAATGTTTAACTAGATTTAGCTAGAGGGGTATTTTAAGTATATAAAAATCCAACTTTCTCAAAAGCTCTTCTTCGGTGGCTCATACCTTTCATAATAGCCGATTAACTTACCTTTTTCGTCGTGGACGGCGCGCATGCTGAAGAGGGGGACTCGGAAAAACAAAAAGAGTGTACGCATTATTTTCTCGCAAACGCAATCAAAGGTTCGTAATTATTCTCATCTGCTTCTTTTAACGCAAACAAATATTCTTTGCGTGCTTCACCGGGTTTGGAAGGGTTGACGCTTCCCCATGTGAAATGTTTTTTACCAAAACCTTGGCTAACGAGAATGTCGGCAAGCAAACGTGAATGCCTGCCGTTGCCGTTTGCAAAGGGATGAACCCGTACTATACGGTGACTTAATCTGACGGCTATTTCATCTTCCGTAAAAGTTTTATTCTTAATCCAGAATTTGCAATCATCTAGGAGTTTCTTCAGTTCGCTTCCGATCTCATGTTTATCGACGCCTATATTTTTGTTTGTAAGTCTAAAGCGACATGCCCATTTCCATACATCACCGAACATTCTTTTATGCAATTCTTTCACGAATTCTTCAGTAAGAATTTTTTCTGTGTTAAGATTTCTTGTTAAGGTCCACTCGATTGCTTTTTCTACATTAAGCTGTTCAAATTCGTTTAATTCTCCCAGGTTGGAAATTGTTTTAATTAATAGCCCTTCTTTATCATCCTCGTCTATAGGTGTTTGGCCGTTCGAGTAATCTAAATCTAATCCCATAAATACCTTGGCACTTCTTGCTTAATATTTTCCGCTCTTTCTTTAACGGCTCTTTCTAATCTATCCGGAAGATTTTCCTGATCTTCGAGTTTCATTGTATGGGAAGTTCTCATCACAATTTTTTCGGCAGTCTCAAGAGCTTTTTTTTCTATTAATTTTTCCAATGAAGATTCCTTTGGGACGAATCCATACACAAAACGAAGATCCAATGCTTCGGCGATCTCCATTAATTTGTAAAGAGTGATATTCCTGTTTTTTTCACGTTCTTCAATCTCTTTAACTGTTGGGACAGTTTTTTTAAGCCTTTTAGCTAATTGGGCAAGAGACATATTTAATGCTGTTCTAATTGTGTATATCCAGCCTTTTGGTGGAATATCTGATTCCATCATTAAAGCAAATTTCTCAAATTTTTTATCCAACTGCTTAACTAATATTTTTCTGTGAGATAGTTTCATAAGGGTATATCCTAAATTTTACCTCGTTAATATATGGTTATATCCTTATTTATACAAATGATTTTTATGGATATAACCTGATTTTAATATAGCGATTGGAGAATACTCGAAGGACAGTTGTTACTTTGGTGGCTCGTACCTTTCATAATAACCGATTAACTCACCTATATCATCGCGTACAGCCCCCATGTAGATTCTATGTTTCTCATCAGAAAACCTTCGAGGTTGTAGAAACCTCGAACGTTGGTTTAAATCACGAAAACCATTCGGCAGGGGGAGTCTGTAAAAATTCATATATCGGGATTCCTCCTTTGCCAACAAGTAATTTCTTTTTGGGTTTGTATAAATTATTAAACGGCTCCAGCCCGGCTAGACTTTCCCTTAACCTTCCACTTTTAACTTCAAGCGCGGTCAGTTCTGCGCCGTTATCCAGTATAAAATCAACTTCTTTAGCTCCCTCGCGCCAATAGAACAGTTTTAATTTTGTACCGGAAATTCCGTTAAGCAAGTGAGATCCTACAGCCGATTCTATAAGTCTTCCCCAATAATCTTTATTGTTACACGCATTATTAAAACCGAGGTTTGATTGAGCGGTTACTAAAGCGTTATTAAGAGCTAAAAATTTCGGACTTGATGAGCGTTGTCTAATTTGCGATCCCGAATACTTTTGCAAGCCGGTCAGCAGTCCGGCGCCTGAAAGTAATTCGAGGTAATGAGCAAGAGTAGTTGTGTTACCGGCATCGTGCAATTGACCTAGCATTTTTTGATATGATACTATTTGACCCGAATATGCTGTGCCAAGCCGGAAAAGCTGGCGTAATAAAGCCTGCTTGTCGATTCGAGTCAGTAAGAGTATATCGCGGGAAATAGTTGTCTCTATTAGTGAATCGTGAATATAACGCGACCATCTTTCTTCGTCATTTATAAGTTCTGCCGAGCCCGGGTATCCGCCGAAATATATAAACTGTTCCAAATTCCAACCGAATGCATTTTGCATCTCTTTATAGTTCCAATGAGAAAGGGGGATTAACTCGAATCTCCCGGT
>CAZKNM010000016.1:0-38658 GCA_964554135.1 uncultured Melioribacteraceae bacterium
CCACGTTCCGCTTTGCGTAGCCGCTACGGGATTTGTAATCGATGTAATATCCCACGTTCCGCTCTGTGTAGCCGCTACGGGATTTGTGATACCGGTTAAAGTTGTAACCGTACCGATATCCCATGTTCCGCTTTGAGTAGCCGCTACGGGATTTGTAATCGATGTAATATCCCATGTTCCGCTTTGTGTAGCCGCTACGGGATTCGTGATCGATGTAATATCCCATGTACCGCTTTGTTTTGCCGAGACCGGTTTATTGATTGTGTCTACCGCTGTTATATTCCACGTTCCGCTTTGCGTAGCCGCTACGGGATTTGTAATCGATGTAATATCCCACGTTCCGCTCTGTGTAGC
This sequence comes from uncultured Melioribacteraceae bacterium, assembly GCA_964554135.1. GTDB lineage: Bacteria > Bacteroidota > Ignavibacteria > Ignavibacteriales > Melioribacteraceae > CAZKNM01. The sequence continues at coordinate 355 of CAZKNM010000016.1, forward strand.
CGCTACGGGATTTGTGATACCGGTTAAAGTTGTAACCGTACCGATATCCCATGTTCCGCTTTGAGTAGCCGCTACGGGATTTGTAATCGATGTAATATCCCATGTTCCGCTTTGTGTAGCCGCTACGGGATTCGTGATCGATGTAATATCCCATGTACCGCTTTGTTTTGCCGAGACCGGTTTATTGATTGTGTCTACCGCTGTTATATTCCACGTTCCGCTTTGCGTTACGGCTACGGGATTCGTGATAGATGTTATAATACCGGTTATTCCTACATAACCATTTGTGTCTACCTTAACCGCATAATATTTACCGCCGCCGGTTGAATCGTAACCGAACATAATTTTACCGGCATACGTTATGCCGATAAACGGTTCACCCCCTTTCAATATTATTTCGCTTTGCGCGTATAATGATGCTGCCAGTAACCAGAAACTGGCAATCAGCAAATAGATTATTTTTTTCATTTAGGTACCTCTTTATTTTTTAATTTCAATTTTTCCAAACGAGCATTTTTCTGATCGTTCAATTCTACTACCGCGCCAAGATGCTGATTGCATATCGGGTCTGCTTGAGCAAGCTTATCCTTTTGAGCGTTGTACTGCTGGCTGTGCCATTGTATTCTTGTGTCAATATCCGCTATAAAAACCGAATCCGCCGCAGTTAGCGTTGTGCTATTTTCTTTTTCTTGAGCATTCAAATTCATAACAAATACAATACAGATCGCCATTAAGATTATTATCCTTTTCATACCGTCTCCTATTTTTAATTTTATTTTGATTACGACCTATCTTCTAGGTCCCTTTCCTTTTTTCTTGCACACAGCATTTCTCTTATTTATTTATATATCATTAGCTGCCTTAGTAATATTTACATTGCCCCAATATGTTGTTATTGTCTGCGATGTTGAAGTGTAGACCTTTAACTGTATGTAATCGCTTGCAGATAATGAATAATAGCAAGTTCCGCTTATTGTTTCCAATTCACTTGCGGCATGGATAGTAATATTACTTTTTGATTTTGATAATTCCGTTGAACCGTTTTTATATAAACACCAATAAACCGAGACACCGGCATTATTACCTGTGAAGTGCATTTCATAATCCAACTTATAATAACCGGCCGATGAAACCGTTAGCTTATCATTTGTTGCATCGTAAGTTAAATTTTTAACATTTCCGGTTGTCGAGCTCGTCCATGCTACCCATGAATTGTTAGGATTATGACTCGTTCCACTTCCGTTATCGTACATCTCTCCAAACGCCGGTGCAAATAATTCCAAAGACGAAACACCGCATACACTTAGAACACCGGTTGCGCTCGAAATAGCAATTTTATCCACAGTCATACCAGTAACTTTTGAATAAGCCAGACTTGTAATCCATGAAGGATTTGCATACGAACCGCTCGTATAAACTCCATTAGTAACTGTCGCTGCATTGCCTGTGCATGAACCCGAGCTACCGGAAACATTACCTGTAACATTACCGGTTAAGTTACCCGAAAATGTTGCGGTTATTGTACCTGCCGAAAAATTGCCCGATCCATCCCTATACACAACGGAATTTGCCGTATTGGTAGAACGTAAATTAATCCATCCAAAAGTTGTCTCAGCACCATAAGCCAGTACCTGAGTCTCGTCAGTAGGCGCCGGTATAAAAGTGGTCGTATTTGCCGCAGATTGAATCGGTATTTTATTTATAAGCCCCCCCGCAATATTAGTTGATGTAGTTGCCGTTGTAGCATTACCGGCTAATGTTGCCGTTATCGTTCCCGCCAAAAAGTTTCCGCTTGCATCCCTTTGTACAATAGTGCTTGCAGTATTTGCATTCGTATATTGTAACCAAGAAAATGTATTAGTTGCCGAATAAGCCAAAGCTCTACCCGTACCGCCGGGTGCATCTATAAATGATGTTACGTTTACTCCCGTTTGGTATGGTATTTTATTCGCCGCTCCATTCAAAATATCTATTGCATAATTAGCAGTATCGGCACCTCCAATTGCTTCTTCAAAACTCCATACTCCCGAATTATATTTAACATACCCATTACTAAACGCCGGGAATGTTATGTTCCCCCATTTAGTTATATATCCTGCGGAATCAATTACAAATTTCCCGCCGCCCCAACTAAAGTTTCCATTCTTATCAATTTTGCCTCTATAATCTCCACTCTCCGAACCACTTGTAAAAAAATGAATCTCACCATTTATATTTGTTGCGGCTAAACCTAACCCATTTACGCCAGTGCTGAATAGAGCTAATCTGCTGGGATAAATAAGATAAAAAGGTTCGCCATCATGGTTGCTATTATAGTAAGTTAATCCTCCGTAACTCCCAGCGACTAATGTATCACCAATTACATATTGAGTTGATGCAGTACCTCCTGTATTCCTATTATATAATCCAAATCTATAAACGGCGTTTGTAGATTTTTTATTTATGTTCGAGCCGGTAAAAATATTATCGTTCGCAAGGTAAACATCGCCGCCAACCGCTGCGCCGGTTGTATCCCACGTTAAATTACCTAGATCATCCGTTTTTAATTTTCCGTTTGCAAGAAGCGTAGCCGGCCAATTATAACCGATATTATTTATCTTCGTTATGTTCCCGTTAGGGTCCACAACAAATTTTCCGCCGCCGAGATTTAAGCTATCCAATAAATAAAGACTGCCGTTGTAAATTTGGTTCTGAGTCCAAGTTATTGCTTGATCATCCAGCCATTGTTTTATTGCAATCCTCAGACTATCATATCGTATTTTGCGCCAAGCGTAGGCATTTGATGCAGTATCCTTCTGCATTGCGAAAATATCGCTTACCGCAATTGTAGCCGGTCCAACAGCCTGATAATTTTTAAGTGCCGTCTGCCCTTGCGAAATACCCGCAAATGCTGCAATTAGTAAAATCATTAAAATAAATTTTTTCATTTTATCACCTTTGTTTTAACTATCGTCTTTAATTAGCTCCCCGGTGTCATCTGTAATAGTCTCACCTGTATCGTCTGTAATAATATTCGTTAAACTTTCAGCCATTACACACGGATCTACAGAAATAAATTCTATAAATGCAGCTATCTCAAACCTTACAGTATTCAAATAAAATGTCTTTAATTCCGTCAAATAAAATTTTATAATATCTCCGTTCGAATCCTTCATCGGCTCACCATCTCTATGCCTGTATAGCGTTACTTCATCATATTTATAACCGTTTATTTCATTATACTTATTTCGCACTGTCTCTGTGTCTATAATCAAAGTAACCGGATCGATGCCGTATTTATATAAATAAATAGTCCCATTAAAAATATAATGCTCATCCGTATTCACAATTTCCCTATGTCTATTCATCACACTTTGAGCTACACGGTAATTCGGCTGCGGTTCGTCATCGCCGTAAACAAAATAATCCAGCAATATCTCGGCATTGTCACTTGCTATAAATTTAGGTGCACCCGTCCCGAATATCATTCGGCTATCTCTATTAATTCAATTATTGATTCACTTACTTCTGTATCTATTTTATTACTTAGCACATTGTAATTTGTTGAACCGCCGTCGTCTTTGTATCCGGTTATTATCTTTGTAATAGTCTGATCTTTTATCGGCTCTCGGATAAAATCCGTGTTATTGAAATACTCATATGACAATTCTACTGCTTCATACGGCATTGTGAAACAAGGTGAATATCCGCTCGGATCATCATCGGGGAATAAAAGATCGCCATCATTTGCACTTCCCCGTGTATCCCGCAGAAGACAGACCAACCCGTTAATCCATTTTACCGCTGTTTTATCCCCGGCATTGTAAAAATCTACCGTCGGCGTTACTATATCATAAGGCAAATTGAATTCGGCAGTATGACTGCTTTCTCTATAATATTCCCATCTTGCAGTCGTAGCTCCATTATTCATTGTTAATGATTTATATTTCGCCTTCATCGTCTCCGGCATATTTTCATATTTATAATCGTCGTCTAATGCTAGTTCGCTCAATTGCCCCGCATAAATCAATCGGTATGTTTTCTTACCCGTTGTTTGAATTCGTAATGTTAAAAATCCGCATAGTATTTGTATTATATCCCAAAAGGTCGGCTGTTTATCTATCAAATTAATATCATCCGGAATATCCACCGGCATTACTACTTGATCTTGTCCGAGTGAGAATATTGCTCCTTCATCTACTGCGAAATGCTTCACCGCAAAATTATGCCATGTCCCATCTACATCAGTTCCCGCTACTACCGCATCTTCACAATAGCTCGTATCTAATGTTAATCCGCCTATCTCAAACATTTTTTTTATTAAATATAAAATTTGGAAATTCCCAAGTTCAACCAACTCCCCGCCATAATAATGTATTTGATTATCCGGCTTTCTGAATTCAATATCCGTTGTATCCGTTGTCATCTCAGTATAATGAGTATTGTAATCCATATCATAGATCAATAGATTATTCAGATCCTGAACAACGTTAATAACATATCTGCTTTCTCCGTAATTCGGTTTAACGCTGTTTATTTTTCCGCTGAATCTTACATTTTCATCAACATAAAAATATACCTCATCCCCCTCCGCCGGTGTGAATATTATCTTATTAACTATTTCCATATTGAATTCCGATATCACCGGTTCCCAATTTTTATTGCGGTTAGTTATAGGTATCGGATCACATGCTTCTACATAATCCGTTACATCGTAAGTAGTCTCTCCGTTTTTTATTTCCATCCTAAAACTCATCCAGCTTCACTCCATGTCTGCTCATAGAATTTATTTCTTTTTGTACCGTCTTTTGTACAAATTCAATCCCCGGAGTTTTCTGTTCAATAAATACAACCGGGCGTTTTTGCTTATTAATAGCTATAACCATTGCTTCCAAATATCCTTTTATATCTGCCAATCCATTCTGGTCTCTAGTAGCCGCCGCCGGTGTTACCGTTACACGTTCCCCGCTTTCTACCATTATAGGGAACGAATCTCCCGGGTAGCCGGGCGGAACCGTAAACGAACTTACACCGCTTGCGAATTTTGGTATTCTTGTATAAGAAACATTTCCGCCGTAATTAACAACACTGCCGCCTTTGGAAAGCCCGGGTATAAAACTCAGTATTGTAGTTATTATTCCCAATCCGCCGCTTGCGCCGGATTTTTCCCCGGCGTTCATCTTATCTACGATATCGGAAATTCTGATTGCGGCCTGCAATGCCATATTCAGCCATGAGAGAAAACTTTTACCGCTTCCACCGAATGCATTTGTTAAGGCATAACCGAATTCGGAAGCCGAACTCAGCATATCTTCATGCAGCGCATTTTGTTTTTCGATTCCTTTATCAAAAGAATCTATTAATGCATTAGAGAATTCATCATCAAGATTATTAGACCATTCTATTATTGCTTCATCTATTTTGCTCCAATCTTCATCGGATATTATTTCCGGTCTAACAAAAAATTCCGCTCTTTCCCTATCCAAATCGGATATCATTTTATTCTTCATTTTCTCAAGATCGAATTCTTTAGATACTTTTTTACTTATTTCATTTACCTCTTTGTCTATCATATCTACACGGTATTTATAATAATCTTCATCCAGCCATTTTATTTCATCATAATACTTTTTAATAGCTTCCTCTTTTGCTTTCAGCGCTTCTAAAATTTTCTTTTTTTCTTCTTCCGTTAATTCTTTTGTTGTAACGGTTGTAACCGTTGGTGCTGTTTCCGTTACCGGTACCGGACTTAATATTCGCTTTATAGCTTCGGCTTGCGCTTCCAGCATCATTTTCTTTTCTTTAAGGAGTTCTATTTCTTCCTTCAAAGCAGCATTGCCGGCTAAAGACGAAGGTTTTTCCCTTTCTGCTTTAGTCAATTTTTCATCTAGTCCTTCCCATTCTTTCACCATCGAATCAAGTTCTCTTTTTAAATCATCGCTGTCATAACCGGTAAAAGCTTCCATCCATCCTTCAATTGCGCCTTTGCCTTTATAACTTTCCGCCAGAATCTTTTCTTGAGCGTCCGCCCATCGGCCGGTTATTTTATCCAATCCTTGTGTAAAATTTTCAACCAGCCATGTTAACGCCGGTGCAAAATTATCTATTATAGATGCCGCCAATACGGTTATAGATGCATTCAATTTATTTATCTTAAAATCTATAGACTTGGTTTGTTCATCGAACGCCCTTCCCATTTCTCCGGCGCTTTTTGTCATTTCATCCAAATCGCTAGCCGCCATTCTTGCATTCTGCCCTACTAATTGCAGCATACCTTTTACTGCCTCGGTACGGCCGAATAGTTTAACCATTTGTTCTTGGTTACCACCGAGTACGGTATTCAAATCGACCAAATATTGCTGTAATCCTTTCGCTTTTAATGCTTCTATGGAAAATGCTTCGGCTACTTTCGGCCCCATTTTCCGGGCTTCATCTTGGCTCTTTAATACAGCCGTAAAGATTGCATTAAGCTGCGTTGCGGCTTCTTTCGTGAGCACGCCTTGTTTAGTCATTGTAGCCAGCGCTGCGGCATCTTCCGTAAAGCTTATTCCGAGCGATGCGGATAACGGAGCGAATTCGGCAATGCTTGAAGCCATTTCTTCGAACGTTGTTTTACCAAGCCGCACCGTTGTAAACATTATATCGGCTACTTTATTAGCTTCGGAAGTCTGCATATGGAATGCATTAAGAACGGAAGTCAATCCGTCAACGGAAACTTTTGTATCGGTTAATCCCGCCTTTGCGGCTTTTGTCGCGGTTTTAAGAAAAATTAAAACATCCGCCGCTTGCACGCCGGCAGATGCAGCTTGATATAATCCTTCCGTTAATTCCTCACCCGAAGCTCCCAATTCCACTTGCAGATCTCGTACACCCTCACCCATCTTTTTAAAATCAGATTCGGAAAGTTTAAGAATGGTATTCACATTACGCATCCCCTTATCGAAACTCACCAACTCACTCAATGCTTTTTCCATACCGCGGAAGCCTACATATATGGCGGCAAATTGTGCGGCTTTATTCAACGCATTTTTGAACATGCCCTCCATTCGTTTAGCAGAACTTTTTGTTTTGTTTTCTATCTGCTGGAGTTTACGTTCTATTGCCGCCGCACGTCCATCGAAATTGACATATATTGTCTGCCCGCTTCCTAACACTTACATTCTCCCTTCTTTTATCATCTCTGTATATTCCTCTTCGCCGGTTATTTTTTTATCGCGATCGGTCTGCAGTTCCAGTTTACCCCACATGCTGTTTTTTATGTTCACGGACTGCTCTAATAATACAACGTATTGTCTCGATGAAATTTTTTTCAAACTTTCAAGAGTAAAACTCGGGAAGGCATTAAGTATCAGCGTATCGGCAACTTCACGGCTTATCGGGCTTCCGCTTTTTTTTTTATGTTGCGCGTAAGAAAACCGTATAGACCCGGCTGTTTCTTTTTCCATTTATTCAAAACTTTTTTATCTATCCCGAGTTCCGAAATTATATCCGCATCATCCGCCAGTTCTATCAATTCCAATTCCGTTACCAGCCGGCTCAATTCCTTTTCAAAACCTTCCGGCAGTATTTTTAAGAACTCCTCATAACTTACTTCCGGGTTGGCAATTTTGAATGAATTATAGCAGATAAGTTTTAATTCATCCGGCTGAGAATTGATGTAGAATTCTACATCCCGGTTAGTGTAATTATGATTTATTATCTGCGTAAATAAAACCAGCCGTTCATCCTGGTCTTTGATATTGGCAGCAACAAAATCGGTTTTGTGTTTACGCACCCGGTCTTGATAATAGAAGTAATCGGAATCGCATTTATCCCGTTCAGAAAAAACATACTCCTTGCCATCGGCAAGTTTTAAGCTGATTGTTTTCCGATCCATGTACCTTAAACCTTATTCCCGTTTTTTAAGTATTATCAGTTCTAAGCCAAGCTCCGGTGCCTTTGAAAGTGTTCGAAAACTTAACCGGGTCACCTCCGGAAACTTGCAACGCCTCTCCTTCTTCGTTTATTATCCCGTTGCCGCTCCATGTAACGTCATCATCCTCATGCAAGACCAGACCTATTACAGCACCAAATTGGATATTATTGATACCTCCCTCAATCAATCCTTCAATCGCACCATCAATTTCATAGAGCCCATCGGGTAGAAAATCTTTGCCTGAGACAGAGCCGGAATCGCTCGTTTCTTTAAGCCCGAGCGTCTTTTTGATATTCCAATTTGTGATCTTCGCAGATCTCCGTGCTGTTCCGCCGCTTGTGTATGTCTGTGCGGTTGTAAGAGCAACCGTAAACGAATCGACGCCCGGTACAGTGGCAACAACAAAATGAGTATTAAGATCGGTCATGCCTACAACATCGCCTATCAAGATTCTATCTCCCACGCTTAAACCGTTAGCGGCTGCCGTTACCGTTACAACCCCGGTATCATGTACTGCGCCGGTTATGGTTATTTCGGAGCCATGCAATACTTTTCCGTCTTTACCGGATATTTTTGCCATTTATCACCTCAATTTTATTTTCTTCAAAAATGTTTTTGCTAAGTGGTGTCAGTTCTAGCCCAAGCTCCGGTGCCCTTAAAAGGGGCACTTAATTTAACGGCATCGCCGCCGGATACTTGAAGCGTCTCTACCTCTTCCGTTATTATTCCTTGTCCTTGCCAGTAGACACTAGCATTTAAGCTTAACTTCAAATTCATTTCCGTGCCGAAAGTCGGAGGTGCTGTTCCCCCTTCAATGAAACCTTCAAAACCACCATCAACTTCATAAAGCCCATCGGGTATAAAATCTTTGCCGGAAACCGAACCGGAATCACTCGTTTCTTTTAATCCGAGTATTCTTTTGATATTCCAGCTCGTAATTTTAATTTCTGTTGGTCCGGCGCCGTAATACGCTTTTCCGTCTTTACCGGTTATCTTGCTCATTTATCTATTCCTTCTATTTAATTTTTGAATTTCTGTTTCAATTTTTGTTTCAATATCTTTTTTGAATTGATCCAATTTTTCGAATAATTCCTTTTGATCTACCTTATATTGCATCCCCGTTTCTAACGTAGTGATCCGGTTTTCAAACGTTCCATAGAAAACTAAGAACGTGATAACAAATCCCAAGACAACCACAATTATTTTGATTACATCATATACTTTTTTCGCTCCGTTATTTTCTTTTGCCATATTAGAATACCTTTAGAATTATTAGTCCGACAACAATTATGCAGATCAAAATTAAAATCAGTCTGTAAGGAAATGGTTTTTCTACACCCATTACTACAAGCGTTCCGTAAGTGAGCCATGCTTTGAACATGTTCCAGTAATCGCCGAATTTATATCCACCGGCATCGGCATTACCCGGCACTTTAACCGGGTCGAGAGTAACCGGCAGTTTCTTTTTTTTCATCGGAATTTTATCCATTCCCTTCGGTTTCAAATCTTCTTTTTTAAATTTATCTTTTGCCATTTTTTTTTAGGTCTAATTTTTTTAATAAAGCGGCACGGCATTACCCGCGCCGCTCTTTTGTTTTGTGTCAGCAACTACCACAATTGCTCACCGGCAAATTTTAGCCGCCGGATTTTGTTACACCGGCCCGTAAAGTACCTAATCCCAACCCGATCATTATTTTATCTGCTGCAGTACCCAAATCATTGTTTATTAGACCATCCACCACCACTGCATAAATAATGGTAAGAGCCGCAATTATGTACGTCTTTCTACCTTGAAGCCATTGAATCATGATTCACCTTCCTTTTGTTTATTGTTATCCGTTTCCGGATCTTCATCTACATTACTTTGCCCCTCTGCCCCTTTATTATTTGGTATCTCAGAACCTCCCGAAGTTTCCCCTTCTTCTTTGATTAGCTCCACCGGTTTTTCCTCAATATCCCCCGCTTCAAATCTGTATTTCAATAATTCTTTTTCTTTCAAATTATTAACGGCAACGCGTATTAACCCTACGATATTTTTTATCTTCTCTGCATATTTCGGGTCGGTAGCATATTTCTTTTTGCTGTTTTGTATAGCCGCAACAAAATCGACCGGATCTGTATGAACAAATACGTGCGGCCATTGCCTTTTTATTAATTTCGCATGAGCAAGGAAACACTCAAACGGGGTCGGGAAAGTTTCGAACTTATCTTTTATTTTATAGCGTTTACCTTTACTCACTTCTACCGTATCGATTTCTTGGCAGCCGTAATTTTCATAACTGCTGTCTTTAATTCCGAAGAAATTATTACCGGGTGCTTTTTCTCCCCATGCGCTTTCTAATGCCGCTTGTGCAAGCGTGGTTTCCACCGGTACTCCGGTTTCAATTTTATTCTGCCATGCATACGGGAAATATTTTTCTACAAAATCTCTTGGTTTCATCTATACCCTTTATTTTTACCGTCTGCCCGTCTGATAGGCGGGTTTGACGTTTTATTATAAATCTCTGCCGAATATTTTTTTAAACTTCTTTTTTGCCTCTTGGCAATACAAATTAGAATATTGATGCAACACTTCGGTAACTTCATTGAATGAAAGAAGTTTATTGAATTTTTTCTTTAACCGGGTATTCGTTCTTTCCTGAACCTTCACAATCACCCAATTATAAAATCCTAAAGTCTGTTTTTTATCTTTCATTTTATCTCTCTAATTGTTTTTTTACGTTAATACACCCCATCATCATGCATCCATTTTTCATTTGCGGTATGAATAACGTTTATGTTAATCGAACCTTCGGCTCTATCCCGGTCCGTTGGTTCTCTATCAATTTCGAAATTCTCCGGAATGAACACGCAATAACCATAATCCGTATTGAATGTACTTTCGGCTAAGTACAAGCATCTAAGAATAGAACAGCCCATCTTCTGAATGTGAACGTAAACATCCGTAATGCTTTCACCCTTAGAGCAGCCAAGCTGTATTTCCACTTTCAAAACTTCTTGCTTGCCGTCATTTTGATAAACGCTATTATGATCTTTAACATTTATCACTTGTTTATCGGCTTCATTCGATTCCGGCGAAGGCATCCAGTGCAAAACTTCATCCTCTTCAACATCAATTAAATACCCGCCGGTTATGGAAATGGTTTTTAATGCCGTGATTATATCCGCCGCTATGGATTGCTGTTTTGTCACGCTATCTCACCCATAAATAAATTGTTCTTGCAGCCGCTTGGTTAACCGCCGCCGCGCTTGTACCGGATCTTACTTTTATATAGCGCAAAAAACCTTCCGCCTCTTTAGGGTCTATTAAATAAAAACCGGAAGCGGAAACGTTAAATTGCAATTCATATAACCCGGAGAAATTAACGTTGCGCCAGTTGGTCCCACCGGTTGTGTCGTTACAAGTTTGGAATGTTAGATCCGCCGCAGTCCATGCCGTATCAATCTGAATTGCAATCGGCGTTCTATCTCCCGCATCTATTATTCCGCTTAATGAAGCGGCGGAATCCATTGCAACGGTTAATTCTGTGGCTATTTGGGCATTCGCAATTCCGGTAAACAGAATCAGTGTAATCAAAAAAGTTTTTATATTCATTTTAACCTCTATGTTTGATCGTAACTCAATTCAATTAATGCCGCTCCCTTACCGTTAAGCTGAATTTCTTTTATATAAAAAGGACTACCTTCATTTTCATCTTCAATGACTATTTCGTCGCCTTGTTTGGCGTCGTATAGTTCGCTTTCTCTTATAAGTGCAAATGGGTTTGAACCCGTCCAGTCTATTTCAAAAATTTTTTTGAGTGCATTTTCATTATTAAAAAGAACAGAAACAGTATAATCATCTTCATCGGTGGATAAGACCGCGCTTTGTTTAAAGCCGCGTCCTTCAATCATGTTGTTAAATAAGTCGTCGTAAAAGTCTCTCGTATCCATTAAAAAGTTCCATCATGTTTTAGAAAAGCGCGGAACTTAATCCGCGCCTATTTTATAATTAGGAGAATGAAATTACTTTTCCTTTTTATCTTCTCCCTTTGGGCTAAGCCTTTCACCTTTACCGGAAGCTATCAATTGCACTTTATCATTCCCTTTTACTTTTACTGTGTCACCCGCTTTTTTAAGAACGGATGTTTCTTTGCCGACTTCTGTTACCCATGCCGGTTCGATGAGTTTTATTTCTTCAACCGCATTAAACTCATCTTTTGTTAATTGTCTCATATCGTCCTCATTTATTTAATGAAAATTTAGAGCGGTTTAAGAAATACCGCTCTTTATAAATTAGTTTACACCGGTTGATCTTGTTAAAGCTGCCGGATTCAATAAGAAATAATCAAGACCAAGAAGCGCACGAACATATACATCACCGGCTGCATATACATCTGTATGGAATTTATTAGCAAGAATATCAAGCTGGTTCCAATAAAGGATCATTAACTGCGACCAAATGCCGAAGAAAAGTTCTCCCGCTGCGACTTGGCTAGATACCGTGCTGTAATCATATCCTATCATATCGTTTTTATCACTTACCAAGAACAAACCGGAGCCGGCATCAATTTTCTTTTTCTGCAAAGATGTTTTAACCGCACCACGGCTCAACCATTTAGGCGTTCCCAATTCATCGGCATTACCCGTATAAATCTGTCCAATAAGATCGAGAGCTTTATCTCTATCGAAGTTTGTACCAACGACACCACCTATGCCGGTCCAATTTGCCACGCCTCTAGGCTCCGGTGTTGAGCCCGAACCATAAAGCGCATAATAATCAACACCACGAGCGCATCGTCTGGCCAATCTTCTTTCTACATATGCTTCAACTGCTATGGAAGCTTGCATCAAAAATTCATATGAATATCTTGCTAGCGCGCCGCCTTTATGAGGAGTAGCGGTCTCACGTCCGAATGTGATGCTGGATTTTGAAGGTCCCGCTGTTTCTGCATGGAATGTGAATGAATAATCATCAAGTTCACGATTGAGAGGTATATCACCCGTTAAACCCATGAGTATTTCCGGATTAAGATTTTTCAATGCCATAGAATTAACCAATACCTCTATAAATGATTGAGCTATGTATTGATCTTTTATGAGATACCCGCCGGATGGATCTGAACCTACGATGAGATCCCTTTCTTTCGCGGAGAGTTTATTTAAATTAATTACACGTCTACGCTGCTGAATATCATCCGGTATAAAAATACCTTCGGCGTTTTTGCCGATTTTTTCTTCCAAAGCCCGGCTTGCGCTGATCATAAAATCGACTTTCTTACGATCTTCTTTCGAAATTTTATCCGGGAATACCTGATGTAATATCAGCAACCGCATTGAATAATCGTTCATTTCGGAATCCGACAAGCCCAAATTTGTCTCCGGTGTTCTTACGGCGGTGGGATCTTTGAATTTACCCATTACAAATGCGCTAAATTCTCCGACGGTCTTTTGGGGATCGTCTACATATTTCCCAGCTTCTTCGCGAAGATTCAGCCCCGGGAGATTAGCTTGATAATCTTCGGCTATTTTGTAAATGCTTCTGATACGGAGAGTTTCAGCGGTTCGGGCTTCTACGGTAGCTTCGTTTTTAGCTTTCTCCAAAGCCGCATCCTGCTCTTCCTTTAACTTTCTTTTTTCCTCGTCTGTCATATTAGAATTACTCCTATCTTTATTGTTAATTATTATTTGAATTTTTCTATTCTTATTTTTTTTATTAAAATCTTCAATCGACTTTTGAGGATTGTCTAAACTCAACTCAAACTGATCCAACTCTTCACCATTATCCAAAGATCTCCCTACTCCAACGGTAGGGTCAGCCGGGTCCGGCTCAATTGCAATATGTATAGGTTCCCAATCGGTTACTCTGTAAATTCTATTTTCATCAGTTTCTTTTTCCAATACTATTTCATGCACAATGTATCTCACGGATACATTTCTTCTAATGCCGTCTACTATATCTCTGAATATTGTTTCTGCCCGATCATTATTTTTTGAAAATCTTATCCGACACCGCAATTTTCTTTCTTTCGTATCTATCCACGCATCTTCAACTACGCCGATTTGATCTCCCCAATGTTCGTCTCTAACTGCGGCACCGTCTTTGAATCTTTCCAGCCTTACCGAATTTCTTTTGTGATCCAATATTTCCACGCCGAACCACGTTGCATATTCGTACTCACTCGTTACCGATATTTCAACCGTTCTCTTTTCTTCATCGATAGTCGATCGATCAAATAAAAGAGTGCGGAAATATTCTTTATTACGAGTTTTATTTTTTATTTCTTCCAATTCAAATTTTTTCATTGTTAGCCTGCTTTAATTATTGTTAGATTTTTATCCTTCTTGTCATCATCATCAATTGCATCGGCTTCTTTATCTATTGAATCGGTATCGTTTTTCGGTTTTTTATTTTTAGAATCAGCGGAGTCATCCCCAACCGGTTTTACCCAATATTTATTCTTCAACTCAACCGCTTTCTTCTGTTCTTTAAGATTCTCTTCGTAATCGTTCCCGCGTTCGGCTGCTTTCTTAATGTCCGTACTCCATCCTCTTTCAACTTCCATGGTATCCGCCTCGGCTTGTTTACCGGGATCTACCCAAGGTTTCTTCGGCCCCATCCATTCATGCTCGCCGTATTTTTCTATCAAAGCATACTGCAATGGTTCAAGCTGACCGTAAAGCAGCGCATATTTAAGCCATCTTTTATATACACGTACAAGGAATGAATCTTTGAACAAAGTCTGATTGAAATTTATAACCGCACCTTCGTCAATTTCACCGCCGCGCAATGAAGAATAGCTCACGCTCTCAAGATCGCCGGCGGAAAGATTATAGCTATAACCGAACCAGCCGGTTATTTTGCGAAGCATGGATTTTAAAAAAGGTGTATGTTGCTCACTAGGGAATTTCGGATCGGATAATTGATATTCCCAACCATAAGGGAGAGATTCTATCATTGCATCTTCAAAATCCATATATTTCTTTCCCTTACCGTCATCTGTTCCTTCGCCGCTTCCTTCTAATTCCGTACCTGCGTCGTCATCATTTTCATCCTCACTTAAATCCGGTCCTTCAAGATGTTTCCTATATAAGAATCCCATTTTCTTTGATGTAGCCCGTGCATTACGCAAAACAGATTTATCCCAATCATCAACCTCAAAAACGGTTTTAATTATACCGGATAGTTTTGTCATCCCTCGCGCTTGACGCGGGTGTTCCGGATCGAAATCGTAAATAATTTCGCTTGCATCTATTCTCTGCCGCTCGGCAAAATTCGTATTACCGTAAATCTCGTTGTACAAAGATTTTTTTCTTACATAAATCCCGGTTATCTCTTTCCATTCGTTAAATTCAACTCCCATTATTACAACACGGTTTTCGCTGAGCTCCTCATTGTAAGTTTCGTCAATATCGTCCGGGTCTAATAATTGGAGTGAAAATCCGAAGGGATTTTTTTCTTTCGGCAGTCCTTGAACCATGCGAACCAAGAATTCACCGTCTCTGAACAATTGCAAGAAAACGAGCCACTGCACGCGCACGAATGAAAATCTTTTTGTCATAGTGCAATAATCTTCCCGGCACCAAACGGAAAATTTGTTTTCAATAATTGTGTTTGCGAGATCGTCCAAATTCCCGTCCGGGTATTTGGATCTTACTTGAAGTCTGAATCCATCGCCGCCGATTGTATGAACCAGCGTTCTTGTACGGATTGCACCGCCGTAAGGATTATTCCGGAAAATGGAGCGTGCATTTTTTCTGGCATTTATAATGCTCGATCGGATATCGGGATTTATTTTGTAATCATCGTTAAGCCCTAAGCTAAAGCGATCCAATACAGCGGCATCGAACATATTTCTTAAACGTTTTATACCGACTTTGCGTTTTTCAGCAGCAGCCTTTTCTACCGCCGGCTTTACATATTTTTTATCTATGTAATTTTTTATTGGATTCATAGCTTGCTTAAATTTTCGTTTGCCTATTCCGGTTTAGTAAAAAATAATCTGAAACTTTCTACAACTGCATCGGGACTGTTATTAGTTGCCCCGTCAAGCAGTACACAGTAGTACGGATATTTTCCGGTTAAGTATACCGTTCCCTTTTGATATGAATGGGTCGAATCCGCAATACCGGTGATAGCTTTTACAGACCAAGTAGTGTCGCCGAATGCATAATAACCGAAAATAGAAACGTCGATATCGGCGTAGGCAGTATCGCTGGACATTAGAACTTCATAATCCACACGTATTGAATCCAGCCCGTCGTATTCCGGAATCTGGAAACCGAAGCTCCAAATATTAGTGGTAGCGGAGACAGAGACATCATTATCCAATTCCATTAATGTTGAGCCGCCGAATTTTGAGACGTCCACCGTTACGGTTTGTGTCTGCGCGAACATTTGTCCGCCGATTAACAGCATCATGAGAAATGCGATTAAAAAGTATTTCGAAAAAAAGTTTTTTGTAGACA
This sequence comes from uncultured Melioribacteraceae bacterium, assembly GCA_964554135.1. Taxonomy (GTDB): domain Bacteria; phylum Bacteroidota; class Ignavibacteria; order Ignavibacteriales; family Melioribacteraceae; genus CAZKNM01. The sequence continues at coordinate 16,697 of CAZKNM010000016.1, forward strand.
TGTTATTACTCCCTTTTTATGTTTATCTTAATCTTGCTCTAAAAATTTTTCTTCCGCCGGTTTTAATTCCTTTTTCTTGCTTCATATTCATCTCGGCATTTTTTAAAAGTTTGAGAAGTTCGGACCGGTTTGCATACGTATATGAATCCCCGAGAACGGATATTTGTTCTACTTCGCGACTTGCAAGTGTTTGGTATGCGGTTTTATAAGTTTCGTAAACTATTTCCCAATAGCTGCGCGGATCGGCATCCGCATCTAGGTTAGGCAATACCGGGATTATTCCGGATTCGATTGTGTATGTTTCATCATCTTTTGAAACCACTGCGGCATAATTATATTGTCCGTGCGGAAGGTCGGCTGTTTCGGAAGCGGCCATTAAAGGAACGTGATCATCCCCCGATGCCGAGCTTTCTACTTCAACTGCGGCTGTTGTTCCTTTGCGTAAAAAAATTGATAAGCTCCATCCTTCTGAGGCGGGATAATCGGCAAGAGTCTCCGTGGAAGTCCAAGTGTCACCGGCATATAGTTTTAATTTTGGAAAGTTGAGCATCGGCGCCTTTGCTGTGAAATTTCAAAGGCTAAGGTGAGTAATTATTTAAAAAAAGTTTAGTTACGTTTTTGTCACTTCGACAATTATTTTTATGCGATTATAAGCTGCAAATCAACGTTTTGCTAAATCATAGTGACAAATTTTTCACTGTTTGATTTATATGTTAAATTTTGCACTTTCTTAACTCTTTATGAAAGTTATTAATACTTTCAATTACGTCTTCTGCTTTAAATCCAAGTAAAGATATCGCATGAAATGCTCTATTCAATTGTTTAGATGCTTTTGCAAGTTTATAACGCTGAACAATTATATTTTCATTTTTCTTTATAGGATTATTCAAGTACCGCAATATAATTTGTCTATCAATTGCACAAAACAGCATTTTTATTCCTCCTCCTTTTTGAGACAGCTTTTGCGGTTTTCAATACCTCGAATGATATCCATATATATATGGATCCCAATACCACTTGAAAATATTAAAAACCCAATTACATCTTCCTTGAAGTTGGCGCGACCCTTAAGTAAATCTATAATCCACAGAAAACATGCAATAGGCAAAAACAGTCCCAATATTATTGGTATTTTTATTATATCAAAAATTAAAAATATTATAAGTAACGGCGACGAAATTAAAAAAAGCAAAAACTTTCTTATTTTTGTGACATTATTCATTTTTCTTTCTCTCAATAATTTTTATAAACTATTTTGTGAATATTTTCAACGGAAGCAATATACTTTTCCGCGAGTTCTAGTTCAATAGCTTCAACTTTCTTATTAGCTTTTTTCATTCTCTCAAAATCTTCCCGGATGCATAAATTACGGTATCTCGTTTCGTGCAAGATGCCGAGTTCTTTTGCCAACCGCGCTATTTCGTGAATTAGTTTGATTTCCGACATTATGGTTCTCTCAATCCCCTTCTCTCAAGCGTTCGTTTAAGACTTGCTTGCATCCTTCCGATAGATAAAAATCTCTAAGGTTCTCCATGCACCACAAAACATATTTCGGGTCTGTTAGGATTACCATTTCAACGGTCATTCCTTGATCACGGTATTTTTTGAACGGCCATGCTTCACCAAGCTGCCAAGTTTTGTCTTTCATGTTACAGTTCTCAGCTTTCAGTTGTCAGCATTCAACTATCAGCATTCAGCTGTCGGCACTCCTCAAATTATTTTATAAAATTTCTACTCAACATAACTGCACTTGAGCCCGACACTTTGTGCGGGCTAAGCGTTTGTTATGCTTCGCTTTTATTCAGAATTAGTTTCCTCTTCGCACTGGTATTTTTCTTCTTACCATTTTTATTTTTTTCTTGGGCTTTAACGGTTCATCAAGTTTTACTTCACCTTTCCGGTTATCTAAATTTGCTTTGAGCCGTTTCCAGTTGACGATCATACTTTTCATCAAGACAAAGTTTCCTATCCACTGGTCGAATGCTTCGTTAGCTTTGTGCTTATCCTTCTTTTCATAGATTGTAATTTTTATTGTACCATAATGTTTAGTAATTGCCACAACGTTTGTAAGCTCTTCGAAATATTCGGCATCGCAGAGCACACCGGGGAAGTGAATGTATTTCGATCCGGCTTCCGTTATTTTTAATCTATATAAAAGTTCAGATGCCGCTTTCTGCACACCCATTCTCAATTGCCAAGCGCGCCCGGTTTCTACCAAAGATAATTTTTTGGGTACAAGCTCGGCGTTTATATTGTTGGAACCTTTCGTCGCTATGAATCCTTGCCGCCATCTTCCGCCGGTATACCGGCATACGGTAGATTGCAGCCAGCCGGAATCTACTCCCTTTCTCGATATCCGCAGTTCAACCCCGTCTCTTCTTATCCAGCGGTATCTATCCCAAAACTCATCAAGTTTTTTCCAAACATTTTTTTCTACCGGGTTGCCGGCAATCTGTTCGCGGAAGAGTATCCAGCATTCTTCATCGGCTCCCCATCCCATTACTTTCAGATCCAGCCGCGAAGGTTTATCTTCGCTCCCTTGCTGAACGTCTACCCATGCAGTAAGAAGCAAAACTTCTTCGGGAATAATTATTCTATCTTCGCGTAAATCTTTTTCGGTTATGCATTTTTCCCGTTCGGCGCGTTTGATTAATTCCAGCGGATCGGATGCATCTCCCTTGTTGCGTTCGTATGGAAGTCCGAGCACATTATTGTAGAATGATTCCATCATCGCTTCGCCCCCTTCATCGGCTTCTACATATTCACGCGCAACCATTTCCAATTTTGAAAGCGTAGATGAAAGCTGATTGATATGAAACGAACGGTGATATTTATTCTCCGGCGCTTCGTGAATCCAGAATCCATCTTGCAGAAGTTTTATCCGCTGCTCTTCGTTGAACAGTGCGCCGCATCCTTCGGTTGGACATGCAATCATTGCCGTATGCGGATAGTGTTCCGTTATTTTGCCGAATGCATCTTTGTCGGTTTCCCATGTTACAAGTTCCATGCTGTCGAAACAAATATCCTCGTTGCAGTGAGGACATTTAACGTAAAACTTTCCACGCGAACCGTTCTCATATTTTTTTTCGATTCTACTTGTACCTTTAATGGTAGGTGTTGATGTGGAGATATTAAGAAAATTATATTTATATGCGGCGGTACGTTTTTCGAAATTCGAAGCCGGGTCACCTTCGGTCTGTATTGTCATTTCAATTGCATCTTCATCATCCATCATTGTTACCTGCGCAGATTTTGCCCGTGCCGCTCCTTTTGCAGTAACACTCAATATTAATGTATGACCGCCGAAATATAATTTTACCAAAGTGCTGGATGCTTCTATGTTCCCCTTCTTTTTAGATTTTACTTTCCGTTTTAAGACGGGCGTATTTTCTATAAATAGTTCCAATTTAAACCGCGAAAACAATATCGCTTCCCGTTCGGAAGGATGACCGATTAAAATATTACAAGTGCGTACATCAACAAGATATCCCCAAATAATTAAGTACATTAATGTTTTTGCGGTTTGCGCAGATCCCATGATTGTAATTTTGTGGCATTCCGGGTCGAGTATAGCATCCAGAATTTCTTTTATGTGAGGAGAGTTTTTAATTCTGAAAGGTCCCGGGTAAGGCGATGAACGGTCTAGTTCAACATTTTCTTCCCCCCATTCCCATATTTTTTGGTTACTCGGCGGTTTGAAAACGGTAAGGCACTGCCCGATTATCCAGAGCAGATTTTTCCGTAGATAGTACCGCTCTAGTTCATTCATCTTCGCTATTTCTGCGCGTATGTCCATTTAATTCATACTCATAATCTTAATCATGTTCTCTATTTGTTCTATCTATTAACCGGCAGAATTTTATTTTATCCCCAACTTTCTTTGCAAAGGCCAATACTTATCTCCATATTTTTTAAGCAGTTTCATATCAAATTCGATGCCTTTCAGTTTCCATTCGGCTTTTTTTAACCTAAGATGTTTATTTACAATAAAATTAAAGGCCATATTCATATATAGTCTTTCATCCCTACTATCTATTTCAGCGTCAATATATTTTTCAATAACTTTAAATAGCAATCTATCAACATCACCCATACCGTAATATTCATATTGATCCATCAACTTTCCCCATAATTCAATATCTGTATTTCGGGCGGCTATCCTCGATGCTTTTTTTAATTCATCTTTTGATGCTTGTGCATATGTTTCTTTAACAAGACCAGATAATACAAAAATTAATATAAACCCGAGCAGCACCATGATATTTCCAAATTTCTTTTTCATTTCTATTCCTTTGCGTTATTAAAAAATGTTTGTTTAATCGGTCGTTATATCTCTCCTTCAATCAATTTTTCTTCATCTATTAATAACTTCTCCACGTTAAGCTTGTGAACATTGCTTTTCATCTCATCGATAGAGGCATCAATTGTTTTTTCAAGTCCGGCGCCGGATTTACCGGCTGTATCTCTTTTAAGTTCATGCCGGCAAGATTCCATATAATGATTTATAATTTTGAATACATTGCTTATGGCTATCAGCGTCATTTTTCTATCTACAAGCTGCTGCAGTTCTTTTTTCAGTTTTATATCTTCGAGTTTATCTTTCTTAATTTCCTTCTGCAATTCGATATCGACTAATTTCTCCTCACCGGCCGCTTTTATTTTTTTGTTTTCACGTTCAAGAAATTGCAGCCGCCATTTTACGCATTTCAGAAAATCATATTCTCCTTTCTTCAAGCGCGGCATGTTCGGGTAAGTTTTATCTTTATCCGCCCAATTTTGTATTGTGCGAACGTCCATACCGAAGAATTCGGATAGGAAATGTACATCCACTATGTTGATCTGTTCACTCATTGGAATTTCGGTACGTTTAAGTAATCCATATCGGTTTCTTCTCTATAAAACAAGTAATCCGTTACGAATTTTCGCAGATCCTCTTTTATATAAAACTCTTTATCGAATTCACTTAATTTATTGACAACATCGTGAGCAAATATTACCCAATTTATTTTTTTATCGATAACACAATAATTTAATTTGCCTACTCTGTATTCGTCTACAAATTCATGTGTCAAATCAATCAGCTTTAATGTTTCATCTGTATCAATTACCGGCTCAAGAGATACCCATGTTCTGATACCCATTTCGTGTAAATATTTTAATGATACTATTCTACCCGTAGGACTTGCCGCATATGGCTCCCATCTTTTAGACATTTGCTCATCAATGAATGTTAATGTAACTCCAACCTTTATTGAATCACCGAATTTTTTGAATATATCCGCATCGCGCATTACCCGGCTGCCGCCTTTGGTTAGAATTGCAACGGGTATTTTATAATTGTGCAAAATTATAAGCGCTTCTCTTGTTAGTTTTAAATCCGTATCTCTACCATTATAAGGATCAGTGCCGAAGCTCATTAATACTTGTTTATCTGTACCGGCGAATTTCTTTGCGGATGTCATCAAACGTTTAAGTGCATCTTTTTTCGGTTCTACATGTGTATGAACATATTTATGTGCGAATCTCTCCTTCATTTTCTTGATACAGCAATATTCACAGCCGTGGTCACATCCTTTGTACAGACTTACCGCTAATGGAGAGTATTCCCGCGCTCTTCCTTTTGGTTCGTAGATCATGTTTCACTCATAATTTATTGCTAAATAATGTTTCCGATCGTAGGAAATAATTTTAATTTTCCGCACTCCGTAGATTGCCAACCATTGTTTGAATTTTTCCAATCCATTCTGATTAAAGATGGGTTGTTCGAACGGAATACCGTAAGCATCCAAATCAATTACATCAAAGGCTTTTAAATCAAGTAATCTTAAAAACTTTATGTTATCACCAATAAGGTAAATACCATTTTTATCTTTTTTATATTATCATAAACGAAACGAAATACCCTTAATATTGCTTAAAAATTAGATGTTTCCTTGGCGGCAGCGGCGACTCGAACTGTTTTCTATATGGAAGGACCCGCTACTTTGTAACATAATAAGCCAGTCTTTGATAATAATAGTTCGTACAATTCTCAATTAATGATTGCTCCAAATGTTTGTGTGCAACTTCACTCGTTAATATCTGCTGTGGATCTGGACCGAACAGAAATTTAACCGGTCCTCGTTTCTTACCTTCACGTTTGAATACACCCAACCCATATTTCATCTCGGCTATGAATGTACCCGGATAAACTTTCCTTTTGCCTATCTGTTCCGTTGCTCTTACACCCTTCTTGCTTTGCGAAGCCTTAAAGAGATGCAACCCAAACTTCTTATTACCAAACGCTAAGGTTACATATCTCCGCGATCTATTCGCTTTTATGATCTTTATATAATCCCTCAGATCCTTTGCCTTTGTTGGGTATTTCTTCCGGACGAACTTAATCAGATCCGCTCTCGCAGACCTTGCAGCCATATTCAGCGCCGATATCTCTGCATTGGTAATCGCATGATCAATACGCTTGAATACAGTTGTTATTTCACTATCACTTGCCATCATATTTCCCTTAAAAGTTGCAGAATCTCTCCAACAAGTCTTTTCATTTCGATATCACTAAGTTTATGCGAAGTAGTCAGTGTAGTCACTTTGTAGTCAGATAAAACTTTTCATGTGACTACATGAAAACTTGCATTTACAAACTACATTCTCAATAAATCTATACTTATAACCATATGTAGTCAGTGTAGTCACTATATTTATAATTTTACCAACGATAATCTTATAACTAGTCATGTTTTTAATATTCTCCTCTAAGATACCCCTACTACACTGACTACGTGACTACAAATCATCTTATTTCCTTTTATCATAATCCTTTACAGTGTAGTCAATTGAACAAAAGATTTATTTTTATATGACTACAACCGACTACATCGTTAAAATAAAATATCATTTTGGCTTTTTCTTTCGCCATCTATTTCAAATGCTTCCTTTTCAATTGATGTAATACGTTTAATAGCATACACCCGCCTCGGATTCGGATATTCTTCTATCCTTTTCATAATCCGAATAAATTTTAACTGCTTTAACGCATTGTTTAACCTTTTCAATGAAGTATCATTCACATTCATCTTTTTGTATTCTTCCTTCGAAGCAAGATCGTGTATAATATCACTTGGTGTTAGAAACCGAATATTCGAATCCCCGCTTTCAATTTCTTGCTTTGTGGCCGGCAAATAATTCTTCATTATCAATTCCTCTTCCATAGGAATACGCCGGAATGCTTCATTAAATTTTTCTAACTTCTGTATTTCCTCGAGATCGAAATACGTTCTAAACCCTTGCCGGTACATTTCAACAGCTTGTGCATAAAGCGGTCCAACATCATAATCATCACTCAGATCTATCATCTCCACCGCGAAAGGCAGCCAGCGCCGGTTTCCGGTTTGATCTGTTAAAAATTCTTCATCATTTATAGCTCCGCAAAAAGAAGCCTTTCGATATAAATGTATAGGCGCACGCCCGTATGCACGCCTCAAAGTAATATACCGGATCGACATTGTAGTCTTTATAGTCTCAATATCCGTCCGTGTAAGCGTTGCCATTTCATCCATCAAAATAAGCAGCTTGGTCCCGAGCATTTCCAAATGATCTTTATCATGAGGTCTATAATTACCGGTGAATGTATAATGCAGCCTTAATTCTTCCGGAACAAGCGAAACCAAGAAACGTGTTTTTCCTATACCCTGAGATCCGCAGAGTACAAGGCAATTTTCATTATAAGCCTTTTCATCAATAATAGACGCTACCATTCCTACAAACCATTTAGTAAAACTCTTAATAAAATGTTTGCGGATATCCTCACCCTTCAACAAAACACGCTGCAGAAGATCTCTAAAGCGGTCCTCTCCATCCCACGGCGGAAGTTTGAACAAATATTGCTTGATGGGATCGTAATCTTCCGAGATCTGCTCACTCCCTATAAGCGATCGGAAATCATCCTTTGTTACTTCTATACCGGCGTCTATTTTTACATCCATTATCATATTATCAAAAGCCCTTTCATCAAAAAATACAAATGCCCGTGGCGGCTCGTTTTTTTTTTGCTTTAATCTATATTCCGGTTTAGCCGCGAACAAATTATATCGGAAGTCATACCGCTGTTGTAAATATTCCATTACATTGATAAGCGCATTGCGCTTACTCCGCTTTTCAAATTTGTCTTTCTTTAATCTCTTTTCGGGTAACTCTGAGATTTTTTTTTTATCCGTATCGCTCATTTAAACAAATTATAATTATGAATATTACTTGAATCGTAATTAGTCCATAAAATTTCTCTTGAAATTGTCTTCGCCAAATTCGTTTTTTTCGGCGGTCCAATAGATTTATAAAAATCTCCATACAATTCATTCATCGTTTTACAATCATATCCCGATATAGCAGTTTTCCCTTTTATTTTATGTAATAATTCCGCCAATTCAATATGATCATTTTCCTTATATTCATGTTTATAATCACCAATACCCTTCGTAGTTCTAGACTCGTATAAATAAGGCGGATCTACATAAAATATTGTATCACTTGAATCATATTTTTCAATGATCTCGAGAACGGGCCGGTTCTCTATTTGTGCATCCATTAATCTTAATGCTACATTTTTTAATCCTTGGATTGATGTTATATATTTTGATACCTCTGCCGAAATAGAATTTCTTGTTTCATTTAATCCTATTCTCCATGCATTTATTCTTGTCTGAGAACCCAATCCACCATAACTTTGTTTTACTCTTACAAAATATCTTCTAGCTCTTTCAATTTTATTTTTTACCGGTTTACATGCTTTTATGAATTCCGATCGCGAATATGGAGTTAAACTCAACTTATCAACTAATTCAACCGTATGATCACGCAGAACCTCAAAAAAATTGGTCACATCCCCATCAATATCATTTATGGTCTCAAACTGATTCGATAACTTCGGTTTGTTAAGAAACACAACCGCAGACCCACAATGCGTTTCCACATAATGTTTGCCCGGATAAAGTTTTGAAATTATAAAATCCAAGTAAAGTGATTTCCCTCCGAAATAATTAAATGCCATCAACTTTTTTTTGGTAATCATACCGTAACTTTTTGAGTTGCCAAATTAAAATGAAATGATTTAGCCCAATAAATAGCCCAACGCCACATTACTTTTTTAGGATTTTGATAGCTTGCAATGCAAGCACTGGTCTTACTACTTTCTCCATTACAATGCACCCAATGGAATCCAATAAAAAGACCCTTATAATCAATTAAAGTAAAAACTCTTAATTTCATTTTCGCTCCTATTTCCATTATTCATTGGGCACTTGCCCTTAGCTTTACCCCACAATTTTATCGATTAATCCATATTTCAAACATTCTTCCGCATTCAACCAAATATCACGTTTAAGAATATTGTTCAATTCTTTCATCGGCAATTTTGTATATTGCCTATAAATATTTTTTATAAGCTTCATCACTTTATCCAAATTCTGCATTTCATCTTTGAATTCCTCATATTTCCCCCAAAATCCGCTTGAAACTTGATGAATAAGCATAAATGAATGAGAAGTAATTAATCTTTTCGATCCTACAATTGAAAGAAATGTAGCCGCACTTGCACATCCACCCTCGACAATAGTTATTATTTCAATTGTCGACTTCAATTTTAGAATTTGGTCCATCCCCGCTATCCCATCAAACATAAACCCACCGTAACTGTTTATATGTAAGAATATCGGTGATGGTTGAGAAGAATTTCTACATATATGTTCACCCAATAATTTATCGCAAACTTCCCGTAAACTTTTATTTAATTCCAAAATTGTTTTCTTATTTATGCTACCATAAAAGTAAATATTATTATTCACCACTTTTATTTCATCCGAGCCATCTTTAGAAATATCTTCATCTCCAGCATTCGCAAAATCAATAGCCTTATTCATTTGTCCTCCTTTTATTTTTTTTCTCAGCATAACTATGCTTTATAAAACATCTATATTAATATGAAAACAAGTTATTATGAACCACCACAATAGTCCGCCCAAGGCTAATGTAAGCGTATCTATTATTTGGATATATAAGGGCTGAATTTTATTTCTTTTGTATTGCCAATATTCTCTGCCGGCACCCAATAATAAAAGAATTATAATAATCCACCATATTGAGAGATAGGCTAAGAACGTATGAGTTACAATAGCTCCAACAATTATATGGAGTAAATTGTTTTTAACTTCACGCCAGAATTTTATTTCATAGTCCATTGTCCCTTCCTTACTGCCGCTCATCCCGCAAAGCGGGATAGCTTTATGTTATGCTTCGCTTTTATTGCTTCGTGATTTCCTTAATATCCACAATTTCCAGATTATTCATCCACCAATTTTTTGCTTTTGCCCTTTCCAGAATCGCTTTATTCAAATCTTTCGGCTTCCGCCAAAATCTCATTATCATTTCATCGCAGCCCTTATCACCGGATCTGCATCTGCCCATTACCGTTACTTTATATTTCATACCCCGCCCAATAATTCATTTACATCCTTCACACCTTCCGGAAGCTGCTTCACTGTTACCGGTCTATCATAACTATGGAAAATGTCTACAAGTTTTTCAGTAAACCTTTCACCGGCGTCGTCGTTATCCGGAATGATCACGCTTTCAAAATTGAGCAAGACAATGAACTTCCTTTCATCCGGTATATTACCCGCTCCGGGTATGCAGATTGCTCTGTAGCTTAATCCGTTCAACGCAATGCAGTCAAATTCTCCTTCCGTTATAAAAAGCCTTTCCCCTTCAAACATATTGCGCATTACATCTTCATTATAAAAACGTTTAGACGACTGCAGACCCATCCCATCATTGCACAGACCGATATATTTATTCTTATCCGTCTTCGGATTTTCATCTTCATCGAAATACCGCCCGCGTAAATAAATTATCTTATCATTTTTGAGATATGGAATGATTATCCGGTGCTTTGCGAATATCAAATTACCCTTCGAATTGTATAACCCGGATTTTTGCAGCTGCTCAAGTTTGAATTTCTTTTTCAAGTGATTGTTTACTTTGAAATAATCCCATACAAAAAATATTTTTGCCAAAAGAATCTTTTTCGGATTCAGCTTCCTCTGTTCCGCCAGATACTTGAACATCGGTATATCCGTTCCGTATGTTATGCAGTATTGATAAAACTCTTCATAAACTTCTATGTTGGCTCTTAGCCGGGCGATTTTAATGTCTTTAATGATATTGTTCCGCGCTTCCGTATAATTCGTTTTGAATATAGATTTTTCATCTTTAGTTAAACTTTCCCAAAAATCTTCCGGCGGCCATTGCGTTTTTTTCAATGGCTGCTGTCTGCCGATCGCCGGTCGCTGATCGCTAATCTCCCCATCGATCGCTATACCCGCCAAGCTGCATAATTCAACCAATGCGGTTTTGAAATCCACCCGGCAAGCGCGCATATAAAAATCTATTACATCCCCGCCGTAGCCTCTGCTCCAATCATAAAACGAATTTGTTTTAGGATATAATCTCAAAGACGGAGATTCATCCGCATGATCCCATGATTTTACGAACAGATTTTCCGGCTTCATCCATACCCGGGATGCCAGATCTACAATCTTTATTCTATTTTTTACCTCTTCGGCGTAATCCATATTTTCAGTCGGATTTAAGACTTAATAAAAGTGTATCGTTTTCAAAATGAATTTCTTCTACATATACGGCTATTCCACGCAATACTGGTTTCCCATCATTGCCTAAAACTATTTTACCAAATTGATCTAATTCATAAAATCTTACCTCTGCGAACATCCTTTCATCACGTTGCCAAGAATTAACAATTTTGAAATCAATTATTGCAAATGGTTTCCAATCCAGATAAACATCTGCTTTGTAATTCATATTTATCTCCTAAAATTAGGTTGCTATTACGGTTTGTTTAAATGTCTGGATCTCTTTTACAATCCGCTTTACTTCATCCCCGCTGCGTGAAAAGTGCTGTATTGCCGCGCCGTTATTTATTAATAACCGGCTCAAAACTTTCGGCGCATAAATCTTCATTACAACAAAAAAAGCCTTGTAACATTCATCCGGACTGAAATTTTCACCGTATTCATTTATATCGAATATCCCGAGGTCTTGCAGCACTGCATCTTTTATCTTCAAGAAATATTTTTTATCGAGATATTTCCCGTTATTCGCAATGCAGACATATTTTCGCAAATCATTCATTCGAATAGTTTATCTTTTTTCTTTTGCCCAAATTCTTTTACTTTTAATTTTATCCTATCGATCATTATATCCCTTGTAGGCAAAACACGCCCGCCGCTTAAAATTTTTATTGAGACTTCATCCACTTGATTCCTCTGTAACCTTTCCAGCATATCTATATCATAACCGGTAATTGCTGCAAGCTTAACCCATGAATAACTTTTCAGTAATCTCGAAACAATGTTTTTCATTTTTTTACTTTTAATTTGGCGGATTCAATCCCGACTTTTGCCATTGAGATTATCGTACTCACCGTTTTATTAATTGCCGAAGCCTGAGGAATATATTTAGCGTCTGCTTTCACTTTAGTAATATTGTCTAAAAGAGTATCGGTAATATTTTTCAGATCGTTTTCTGAAAAAAATGTAATATCGTTTTGTTTTGGATGGATCAATTCTGTTGAAACCGGTAAGAATTCTTTTAATACTTTATCCATCTTTTCAGTTTCAAAGTCATACCATTCTCTATCAGTTACAATCGTTGTAGTTCTATTTTTTATTCTAAAGTCATTTATAAATAAATGATTGGCGTTATACATAAATGTCTTACCTTTCATTTTGCTAAGTTTTGATTCAAGTATTTGCGGTTGCATATTTTATCTCCCGGTTTAATCTTAATCTTGCTCTTTGTAAATCAAGCAATGTTTTATTCTTTTTAATTTTCTTACGAAGCGATTTATCTTTTAATGAGAGAGTAGCAGCTATATAATTATCATTCTCCAAATCTTTAAATTCATGTCTCATTTTTCTATGTGACAACCCGGATTTAATAGGATTATAATTTCGACGAGCATTTTGAGCCATTGTAATCAGCATTAAATTTCCAAGTCTGCAATCGAACGAATTTCCGTTCTTAAAAGCTATTACATGACCTTTAGGCACTTTACCATATTTATTTTTCCATAAATATTGATGAAGCGGAATCCATTTACCTTCGCTTAAACGTATCCACTTATATTTTCTTTTATTGCAGTCCTTGTGATCGGTTCTAATTGTGATCGCATCATCGACCAATGTATTGGCTGGTTTATGACCTTTCTTAAATTCAGTCGCAGGACTAAAATGTGTCCCCTTCTTTCCTTTGTTCCACGAGATACATCCCTTCTTAAATCTTTGAGCAACTGCGTGTGGATGCCGCGAATATTTTTTGCCTAATGCTTTTATGAATTCTTGTGACTTATGCAAACCTAAAGAATACGCTTTTTGGTAAGTATGACTAATAGATATCCCAAACCTCTTGGCAATTTTACTCGTCAAAGTATTCGGATATAATTTTATCAATTTTTCAATATCCTTTTTCGACCAGCATTGTCTTTTCATATTATATTCTATTCCCATTACTCCACCACTTCCAAAACCGCATCTATGCTAAGCTGCCAAAGCTCTTTCAATTTCTCCATTGCTTTCAGATAGTGCATTTTAGTAGCTTTGTCTTTTTCTTTGGTCCACCAGAAAGGTTCCATCGGTCCTTTTTCAATAATCAAATAATCTTTGTGAGTTCTATCGAATATTACCGCATCCATTATTTTTATCACATCCCTACAAATATCAAATTATTTTTTCTTACGGTGTAAGTATTACTGCCGTAAATAACCGCACATAAAAGATCGCTTACATTCCAATAAGCTAATTCTACAATGGAGCCCGCCGGTATTACCGTTATAGGATATTCACGGAATGCTTCCCTCTTTTCATTATTGATTATTCTGTAACTCATTTCACTCTCCGAAATATTTTTCTTATAAAACCCCGACGGCTACCACCAAACCGCCGGGATATTTCCCAACCCGATACATAGGAGGGGCAATTATGCACCGGTTAATTTTTATGAGCTAATTCCAAAATTCTTTTATCCCGTTCTTCTATAAGTTGATTTATCTGTTCCCGCTGATCTGCAATAAGCTTTTGAGAAGTCCGGGCTTCCTCTTCTGCCAATTCCTTTTCATATTTCAACTTGTTGAATGCAATTTTTAATTTCCGGATCTCCTCTTCCATCTCCCAAATCTTTTCCGCATTGCTCATTATCTCACCCTATTTCTGTTTTGGAATTTGTGAACCAGCCAAGGACTTAATATTCCGAATACCGCCGCTATCAATCCGGCTATTTCATACCACTCAAGCCGCATTTTTCATCCCTCAATAATTCTTTAACGTATTCGTTTGCCTTTCTAGCCATTGTGTAAATAACACCGTACAAAATCACCATAATCACCAAGCCGCCTATCAACTTGCCCTCTTCACATTACTTTCCAGATAATTCATTAGATTGCTTCTTAAATAATAGACCTTACCGAATTCATCGTAGTATTGTTTTATCCTTTCCATCTTTACTAGATACCTCAGCTTGCTTTCACCTACTTTCAAAAATTTTTTTGCTTCGTTTCTGCTCAAGCGCGGTGAATTTATGCTAAGCAGATCGATCTTCTCTTCTATTCTATTTAAGCATTCATCTATTTCCATAACCGTTTCCTTTTTTAACAACCCGGTAAGCCCATGGGGGGAAGAGCCTACCGGATTGAGAGGGTAAAAGACCCGCTTTGGGTCTTAGGTTTCCAGTGTTAATGTTATTGTTATTGTATTATGTTCCGCACTAGGTACAACACGCGCACGGTAAGTGTATTTGCCGTAGAATTCTAAATACGGATGCCCTTCATAGATACCCGCCGGCTCCCAATCTGCACCGTTCCATATTCCGAACATGTAACAATCCACATCCGTATTAAATCCGTTGTATTTTACCAGTAGAGCCCCTTCCGGAACATTCCCGAAGTTTGCAGTCTCCCCCACGCTTATTGTTCGCGTAATATCAACCGGTGTATTTTCCGACTCGTTTGTGCAAGCCGCAAAAAACAGTATTACAATTGATATTAGAAATAGATGTTTCATTCTACCCTCCTTTAAGGATATTTATATAATGCCGGTAATACCCATTACCGGTTTTATAATTTCTCTTTTATGAAAATTTGTGTTGAATAAATGGTAGGATACGTTTAAATTTAAAAAGCGCATGGAACGAGTTCCAACTTGTTTTAATGTGCTAATGGTCCCGGGCCATGAACCCGGGATCTGTTTATTACATCCGCTTAACCGCCCACATATACCGCGGATTGTTCAACCCTCTCCGTTTACTAATTTTTCTAAATCCGCAATTATTCAATGCAGTACCTATCCTATTTCTTATTGATTGCGTAGGTTCAATGTTTTTATATTTTCTCGAAAGTAATTCGGCAATTTCCGTAGTGGTTAGAAACTCAATATTTCTGCTTATAAATAATTCGTTATACCCGGGCGCATTAAAATTTTTTCTTATCAGATCCTCAAAGATATCGAACGTAAGAATTTTCTTTATCTCATACCGATCTTTTATAAAAGGAATCAGCATCATCCCGAAACTAAATAGAACAAGAAGCCATTCATATATTTTTATTTCGTTGTACATTAAATATTTCTTTATAAATGTTTAAATCGGTTTTTCATAAAATCAAAATGAACCATTCTTATTTGCCAAAGCAATAAACACACCCCGGTTTTTCGCATTGGTTTTTCTTAAAATATTCCCTACATATTTATTTACGTTTTTCAATCCCATATTTAATTGTGCTGATATTTCTTTGTTCTCATTCCCTTTCGATAGTAGCGACGCTATTTTCTTTTCCGTAGGCGTTAGAGGCTGCAGAAGTATCAATTTATCGTTATCATAATTATTCATATGATCCAGAATAAATTTACTTTTCATAAACCGCAAAAATAAACTTACAAATCCAAGGAAACCCAATAACCCTATTGCTATTGTTCCGAATAAAACCAAAAATATTTCTTGTGATACTTCAGACATTGTATACCTTTTGAGAAACCAATTTGATATAAAATTATTGATCCCAAATAAATAATTTTATTCGCTTCAAGCATCCATTTCGGTAATTGTTCGTAATAGGTGAACATTAAATAAAGAGCACTTACCGTAAATACGAATGGAAATAGAAGTATAATTATCCAATAACGGTAGTTTTTGAATAGGTTTCTTTTATCCATCTTGACTAGATAAATTATTATGAATGCAGAAATCGGTAAATAAGCTAAACCCGAAGTAAGAATATTCAATCTATCAAAAGTTTCTATACCGAGTATATGTACTACGGCCCAAACGAAAAAATATAAAATTATACTTAACTGCAATATTTTCTTCCATCGATTATTGGTCATCCATAAAGAAAAAATGTAAAATAAAAATCCGTAAAATTGCAATGACATTATATGGGCTAAGTATGGACTATAAATTTTGAAGTAGTTTAAAACATGGTCTGCAAATTCAAGCAAGATTAATGAAATGATAAATAGAACAAAAATTTTCATATCCTTTGAGCGAATATATTTTTTAAAAAGCAAAGCTGTTATTGGCGATAAAAATACGACCCAATAACCAGCATCCATTAGGAAATTCATAAATACGTCGTATATCATTTCATCCCCTAAAAATTATGGGCAAAACGGCGGACATAAAGTTGGCAATTCCAAAATAACAGAACCATATTCAAGAGTTATAACATTATTTCGTAATTGGATACCAATCCCAAATCCATTTCCTTTATATAACAGTTCAAAAACTTTTTCCGTTTTGAATACATACATAATCGCTGGCATCTTTGTACCTAACAATAATTTTTTGTTTTCGTCTGCAACGATTAATCCCTTTTAGCATTTTGATTAATTGGTTCAAGTGTTTTTTTACAATGTTTTTTTAATAATTCAAAAAATATTTTTTCGGTTTCTTCTTTTACTTTTTGACCGCGCACAATTTTGCTGATTGTGGTTTGATGAATTCTGCCGTTCGATTTATAGGCCAGATAATTTTGTCTTCCCTTTAATTCGAACACTGGAATTCTGTGGTTTGAAATATAAAGGTAATCATCTTTTATTATGGTCATATTTTAGGTTTCTCTTAATTTGACCTTATATCGTATTAAATTTACGATTGAAGTTAATGAATCCATTAACTAATGTCAAGAAAATTTTTATGCCTACATCTATTGGTAATAAAATCAAGGAATTTGGTGAAAAAAAATACGGTTCTATTAAAAATCTCGCAGAGAATTTGGGTATGTCTTTACAGAATCTCTCTCAATATATAAATGATAAATTCAAACCCGGGACAATTCTTCTGAGAAGACTTAAAAAAGCTGGTTGCGATCTCAACTGGTTATATAGCGACGAACAGGAATACTCTCCGGTTGTTAAGGAAAGAGTCGAACAATATGGTACTTCTTTTATCAAAGTTGATATAAATGACCTTCTTGAAAGAATAGACTACCTTCATAAAGATATCAAGCGCGATAATATCCTTTTCGGTAAAATGAAAGATGATAGTTTGATCCAAAAATACAATGAAATAGTTTTTATAATTAATCAGCTTACTTTATTGATGTATGATATGGATTCAGATCTACGTAATGCTATTGTAATGAGCGATAATAGTAAATTAAAATCTAAAACAATCTCCCTATTAAAAGAATTCATGGAGCTACGGCAATTGTATTTTAACAACATCACTTAGGGTAACAACATGAAAAAATTATCTTTAATATTTCTAGTTTTTATCTTTGGTTGTCATGCCGCTTCCGTTGTGAGATTTACTGATCTATATTTTTCTCCAACCAATAAAGTTGATATCTATACTGATCTTAATTCACTTAATAGAAATTATTTTGAAATCGGTTATGTCGAAGCGAAGGGTGGGATTTTTGTTTCTAAAGAATCACTTCTAAAAGATATGATTGAAGAAGCAAAAAAATGCGGTGCCGATGCTTTGATTAAAATTGAATTTTGGGATAGGCAACGTTATGATAATAACTTAGGCAGTTATGAAAAACCCGCCGCTAAAGCAGTAATGATTAAATATAAATAGTGAGTGATAAATGCAAAACAACAAAGTAAAAACCGGTTTATGTACCGCTCTTAATCTTCTCGGTATCTTTTTATTAATAGTATTCGGCAACTCTGCAATTTTAATTTTTGGAAAATCGGCATTAGAATTCGCCACATTCATTATATACCTTTTTATCGGTATCGGCTTAATGCTTTTATTTTTTGCTCTAAGCGATATCGTTTACAATCTCAGATCGATTAGGTATATTCTCAAAAGCAGTACAGACAAAACCGAATCTTAATAATGGCATTCTTAAAGAAGCGCGGTAAATATTTTTATATTTATTACTACGACAAAAGCATTGGGAAACTCCGGGGGTTCAGCTTAAAGCAAACCGATAAATCCATAGCTAAACAAGAATTAAAAACCTTCGAAGCAAATTACAATCTTAAACTTCTCCCCCGCAATTTTACATTTATTCCAAAAACTCTTTTGCTTTCCGCTGCAAAGGATCTCTATCTTAAAGAAAAGAATTACGAATCACCCAACACAGCCGATGCTTATAAATATGCAGTACAAATTTTCATAATCCATTGTAAAGATAACCCGGTAGAATACTATTCCCGTAACGAACATAATTACTTTGTATCTAAGCTTAAAGAGAGAAACTATTCCCAATATTCCATCAATAACTATGTTACGCATCTTTTTATACTTTTCAACTGGCTTATCAAGAAAAAATATATAACAGAAAATCCGTTCATCCGCATCAAAATAATGGGAAAAAATGAGGTTAAACCCATTCCCTTTCCGGATCTGGAAAAAATCTATAACAATTTAACCGAACGGAAGCTGATTAAACATTATAATTTGGTGAAGCTTACCTATCTGTGCGCATTCCGTAAAAGCGAATCGATCGCTTGCCGTAAAGAAGATTTCGATCTAAAGAATAAAATTATCTATGTACGTAATTTAAAAGGCAAGCGTATAGATACAATTCCTATGCTTTCCGATATCGAAGATTTTTTAAAAAGTTTAGATATGACCGGTACCGGTCTGCTTTTCCAATATTCCGGTACACATTCAACCAAATCCTTTTGGCGGACCGTAAACAAAAAACTCGAATTCAATTATACATTTCATCAACTGCGTAAAACCCGGGGAACGTTTCTAGCCAACAAAGGCATCGAACCGTTATTCTTGCAGAAATTCATGAGGCATCGGGATTTTAGAACAACTCAGCAATATTACATAAAGATAGAAATCGATCAAGCGCGAAAACGCATGAACGAAAAAATATTGTTATAGTTTTGTTATAGTTTTTGGAATCAGACTGCACATTACAAAACATTTACTTAATACATCTATTGATCAGCGGCCTTGAAAACACTGCAAAAACCTCATTTCTTTGTCGGAACGGCGGGATTTGAACCCGCGACCCCTTGAACCCCATATCTCGGGATTGTCCACTTATTCGCTCCATTTTGGCACTTTTTGAATGCTTTGTTATATAATTTGTTATAGTTTTTACAGCATCCCGCCCAATTCTACCTTAAAAAATCATTCTTTCTTAATATACTTTTTATCCAATTCAATCACAAATTTTTTAACCAGCCGTGCCTTATTGCAGCTTGACAGAATTGGTGCAGATGCTTTATCGTTTCGCTCTTTACATCATTATCTTGCCAGCCGTATAGCCAGATCCATTTCAAACCAAGTTCATTCGCGGTGCTAAGAAGATTATCATATTCATCGCAGCCATCGCCTAATTTTATCCAACTCATTTCAAAACCGCCGCCCAATTTCTTTTTAATAACTCTCCAATCTTCACTCTGATCTTCGAGATACCGGGAATACATATAACCGCAACCGGAGATCGGGATGTAGTTATCCCTTAATAAATTAAGAGTACCGGAAATTATCATTACGGAACCCGGTTTTATTACTTTAATAAAATCCCGGCGTTGTTCTACCCCCTCCCTTGTTACACCGCTTCCACCGGCCATATCCGGTTCATCTACATAATAGAATTGAGCATCATATTCCAGAATATTTTTTTCCCAATTATCAAGCGATATATCTTTCAATACATATAGATTTAATGTATTCACCCAGCCTTTAATCAGTTTGGTATATTCCGAATTGTAAGCACTCAGATATATTCCTTTCATTCCGAATTCATCTGCAAGAATCTGTAAATCCCGGAATGTATTCATCAATATATCGCCGGGCCATATACCTATAAATTTTCCCTCTACCGGTGTATATTTATAATTGAGTTCAACATCCTTTAAGCATAGATCCGGCGAACATGAATATATTATAATTATGAACAAGCAAATTATTTTTTTCATTTCTTCACATACTTTTTGTTTTTCTTTTCAACACTAACCTTCGGCTGTTCTATAATCAGTGTCACTTTTACAAGTGCCAATTCCTCTGCTTCGGACTTTTCATATTCGGAAATGACATACTGCACTTGTTCATCTTCAGTCTTATTCCACTCGAATTGAGGTAAGCCCTTTGAATATCCCTCTCCATTCGGAGCGGTTATTTCAATAACTTTCTCAATTACATTACCTTGTTCATCTTTCGCTATTCTTATTTCCTTTAGAATATATTCCTGAGCAAATAAGAGCGTTGAGAACAAAAAAATTATTAAAAATTTCATTCCACCTCCTATTATTTAATCAATTTCAAATACGAACCCGCATTAAAAGTGGTATTACTCGCATGGGCGGTTTGTTGCGCCCATTGCGCCGTTAAAGTCCCAGCCCCTCCGGTGGTTATGTACCCCTCAATAATGGCGTAACATTCATCTGCTATAGCCCATGCACCCGCTGTCACAAGGGCAACCGGGTCACCCGTTGCACTAAGAGCAGTTGCAAAAAAATTGACCATACTTATTTGATTGTAAAATTTCACACCCTTCACCGTACCCGAAGCGGGTAAATCAAAGGAAATTTTCAATCCCGGTGTCACATCAGCCTGACCACCTATTATAACCAACCTAAACCGATACGTTGCACTCTCAACGGTTAGTGTTAAATGATCATCATCTTGTAGTGTTGCACTATTATTTACCGTTTCATCGGCTGTCTTATATGCCGTTAGGATTGTAGTACCACCGCCACCGGAATGATCTGTTACATAATCAACAACCGCCTTTTGTGACGGCACTTTTATATTGGAATATTCCACCATTGTCGTATCGGTACTAAGATATGACAGAGGCATCTGCTGAACATTATCAACATTACCTAAACCAACGTAAGCCTTCGGAATAGTCCAAGTTAAATCCATTGGTTTTATTTCAGTACCATCCAACCGGAATATTTCACTCTCTTTTTGAGCAAAGATATTCAGAGAGGCGAATACAAATAATATTGTAAAAAGAAATTTATTTTTCATTTGTTATCTCCTAATATCCTAACCATGAATAATCATAGGTTACTGTTCCAACCGCACCTTTACGTCTTATATAAAGTTTTGGAAAAGTAACCGGATTAAATTTATCGGGTGTAGTAAAACTTTGCCCTGGCAATAACCTATCCGCATCCGTAAAACTTCCGTCTAAAGAAAATTCAAGTGAATCATCTATAGCCGTTACTGTATACTTTGCCCAATATACGGTTCCGGTAAATATAATTGTATCCGTTTCAGTTGTTACCGTTGCAGCATTAGCCGCCCCATATGTATCCGCTGATACCAAATAATTAAGTTCGGCAGCACTTATCGGTTGAGTTACACCCGATCCGTCGACATTAACAGTGTTTGTTATTTCTGTTAATGTCGTAACCGTACCAATATCCCACGTTCCGCTTTGCGTAGCCGCTACGGGATTTGTAATCGATGTAATATCCCAC
>CAZKNM010000017.1:0-37424 GCA_964554135.1 uncultured Melioribacteraceae bacterium
CATTCCTTGCAAGAGCTATTGAGTCGATGCCGGTTCCACAGCCGAGATCTACGGCGGTTTTCATGGTTGGTGTTATAACATTAACCAATTCCTTTGTTTTACGCTCAAGAGATTTATTAAAATCGATCATCGAATTGTAAAACTCGGCAGTGTTGTCAAAGAAATTTTCGTTTGTTAAAGGCATTAATGGGTTACTTCCAGTTTTTTCAAAATTTTACCGTTAATTCTTATGACGATTGATTTGATCGGAATATCATAATCAGTTGATGCAACAGCCTGCTGAGCCAAATGTAATAAACCACTGCAGCAAGGTACTTGCATTATCAACACAGTGATTGATTTAATGTGCGCATCATTTATCATTGATATTAGTTTTTGTAGATAAACTTCCTTGTTTGTATCCAATTTTGGACAAGCGATTGCCAGACTTTTCCCTTTGAGAAAATCTTTGTGAAAATCTGGATAACTAAAACCAACGCAATCGGCGGCTAAAACCAAATCGGAGTTCTTGTAATAATTTGCATGAGGAGATACAAGATGAAGCTGAATTGGCCAATGGGTTAAATAGGATTGACGTCCTCCGATTTCTTCCGCATCATTTAAAGAAATTTTTCTCATATTGATTGATTGAGAACCGGGACATCCGGTATGACAGGCTTCGTCTATGAAAGCAGCTTTGTCGTGGAGCTCAAATTCTATTTTGTTTTCTTGCAAATATTTTTTTGCGGTTGCTAGATATTACAATTCACCATGCTCGCGAAGGTGTTCTAAATGTGCTTTAATAACGTTTTTTCCGCCTTTCACAATATAATTCATAACTTTCCATTCATCATACGGTTCAGCTTCTCTTTCTTCGATTGTTATTGCTCCTTGCGGGCAGTGACCTAGACAAGCCCCCAATCCGTCACAGAATAAATCGCTTATTAATCTCGCCTTACCATCGATGATCTGTAAAGCACCTTCGGCACAATTGGGAATGCACAATCCGCATCCGTCGCATAAGGCGTTGTCTATTTTTACTATTTGTCTTTTCATAAATTCCTTTCTAGAATTGTGTTGAGATCCGTAATCCAATATTCTTTGAGATTGAAATGTAGAACACAATATATCGGAACAAATAATCCGATATTAAAATACACGAAATTTTTTATTGAAGCAACACATTTATCAACTAAATGACTCGTTTTGTAATATTTCTTTCGACAAATACCGATGTAAGAACTAATTTAGTATCGGAACCATTTGTCTGAATAATGATAAGAGTTGTATATCATGAAAAAGAGAATAAATAATGGGTTTGGGAATTGTTAATCGGCATTGACAGAAAAATATTTTAAAAGAGAAGTATCTAAAATATTTTCCTCATATTAATTTTGTCGGTCATCCTTTGAGTGCAGTTGAAGTGAAGAGGTTGAATGAATCGGTTTTAAATAAAAGCAGTAAATGTTAGAATCATTTAAGTGATGATTTACAAATTCAATTATATTTTAGTAATACTGTCAGAGTACATACTCAGACAGCGTTTTTGTTATTCATACTTAAGCGATTTGATCGGATTACTCATTCCTGCTTTGACCGCGTGATAGCTAACTGTAATCAACGCAATCAACATTGCGAGCAAACCGGAAAGAACAAATGTCCATATGTTTAAGTTTGTTTTATAAGCGTAGTCTTCCAGCCAAGCGTTCATCAAGTAATAAGCAATTGGCGCCGCGATTATAAAGGATAACACAATAAGTTTTGCAAACTCTTTCGATAAAAGTATTACAACGCTTTTTACAGTCGCGCCGTGAACTTTGCGTATTCCTATCTCTTTTGTTTTCCTTTCTGCGGTGAAAGCCGACAAACCGAATAATCCCAAGCACCCAATGAATACGGCAAGCATAGCGAACATGCCGAAAATTTCACTGACTTTAATTTCAGCACTATACATATCGTTAAAACTTTCGTTCATAAAATGATAACCGAAAGGTTGACCTGGGGCCATGTCTTCCCACGTGGTTTTTATATTCTCAATCACCCCTGTCACATTTTTTGTGTTTATTCTGAAGGAAATAAGGCTGTTACTTCTGCTGAGATAGAGAATAACTGGTTCGATATTATTTTTAAGAGACGAGAAGTGAAAATCCTTTACTATACCGATTACCGGGAATTTTTTCATTGTCGGGGGACTGATCGAAACATATTTGCCGACAGTATGTTCGGTAGGCTTGTCCCAGCCGAAAGTTTTAGCACAAGCTTCGTTTATTATTGCGGCGCTGCTGTCTGTCGGAAAATCTTTCGAGAAATCACGCCCTTTTACAATCTCCATTCCCATTGTTTTGATATAATCGACATCGATATAAAATGATTGAATCGGTTGAAATTTATTGCTTGTTAGATCACCATCCGGTGCGGTCCCTTGCCGCGAGCGGTCCGAAGCTACGGGTAGATAACCCGATACGGTTCCGCTTAATACATTTGGATCGGTTAAAATTTTTTGTTTGAATGTTTCAGTTTTATCTCCGAGTATATAAGCATCGTCAATTATCAAGACTTGTTCTTTTTCAAATCCCAACTTTTTGTTCTGTATGAAATTTAGTTGGTTGAGAACAGCGAGAGTGCTCACAATTAAAATAATCGATGTTGTAAATTGGAAAACGACAAGTCCGCTTCTCAACCATCCTTTTTTTGCAGCATTACTTAAATTACCTTTTAAAATTGAAGCCGGATTGAACGCAGATAAGACAAACGCCGGGAAAAGTCCCGCCAATAATCCGGTTATTATCGGAATCGTTAAAAGAGAGATAAAAATTGCCATATTGAAGATAGAGCGGTATTCAATTGATTTTCCGGTCAAGTTGTTGAAATATGGCAGGAAGAGAAGTACAAAAAGTGCTGCGGTTGCTAATGCAATTAAGCTGATAAGTATTGATTCGGTCAGAAATTGAATTATTAAACTTTTTCTACTGGAGCCGACAACTTTTTTTATACCGACTTCTTTTGCTCTAAGAGCCGATCGTGCCGTTGCAAGGTTAACAAAGTTTACGCTGGCGAGGAGAAGAATAAAAATCCCGATTGCAGAAAATATATAAATGTAACTGATATCACCGTTTAGTTCCATCTCGTCTTTATAATTTGAATATAGATGGATATCCGTAAGGGGCTGTAGTATCCAATTAAATTTGAGATTGAGTTCTTTAAAATCACCTATTGTAGTACCTGCAAGTCTTTCGATTTCGGGCTTGACATATTTTTGCAATAGTCTCGGGAATTTATCAACCAATTCACCGGGGTTGGCCTCTTTCTTTAAAACTATGTAAGCGTAAAAGTTTGCATTGGTCCATAGATCTGTAACCGAAAAATTTAACGAACTCAAAGAAGCAATGATATTTGCATGGAAGTGCGAATTGTCGGGGAAGTCTTTAAACACACCTGATATTCCGTAATCGGTCCGATCGTCAACACGAATAATTTTTCCAACCGGGTTTTCATTACCGAAATATTTTTTGGCAGTGCTTTTACTTAATACAATTGTTTTGGGGGCTTTCAATACACTTTCTTTGTTGCCGAGAATCAGTTCAATTGAAAAGACATCAAAAAAAGTTGAGTCGGCAAAATATACCATCTCTTCTTTATGAGAGATGTTATTATATTTTATGAAAGCATTTCCACTCGAGAACACCCTTGTTTGTTGTTCAATCTCGGGAAATTCACGCATCATCCCTTGACCAACCGGGCCACCGGATGCGGCTGATTGGAAATCGTTCCCACGTATTGTAAAATCGGAAATGAGACGGTATGTTCTATTGGCTTTTTCGTTGAACTTATCGTAGCTGAGTTCATCATAAACAAATAATGTAATGAACAAAACGCAAGCAATACCGACTGCCAAACCTATAATGTTGATTAATGAATAAAATGCGTGCTTACGTATATTGCGAATCGCAATTTTAAAGTAGCTTCTTAGCATAAATAGTTCCCCCAAATTTATATGAAATAATTTGTTGCGTAATAAGTAAGGTCGGAAGAATCGTATGACCATCCACCAATACATCAACCATCTTATCAAGCGATTATGCTTGCGGATTCGTTTGCAGAAAAGTTCGTGAAGATCCCCTTTAACTTCTTCAAAATAATAATCGGAACAATACCATTCAAGAAATTTGTCGGCAGATCGAGGAGGCATCTCGGGATGTTGGTTGTATTTGTCCTGCAAGGTCAACGCGCTCTCTCCAAAGATAAATCGGGCATGATATCCCAAAGCTTATTGCGCATTGTGCGAACCTCGTTTATTGCGTCTTTACCTGTTCCGGTAAGTTTAAAAAATCTTTTGCGCCTTCCGCCCCTCTCTTTTGTTTCACCCCCCATCCAGGATTTTAGGTAACCTTTCTTTTCTAGCCGGACGAGTACACAATGAATAGCGCTGATTGACAAACTACGGCCGGTTTGCTTTTCAATCTCTTCCTGGATTGAAATTCCGTACGCATTGTCAATAAGAACTCCTACAATCAATAATGCGAGTTCTTCAAATTCACCCAGATTTGTTTGTTTTAATTTCATAGCGCTATTTTAGACGAAGAGAACGTGAGATTAGTTACACTTTTGTAGAAGAAATGTTGAAATAATAACAAAGGATGCAAAGACCCAGAAACTGCTCTGATTTTTGTTCTTTTTTATTAGTTAAGGACATCGAATTTTGTATATTATTTGGCCATTCATACTAATTAAATTTAGATGGAGGAAGAGAATGAGAAGATTATTTGTTTTTTTATTAGTTGTTTTATTCATCGGGGGGTGCTCACATACTAATGAATTAATGAAGTACGATCTTGAGGGGAAAGGTGCTTACTATGAGGTTTTAATTTCCCCAAAAACAAGAACCATTCAAGTTGAGTTGAATGTGCCTCCGGATAAAAAAGGAGACAATATTACCGATGTGCTGGAGACAGTCGCATCTGTAAGTTCAGCAATACTTTCAGCGGAAAAAATTTCCAAAATTAAAGATTGGATAAACACAGAAGATTTAACATACAGTATTGTTAGCGGTTTAAAAGACGCGCTTGAAACATATGCGGATTTCAGCGAAACAGATAGAAGAAAAGAAGCAGACTTCATCGTAATAACTGAACTTGAAGAATGCATTTTAAATGTTAATAAAGACAATGTGCACGTATCAATAAAAGCAAATGCAAAGATAATCGATAGAGCAAGCGGCAATATTGTTTGGGAAAATTGGGAGACAGACACCGTACCGGTTGGATATGGTACGGGAACAGGGAGAAAGGTTACATCGGGCGCGGCAGCGAAAGTCTTAACGGCGTTACAATTAGCCGCACTTTCAAAGAAAGAAATTAATGAGTGTGTCGGTGAAGCAGCGAGTGAAGTCGGACGGGAAATGGGTGAAACTTTTAGAGAGGATTTGGTTGAATCTCGGAAACAATAGTTAAGAAAAATCATAGTTCATGGAATTGTAAATATGAATATTAAATAATCATGATATTTCGTTCGGAAATCGACTTACCCAAAAGCGATCTAGTAATTGAGCACAATAATAGGATTACAACCGTTGGTTCGTGTTTTGCGGAAAATATTTCGCAGAATTTTATATTCTATCGTTTTGATGTTCTCGGCAATCCTTTTGGTGTTCTTTACAACCCGGCCTCAATATTTAATTCAATAAAACTCCTTAGTGATCGAAAAGTTTTTAAAAAGGAGGATCTCTTTTTCGATCAAGGCGAATGGCATAGTTTTTATCATCACAGTGATTTTTCAAATCATAACGCAGACGCCTGTCTGGAAAAGATTAATGAAGAACTGGTTAAGACGAGAAAATATTTTGAAACTACTGATGTGTTAATTATTACTTACGGTACTTCATATGTTTATAAACACAGAGAGAGAAACATTATAGTTTCTAATTGTCATAAAATTCCAGCTGCACAGTTTGACCGCCTCAGATTAAATATGAATGAGACCAATGACCATATTGAATCAACCTATAAACTATTGAAAGAAATAAATAATAATATAAAAATCATTTTTTCTGTAAGCCCTGTGCGGCATTGGAAAAATGGTGCGGTTGATAATCAATTAAGCAAATCCGTTTTATTAATGGCGGTTCATGAAGCGATTAAAGAAAAAGGTGATTGCGTTTATTTCCCGGCATATGAAATATTAATGGACGATTTAAGGGATTACAGGTTTTACGAAAGCGATTTAGTGCACCCGAATAAGATTGCCGTTGAATATATTTGGGAAAAGTTTGTAAATGCACACTTGACAGATTCATGTAAAAATGTACTAATGGAAATCGAACCATTGGCAAAAGCAATATTTCACCGGCCAAGAAACATTTTTTCCGATAACTATAAAAACTTTATTCTAAATCAACTGAACCTTATTGAGAGATTGAGGAAAAAATATTATTACATTAATCTTAAGGAAGAAGAAAAATATTTTCAAAAACAGCTTAAAGAAATTCAATCATATAACAACCGATACTAATACATTTCTTTTTCATTCATTTAAAAAATTTTAAAAATTCTATTCTGAATTATTTTATTGCCGATAGTTCTTGTTTTCGTTATAATTATAATAGATGACCTTCAAACATATGGATGCTGTACTGAAGTTGATAATCGATTAGTTGAATTGTTTTATTACTATTTTTTTAAAAAGAGGTTAATGCCATGGGAAGTCAACAACTGTTGATATTAATAGTGGTAATTGTAGTGGTTTTGTTGATGATATATGTCGGGACGTTGCTTTATAACGATTATGTCATGACGAATAATAGAGATCAGCTAATATTGACAATCAATCATTTGTCCGATATGGCTAACCAGCACATAAAAAAACCGGTTGAAGCCGGGGGTGGAAATGGTAAATATTTAGGTTGGATTATCCCACCTGAATTGGATACTACAGATGCCGGGACGTTCACTGCTATTGTTCGAGATACAAGAGTTAATATTGAAGCAGTCGGGTATGAAAAAGGTAACGATGGTGTAAGGAATGTTATTGTTAAAGCCGTAATTAGATCTACCGGAACGACGATAAATATTGATAATTAGAAAAATCGATTGTTGAAATCATAATAGGTAGAAAAAGTAAAACCACCGGCAGATTAGGTTCTATACAATTCTCTACCTCACTTTGCGAAAGCTCAAGCTCGGGATAAAGGTAATATTGGAGTATCCACTAAATCTCTTTTGTAAGATCAAGAAATCTTTTATAAGGAATTGCTGTCCAGCTTTCGGCCTGCAAAGCTCCATTGGCAAGACTAATCATAGAAACTTTAGCTGCCGATTCCTCATTTGGTGCTTCATAGATATCCATGAAATCGTAAGTACCTAGTAAAGCGTAATGGGCTACGAACTTTACTTCGGGACATTTTTTCTTTACTTCATCAAGCCAGGCACGTCCGATTTTGGGCCGCTTCTTAATTTGCCTTGAAACTTCAGGTGATAGCTTTGTCATCAGGATAAATGTTTGCATAAGATACCTCCTGATATTAAAATTGTCAAAAGTTAGGGTGGAGCAAAGGAAGATGTTCAGTATAAATATAACTTGAAGAGTTATAATTGTCAAAAAGTTTTATACTGGTCTTATGAAATTAAATTCAACAAATCTGAGGATTGAAAGGATCTGATTTTTAATTGGCAGGTTTCAAAATATTCAGTTGAACTAATAAGTTTTTATTTATATAATAAACACGAGTTTAATGATTAATTGACCAATTAATACTTACAATGGGCAGTCAACAGCTTTTACTATTGGTTTTGGGAATAATAGCAGTAATTTTAATGATCTTTGTCGGGGTAAATTTATTCCGGGAATATTCGGTGAACAGCAACAGAGATCAGATAATTACTACTCTCAATACTCTTACAGACATGGTCCAAGCTTATTATAAGAAACCCGCAGAAATCGGTGGGGGTAATGGTTCTTATATTGGTTGGACAATGCCGCAGGAATTTGCAAATACGGAAGTAGGAGAATTTACTGCGAACGTGAGGGACAAAAAAGTTGATCTCCTTGGAACGGGAGTTGAAATTGGTGATGATGGAGTTAGAAACATAATTATGGTCGCAAAGGTAAAATCGACCGGAACGACTATAAGTTTTAGAAATTAATTTTTGCGTAATACACAAAACCTAATACAGAAAAATATTAATTGAGGTTTTCTTGGGAGAAGTTGATACTAGTTACATTAAATACCTTGTCGGATTGTCCAAGAGCGGCAGAAAAAATTCATTTATGGAGTTGTGTAAATTAAATGTTGATGCAATATATACTCTTGTCTTAAGGACAATCGCTGATTTAAAACTTTCGGAAGAAGTAACGATAGATGTTTTTATTGCAGCATGGGAAAATCTGAATCATTATAGGGAAGATGTAGCTTTCAGTGATTGGCTTAAAGGAATAACGGTATTTACAATAATGGAAGAAGTCCGAACAAACGAGCGAAGAAAAAAGCTGCAAAAACAAACCAAATTATCCAAAAACGCAAAAATACCTGAAGCGATCAGTCTAAATAAATTAGAAAGAATGGTCTTCGAATTGGAAGAAATGCAAAGATTGGTATTTGTGTTGCATGACATGGAAGGATATTCCTATCCCGAAATAACCGATTTTCTGGGAGAACGATCCGAGAAAAAAGTGAAAGAAATATTAAAAGTAACCCGAAGAGAATTAATGGTGAGAATTTAAAATTGAAATGCGATGAAGTAAAATCATATCTGGATGAGTATTTTGAAGGCAGCTTGACGGATGATGTAAACCAAGAAATTCAAGAACATCTCAAAGAGTGTGAATCTTGTAATAACGAATATAAACTTTTAACCAACTTTTTACTCCAAGCGAAATATCTTAAAACGGGAATTAATACTCCGAAGGAGATCCTAGACGGAATTTCAGATGCATTGATAAGGCTTAGTACTAAAGCCGGTGAAGGAGAAAAAGCATTTAGCAAGAGACAGCTGGATGAGATTAAAAAAGCGATGCGTCAAGAATTGGGTAAAAAGGATGAAACTTCAAAGCCGGATCGGACGGTTAAAAAAGTACGAATAAAACGTGAAATAGATCGTAAAACCATAATATGGTTGTTTGTTATAATTGTTATTTGTGCGGGAATATATTTTTATATTGATATCTCTAAAAACAATTCGCCCTGGAGCATAAAATTAATTTCAGGCTTATATAGAGTTAATGCTAGAATTGACAACTCGATGCTGTTGAAGGTAAACAATAACCTCTCTACAGATCCCAATTCAAAGGTAGGTATTACGGTTCCCAGAGTAAGCAGAATCGAACTAGATCAAAATTCCTCTATTACATTATTAAAAGCAAAAGATGGAGATAATCGTGTTAAACTAAACAAAGGGACGCTTATTGTAGATTCAAAAGTAGATAGATCCGGTCTTACAATTTTGACGGCTGTGATATCGGTGCAAGAAATTGGCGGAAGATACAGCCTGACGGTTGACGATGTTGGGAACAATCGAATAGAAATTTTTGAGGACTTAGTTGAAGTAACATTAGAAAGTAAGATTATACCGCTTGCGGCTAATTATATCTGTGAAATAAAAAAGAATGGAGAAGTAAGCGTTCCTTATCATAAAGATGCTGGTTTGGTTTTAAGACAGGAACTCAAGAATTTTCAATATTATAATGGTGGAAGATCCTCATTGTCTGCAATCCTTTCTGCCGCAACAGAATTCGATGCGTTATCATTGTGGTATCTGCTCAGTCTCACCAGTGTATACGATAGATTGGCGGTTTATGATAAACTCTATAGTTTTTATCCGGTTCCTAAAGGGGTAACCCAAGACGGAATAATGCGTCTTGATGACCTTATGCTGAGATTGTGGTGGGATGAAATAGAATGGCAGCTGTAAAATAGAACCGCAGTAATATCTATTTGTTTTGCCCCCCGATTAAAACTTCTGAATAGTATGTGAGTTTTTTGTGTTACTTAACTCCGAAAATTGTCAGCAGCTCGGATAATTTAGAAATGATATGAACTCCGTCTTCGTCAACGGCTTCTCTAACAAAGTTATGATTTTTTATATCCGAATAATAGTCAAGATAAATATGATCATTTTCATCACGTTCTCTTTTTATCAAGACGGGTTTTAAGCCGGCGTTTTTTGAACCGTTCACGTCTTCGGGACTGTCACCGATAAAAACAACTTCGGCGGGTTTAAGATTTGTTTTATCCAAAGCTGTCTGAAAAATTTTAGGGTCCGGTTTGTCAGAGCCGACCTCACCCGAAATAATAATTTCTTCGAACAAATTTTTAAGTTTATGTCTTGCTAAGAGATCGTGTATGTGTGGCGGATGATCGAAGTTTGTAATTAGAGCAAGTTTAAACAGGTTTTTTAATTTGGAAAGAACGTCAATAGCTTCCGGGTCTATTTGAACGTAATTATCCCATGCGTTGATTGTAACATTAGCCATTTTATGAAGCATGGGAATGGAGGAATTGAATCCGATTTTTTTATTTTGTTCGAGTAATCTGTGCTCATAAACGGTAAGTTCGGGATTTATAACTGCAGGACGCAGTCTGGAAAAGAAACCATCGAGTTGGGCGATGAAATTTTCTTCAGAAATATTAAAACCTCTCTCCACGATAATGTTATAATATGCAGTCATCCAATTTTCCCATGCTGCTTTCATATCGCCGAAAATCAATAACGTTCCATACAGATCAAAAAATATTCCTTTGTATTGCATAACCTTTGAGGATAATTTTGTGTTTAATATACAAAAGACCCGGCTTTGTTTGAACCGGGTCTACAAACAATTGTGAAATTAATAACTGTCCTCGTTTATAATCACCTTCCCTTTGAATGCTTTGTAGATAAATGCGGTATATCCGATAACAAACGGCATTCCTATCAGCGCAATTATTAGCATTGTCTCCAAAGTTCGAGGAGTAGATGAGGCATTATAAATAGTTAGACTGTAAACAAGGTCGGTCGATGATGGAACAAATCGCGGGAATAAACCGACCCCAACCAAACCCATCATAGATGCAATTGTAAGCGAAGAAGAGAAAAAAGCTCTCCCGAATTTATCTGAGTTCACGGCAATCGGGATGTAGATGACTCCGGCCAGTAAGAGAACGAATAAAATCCAGAATAAAGGATTTGATAAAATATTCGCGAACAAATAATTAGCTTCGAAAAAACTATAGAGGGTGGTTAGAAGATATAAAACAACAAAGGCCATCCATAATTTCGGCACAAGTTTTTTCATCCTTTCCCTTTGGGCTTCATGTGATTTCATACCCATATAAATTGTACCGTGCATTGTGAATAAGATGAGACTTAGTATTCCAATGAGAATAGCATAGGGATTTAACAAAGTAAAAAAGTTACCTGTGAAAGTGCCGCCGCTGTTGATTGGCACACCCCGCAGAATATTTCCTACTGCAACACCGAATAATATTGCGGGTAATAAACTCCCTAGACCGAAAGCCCAATCCCAGAATCTTTTCCATTTAGGAGAATCAACTTTCCCTCTGAATTCCAGGGAAACCGCGCGAAATATCAGTGCGGCCAATACAAGCATTAATGCAAGATAAAATCCGCTAAAGACAGTTGCGTAAACGATTGGAAACGCAGCGAACAAAGCACCACCCCCGGTTATAAGCCAGACTTCATTTCCGTCCCAGACCGGACCTATTGCATTTAAATTTATTCTGCGTTCTTTCTCATCCTTCGTGAAAAGATGTAAAACTCCGACGCCGAGGTCAAAGCCGTCAAGTATTGCATACCCGGTCATTAAAAAGGCAATCAATACAAACCAAATAATGTTCAGATCCATTACACACCTCCTTCCGCATTTGTTAATGGTTCGGGACCGATCTTAACCTTGCGAATTACAAGATAAACGTAAAGTGCACCGAGGAAAATGTATATCAATCCGAAAAGAATGATTGAGAATAAAATATTCCCAGCAGGTACCGTAATTGAAACTGCATCGCTTGTTTTTAACAATCGGTAAACAATCCACGGTTGTCTGCCTACTTCGGCCGTGATCCATCCTAATTGACATGCGATCAACGGCAAAGGAATCGCCCACAAGAAAACCTTCAACAAAATTTTATTGTCCCATAATCTTTTTCTATACATCGATACAGCCGCCCACAATGTAATAATTATAAAAAGAGTTCCTAATCCTACCATTAGGTGGAACGATGTAAATGTTAGTATAAGTGGCGGTATTTCATCGGGTGGAAAATCTTTTAATCCTTGAATAGCAGCGTTGGCATCACCGTAAACAAGCCAGCTCAAGAATCCAGGAATTTCTATTCTTCCTTCAAGTTCGCCGGGTTCATTCGAAGGAATTGCAAATATAAGCAACCCGGTACCTTCTTTAGTTTCATAAATTCCTTCGATAGCTGCGAATTTTTCTGGTTGAGTCAATGCGACTTGACGTGCATGTTCATGACCGAACGGGAATAATTCCAGTAAAGAGGAAATTAATCCGACGATAACGGCAATTTTCATAGAGGCTTTGGCGATCTCAATGTGTTTCTTTTTTATGAGATAGTATGCGGAAATTCCTGCCATGAAAAACGCACCGGTTATTATCGCTGCATCAATCGTGTGATAAAATCTCACCATTGTAGAAGGATTAAATACAGCCTCCCAGAAATTTGTAAGTTCCGCTCTTCCGTTTTGAACGATGAAACCAGCAGGTGTCTGCTGCCATGAGTTTGCAACTAATATCCAGAAGGCGGAGATTGTTGCACCAACGGCGACCATTAATCCAGAGAACCAGTGTACGCCTTTTGAAACTCTCCCGCGTCCGAATATATATAAACCTAAAAATCCGGATTCAAGGAAGAATGCGAAAATACCTTCAGCGGCTAAGGGTGCACCGAAAATATCTCCCACGAACTTTGAGTACTCCGACCAATTTGTTCCGAATTGGAATTCCATTACGATTCCGGTAGCAACTCCGACTGCAAAAGTAAGTGCGAGCAGTTTACCGAAAAATTTGCCGATCTTCTGATAGATCTCGTTCTTCTTACGCCAGCCGATTGTTTCGGCAATAACGAGAAGCCATGCAAGTCCGATTGTTATCGGAGGAAAAAGGAAATGGAATCCGATAGTCATAGCGAACTGCAATCGGGCTAATAATACTGCATCCATAAAAAGACCTCCATTTATGTTATTTTTTATTTATGCGATTGTAAGAATTAATATAAATGACCAACATCAGGGAAACACTTGGCAATTTATAAGAACCCGATGAGATTATCAAACTTTGGAAATCTTGTTCGACTTATCTGTTTGTGATTTGAAATGAATTTTGGGAATTAAATCAAAAAACAGGTTGTAAAATTGTCGAGTTTTGGTAATCTTAATGGTTGTGGGAATGGGGTATATATTATAGAGTATAAGGAGTAAGGCGGTATGATAAAAGTTTTCTCAACGATTTTTTTGTTAGCCGCGGTAATTTATGTCGGTTATAGTTTCTGGCCCGAAGCCGAAGTTACACAACCACCTGGAGTAATGGCATCGGAAGAACCTTTTCAAAAAAATATTTCAGACGGCAGGGGCTGGGTTAAGGACGAATATTTAATAACAGCTATTGCCGAGTTTAAATTAAGAGCCCGTGTACTGAGTAAAGAAAATTATCATTGGGATGATGAAAGCGGTATTTCGCCGACCGACCTTGCATTGGGCTGGGGAAGAATGTCCGATCAAAGTGTTGTTGAGCAGTTGGACATTTGGCAGAGCGGAAGGTGGTATTATTGGAAAACCGATAACTTTCCAATTCCAAAGAGCGGAATCGAAACTTACAGCGCAAACATGCACATCATTCCTGCAAATGAATCGGTTGAAAACATACTCGATGAAGTTGTGAAAGGAAATATTATTGAGTTGGAAGGTTACCTCGTAAAAGTAAGCGGACCCGGCGGGTGGAAATGGGCGAGCTCAATGTCTAGAACCGATAGAGGCAGCGGTGCGTGCGAAGTTGTTTATGTGGAGAAAATAAAGATTATCATGTAAATCGTAAAAAACCAAATAACCTTCAAAGTTTTCAATAACCCTGAAGGTAGATACCTCGATCAATATTCTTCTTCTACAAATGTTTGATCTGATATCGGTGGTCTTACATATCCTTTTGTCTTCTGCCGCGGTGGAAGTTCAATCGGCTCGGGTGTCAGGTCTTTATATGGAATAATATTTAACAAGTGATGGATGCAGTTCAGACGTGCACGCTTTTTGTCGTCCGCATTTACTACGTACCAAGGTGCTTGTTTGATATCCGTGTATGCAAACATTTCATCTTTTGCTTTGGAGTATTCAACCCATTTTGCACGAGATTCCAAATCCATCGGGCTTAATTTCCACCTGCGTGTTGGATCTTTTATACGCTGCTGGAATCTTCTTTCCTGTTCTTCATCGCTGACGGAGAAGTAATATTTTAATAGGATTATACCGGAGCGAATTAACATCCTTTCAAACTCCGGGCATGACCGCATGAATTCCCGGTATTCTTCGTCTGTACAAAAACCCATTACACGTTCAACGCCTGCACGGTTGTACCAGCTTCTATCGAATAAAACCATTTCTCCCGCTGCGGGTAAGTGAGGAGCATACCGTTGAAAGTACCATTGTGTTTTTTCTTTTTCGGTGGGTGTACCAAGCGCAACTACGCGGCATATACGGGGATTCAGCGATTGGGTGATTCGTTTTATCACTCCGCCTTTTCCAGCAGCATCTCTCCCTTCAAAGACCATAACAACTTTCAATCCCTTGTGTTTTATCCACTCCTGTAATTTTACCAACTCAATTTGCAGAATTTGAAGTTCGTTTTCATAGAACTTGTTCCTAAGTTTTCCTTTGTCGTTATAATGATCGGCATCTTTCTTTTTAATCTTTACTTTTTTCTGTTTCTTGTCTTCATTCTTCAGTTCGATACCGGGTGTCTTTTCGGGATTGTCGTTCTGAGAAGAACTCATTTTATTCTTTTCACCCGACTTTTTTTCTTTTTTATGCTTACGGTTTTTGTCTTTTTTCTTCTTTGACATACTTCCTCCTAATAATATTGCAGTGGAGCCATGCCGTAAATTACTATTTCCTGAAAGTAAAGCAACAAGATTTTTTAAGTGGGATAGAAAAAATTAATATAATAAATCCGTTGTGAATCACATGAATTACAGTTTCATATCAGAAATGTAAATATCTTCCACTTTAGTTCGAAGTATTTGAATCAATTCGGGATTCATGAATTCGAATATATCGGGAATGTATAAACAGATAATCCGTTTGTTTTTATAGATATCCGGGAATTTCTTGTGAATTATATTTCTATGGACTTTTTCCATAACTAATATGAAATCCGCCCATTCCAATAATTCCCTGCTTATTCGGATAACGGCAAGCGGATCGACACCTGCTGATTTAACGTCGAACCGGGGATCGTTTTTGTAAAGCTCTTCCGCCGTTCTGCTTCTCAACTTATTTACCGTACAGACGAAAAGTATTTTGATTTTGTGGTTCATTATTAACAGCTATAATTTTATTGTTTATTAGGAATTAAACACCTAACTTTTTTAGAGAAGCCCAACTTCAGTCAGAAATACCCAACTTCTTCAATTCAACCAGAGAAGTTGGGTGTCTTTAAAGACTAGGTATTGTTAATCTAATACGCTCTTTCCAAAAAATTGGCCAGAGGATGATCAAAAGATTTAATTACGTCAACAAGTTTTCCCCTTTCTTCTAAGGAGTAACAATTAAAACTTTGCCTTATAATACTGCCTTTAGTTGAATCGAACTCAAATTGATACTCTTGAATATTTTTTTCATTCCTTTTCAAGGGGAATTTTGTAAGCTCGCATGTGTCATATAGATTTCCATCTTGATAAAACAATAAAATGTAGAGATAATATTGAGCTTTATAGTCAATTTCAGCCCGACTCAAGCGAAGCATCGTTTTTTCCTCTGGGAGAAGACAATCTCTGCGTGCATCACTGTACATTGCGTCAAATTCAATATTAGATATTCCAGAGTTGAGAAGTTCCTCCCTGAAATCAATTGCCCTAGTTGATAGGTGTGAAACATAACCGATCAATAATAATAATCCGGTACCTTTATTTACAATATGTAATGTATCAGTAAAGGAGAACTTGTTGGGTATGGTGCACACGTCCCATTTAAATTTTATAGAGTCTATTCCCAACTCATTTTTCGGATGAGATATGTAACCAATTGGTCTATAAGATTGCATTAATGTTCTTCTTAGTAATTTGGTTTGTTCCTGAGTCTCATTTAGTTGGCAGTATATTAATAATGCCATGATCAATGTGGCAATACTTGGTAAAAGGGTTAGTACATAACCAGCCCGATATTTTTTATTTGTCATTTGATTCTCCACAGAATAATGTTAGACACCCATCCCCGAGAACCTGGGGTTGGGTGTCTTGGAAATTATCTAATCAATTATCGGTTCCCACTCACCAATAGATTCGATATTTACTTGTACCTGCGGGTCGGCGGAGTAAGTTTCGTAAGAGTTGTAATACCAGCCCATGTATTGTGAGTAACCGCCGCATTGGGTGGTGATTAAAAATCTGTTGGAAAGATGACCAATATTCATCGCACGGTCGCGGGGTAACGGTCTGTCGCCGCCTTGAGGATCGATCGGGACCCATCCGTAGTTTGGAAGATAAACTTCTGGCCAGCGGTGAAAGACTTCATCCATACTTGCATCATCACCGCGGACAACTAGACTGCCTACATACCTTGCGGGTAAACCGGCAGCACGGCACAGCGCAACGAAACTAAATGTGTATTCCGAACAGGAACCGGTTCCTCTTTGCAAAACAACGGGTGCAACGTTCCAACCCCCTTCCAATTTATACTCCAGAGTATTGCGGACGTAATCGAAAATTTTTCTAGCGATCCAATAAGGATTTTTTTCGTCCCCAACAATCTCCTTGGAAAGATCTTGAATGTATTTATCGTCAATTTGATACTTGCTGTCGTTTGCGGTATAAACTGTTTTTACTTCTTTGGGAATATCGGCAAGTGTTCCGCATCGATCCGGGTAAATGTAATAGCTTATATCGGAGATTTTTGTTTCAACCGTCATAATAGAACGAACCGGTGTACCCGAATCAATATTCTTGTAATTGAAGTGAGCATATTTCTGATTCCACTTATCAGTGAGCGTTTTATAATCAGCCGGTTCAAAATCGATTTTTTCAACAACCTGCTGCGGCAGATTTTCCGGGATCGCGATATAAACATCGAGATTTTTAATTTGACCGTTTCCAATTCCTTTTACTTCATGTGTAAATGTTACCTTTGCATGTCTGGTGTTTTCAAGCGTGTAGAGATCTTCGTCTTCACGTGCCAATTGATACAGCATATCTGTTTGATAGTCGACGTTCCAAAGATATTTCCCGTCCCACGCCATTCCTCTAGGATATTGAGCCGGGGATTTGGCAACTATAATAACCTCACCGGTGTTGTAATCGATCATGTAAATTTCATCGGCGATTCTATCGGAACACCAGAAATATGTCCCGTCGAATGTTAAACCTTGCACGTTCCTGTTCGGTGCATCGAATGATTTGACCGCGGTTCCGTCGCTCATATCGATTTTCATAATCTTGTCTTCCTGCGGATCGCTTACCCAGAGAGTGTTGCCGTCCCATGTAAGTCCTTCCGCTCCGCTGCCCGGTGCATCGATTACTCCAAGGATGGTTCCTTTATTGGGGCATACTTCAAAAATTTTGTTTTGCTTTGTGTCGATATTCCACAGGTGTTTTCCATCCCAAGCCAAACCGGCGGGCCAAAATCCCGGTGATGGTAATTCTTTTACAATTTCACCATTGGCAGGATTGATGCAGTATAACTTGTCGGTTTTGCGATCGGCCAGCCATAAATTCTTTCCATCAAATGTTAATCCGGTTGGACACGAACCGGGTGTTTTGTAACTCGTTACTACTTTACCCGGACCGGCGGAAATATTGGAATAGCAAATTGTAAGAATGATAATTAAAATGCATTTGATTAATTTCATATTCAACCTCCCCTTGTAATACAAATTGATATGTTAAATTACCGAATATTACCGAATTATTTCAAAATTTTTCGAAGGCAACGGACTCTTCCAAATCCTTTTTTTAGGATTTTCCGGTCATTTGTCCGGTATACCAATAGATTAAAGTATGTCAACTTGTAATTAAGAGAATATATTAGAAATAAATTCTTCTTAAAGAAGGTTCTTGCTATCTGAAAAGACATTTTAAAATCAGATATGTAGAAAGACAAGCTTGCTCGATTTATCTATAATAAACACCGTGTCTGCCGAGTTGTTCAATACAGTAAGTTGTGTAGCCGGGATCCGAAGGAGCTTTTTTCATCACACTCCAACCGCCGTCAATTTTTTGGGAGTCGATTAATATTTGTATTACATCTCTTACTTCTTCTGATTTTGTGCTGTATACCAAATTGGAAAGGATTGATAAAACGGAACCTGCGTTGCCCGGAATTTTCCATTGGTTGCGAAATTTGATAACGCAGCCTTCGAGTTTTAAAATTATTTCTGATTTCCTTTCTTCTCCCAATGAAAGTAAGACTTTTAAAACTTCATCCGTCGAGATTAAGTCGGAAGCTGGTGGATTATCAATGCCGGCATGTAAGGACCAGCCCCCATCCCCGTTTTGAGTTTTATGTAAGAATTCAATTCCTTTTACTACATAGATATTATTTAAATATCCGGCTTCGATGAGAGACTTTACAATGACAGCGGTTATTTTTGGACCGCTGAATTTTGTATTCAGCAGATCCGATTTATTAGAAACAGCATGTAACAGATCTTTGTTTTCCGACCAGCCGTCATCGTTTTTCTGATGCAAAATGATAAAGTCGTAAGCATTTTTTATTAATTGTGAATTTTTGTTTTCACCTTCTTTAATTAATATTTCCAAAGCATGAGCGGTTTCCAGCATTCCGCTTGGTTTCCCTTCTTTCCATTGCCATGGCCAGCCGCCGTCAGGATTTTGAAAGTATGTTATATCGTTTTTGAATCCCAGGGCACTCGTTTCAAAGTTTTTAAGTACTCTGAACATTCGGAGAATATGGTACGGCTTTCCGTATTGAAGGACGAACCGCACCGGATCGAAATTCAATTCGAAAGCTTTTTCTCTTCTGGACCATTTTAATTTTTGACCGAGCACTATTTCCATCTAATGATAAATATTATTCGACACCAGCTTTATACTAAATTTAATTTAATTAAGAAATGTAAATCGAAGGGACAACCGCATTTTTGCCTTTAAGGATTAAAATACGGTTATGAAAAACAGTTTTTAATTTTGGAATTAGTTAATTGCTCTATGTTTTTTATAGTTTTTATATGCTAATAGAACCAGAAATCCCATCGTACCATCGGATAATCCTGATAATAAAACCATCCATATGTGGTCGATCGATAAATAGTAGATTATCAGGAATGCAAAAGCGATAAACTTTGCGATGATCGTAAATTGAATAAGGCATTCATACTTTTGAAATCTCAA
The DNA here is from genome assembly GCA_964554135.1 of uncultured Melioribacteraceae bacterium. Classification (GTDB taxonomy): domain Bacteria; phylum Bacteroidota; class Ignavibacteria; order Ignavibacteriales; family Melioribacteraceae; genus CAZKNM01. The sequence goes on from CAZKNM010000017.1 coordinate 19,538, forward strand.
TGCTGCCATTGCATAAGCAACACACATTACAATATGGAAGATGCCTCCTTGTGCTTGATAGAAATTCCTTGCGTAAGGTTCGAAACCGAAGAAAGGTAGCCATGATACAGGCATAAAAATCAAACCGATACCGACTGCAAGAGAATGAAACATTACTAGCCAAAGAAGCAGGGAAAGAATACGGGAGGGAGTTAAGGATGATTTCATTTCAACACCTTTAATTTGTGCCGTATAACTATAACGTGTAGCAGATGAAATAACCTAACAAGATAAATGAATAATTGCAACATTAAAAAGAAAAGCCCCCAGTTGAATCTGGAAGCTTTAATTGTCTGGAAAAACCAAATTGTTAGTCGATTGTAAAAGCATGATTAATGGGCGTTGTACCAAAAGCAGGTCTTCTCGCTCCACCGATGAGGTAAATGTAATTGCCCATTGTAACGGCGCCGGTTCCATGTCGTGGGATGAGTAGCTTTGCAACTTCACGCCAGCTATTAGTTACAGGATCGTATTCATAGTTTTCCCAATAAATCTCTGCATTTCCGCCAAAGGGCATTTCTCCCCCCATTGCGTATAGTTTACCATTCAAAGATGCCGCCGCCAACCCACTTGATTGTCTCGGTAGGTCTGTCAATAATTGCCATTCATCATCCGCAGGTGAGTAAACCTGCATTTCGGAAATGTTTATGGTCTCGGAACCGTTAGCATCAAGCTGTCTCCCCGCAATAACGTAAATCAAATCCCCTATTAATGCATAACCGGAGTGAAGACAAGGTATAGGCATCGGGGATAATGTCTCCCATGTATCGTTAACAGGATCGTATGCTTCAACCGTATTGTAGTTAATATCCGGATGAATACTTCTTCCGCCGATCAGATAAATTTTACCGTTATAAGTTACAGCGCCACCAGCTCCTCTTGCTGTAGGCATAGATGTTTTTTGTGTCCAGATTTCTGTTGAAGGATCATATTCGAAAACTTCGCCGACAGTTACACATTCAATACCGATACCTTGAAAACCCCCGAAGGCGTATAACTTGCCATTATATGAGGCTATAGCTACATGATGACGGTAGAATGGAAAATCGGCAGCACGTGACCAAGTATCGGTTGAGGGATCATAAACATACACGTGCTTTGTTACTTGTGTTTGGCTTGCAAGTCCTGCAACAACATAAATTTTTCCTTCTAAGACTGCGGGAAAAATTTCCTGAGCACCGATAGGCATTTCTGCTTTTTCAATCCACACTCCGGGTAAATTTGATGTGTTGTTCCCTGTTGAGTTTTCTTCGCTGCAATTGGTTAGTAAAATAATTGGTAATAAAAGAATGGTAATTTTTCTTACCATATTCCCCCCATAACCTATAGTTGAATGAATTCGTATTAATATACCGTATTTGAAATCCATTCTTAAAAATTATGAATTGAAAAACGCATTGGGGTATTTAATTTCGGCTCAACAACCGGATATAAGTATATCTAAATTGTCCAGTATAAATTTATAAACGAACTCTTCTTTTGTTGTTATTGGTGAAAAAAATAATTACTTGCGTTAAGTGCCGGATTTATGCGAATGAAACTATATAAGCAGTATAAGTGTTTTGACATATGAACTTATAATAAATAATCGTTGGAGTACAAAATGAAAAAAAACGTTGGTAGTTGGGATAGAATCCTAAGATTTGTTATTGGTGCTGTTATTATTGCTCTTGGTATTATATATCAAAGCTGGTGGGGTTTGATTGGAATAATCCCATTATTCACAGCACTAACAAGATCATGCTTGATATACGTTCCTTTTGGTATTTCTACGTGTAAAGTTAAAACCGTAAAATGATCTGTTTGAAAGGACGCAGTTAAGTCTGCGTCCGGCTTTTTACCATTCCTATTGCATCCTAAATTTTGATGTTACTTACAATTATAACTTTTTAAATCGACTCTAAAGCAATTCAATTCACGCTCACCTTATATGTGTATTAATAGACCGGGATTTTTATGGTACCGCCTAATTCATTTGCAAAATGTATCCATCTTTATTATGTTAAAACCAGTTGGGGACCGCACTTGTACATTTCAGAGAAAAGTTATACGATTCATTTATAAATTATTTGGAAATATTATATGGACGAGAAATCTAAATCGAACAACATTTCCAGAAGAAATTTCATTGGGAAAGTAGGAACCGGAGTTGTTGGAAGTTACGTAGCAGCACCTCTAGTTAAAAAACTTCCTAAAAAAATAGCGGAAGAGTTAAAAGATGATGACGGGAGAAAAGAGGTTGTAAAACTGAAAGTAAACGGAAAGAACGTGAGAGCTTTGGTCGAACCGGAAACGACTCTTGCAGAACTTCTTCGCGATAAACTTAAGTTGACCGGTGCAAAAGTTTCCTGTAACAACGGGGAGTGCGGCGGTTGTACTGTAGTTCTTGACGGGAAAGCGGTTTATTCCTGTCATATGCTTGCGCTCGATGCAGCAGGGAAGGAAGTAATTACAATTGAAGGATTAATGACCGGCGAAAAACTTCACCCGCTGCAGGAAGCATTCATTGATGAAGACGGCATGCAGTGCGGATTTTGTACTCCCGGACAAATAATGGTAGCATATGCATTGCTGGTAAATAATCCTAATCCGACTAGGGAAGAAATAATCGAGGGGATGGCGGGGAATATTTGTCGATGTGCCGCTTACCCGAACATTATTAAATCCGTTCAAACTACAGCGGCAAAAATGAAATAATTTTTAACGAATCAAAAATATTTTATCGGAGATAAATATGAACAATGAAGAAAAGAATAAGAATAAAATATTCGATTCACTTCTTTTCGTTTTATTAATCGGTTCTTTGTGGGGAGTATCAGAGGTTGTTTTAAGTGTCGGACTTAAGTCGGCCGGCATACAATTCAGATCCGGTATTCTCACCGGAGTAGGTATCGGTTTAATGGCAGTGGCTCTATCATATTTAAGAAAACCATTGCTGCTAATACCTGTTTCTATCATAACGGTTTTGTGCAAGCAATTAGTGGTTCCTATGTTGAATGTTTCCGTGATGTGTAATGCAAATTCTTGTGTTGCTGTTTTTCTTCAGGCGGGGATATTGACGGGCGTTACTTATTTCCTCACAGAACGGTTATCAAAAAGGAAGAGTGCATTATTCGCTGTCGGCGCTTCTGCCGCTTTGTTAAGCGCTGTTGCATTTTATTATATAGGAATGAAAGTTGCTCCCTGCAATTATTTGCTTTCGTTCAACACAGCGGGAGGATTTGTTTCTTTCCTATATCGTGAAGGTTTGAACTGGGCTTTAATCTCCGGTATTTTATTCCCAGCAGGATATTGGGTCGGTAATAAATTGAGAGAAACGGTTTTTGAATCGCATCTGAATAGAGCCTGGATTTACTATTTTGTTTCTTCTGTTTTAATCGTTGCCTGCTGGCTCTCAAGCGCATTGATTATCAGCGCTGGATATTATGATCACTTTAAAACTTTCTAGTAATTATTGTAAGCAGTTAACTCTTTGATTTGGAGGAACAATGTCCCGTAAAGTCGTTAAAACGAAATATATACTTGAAGGGGAGCCGACAGAGAGCATTGGTGAAGTATCAACTAATAAGGTAAAAGATTGGCCGGTAAATGAAAAACTTAAGTATGTTGGTAAGTCCACTTCCCGTAAGGATGGTTATGATAAAGTAAGCGGTACTGCCGTTTACACTGCAGATAAAATTTTGCCGAACATGGCACACGCAAAAACACTTCGCTGTCCTCTGCCTCATGCACGAATTAAGAAAATAAATTTGAATAAAGCTAAAAACCTGCCGGGTGTTCTGGCAATTATTACCAACGAAAACACCTCTCAGATTCCATGGTATTTCGGTACAACTTTTTTATTCGATCCTCATTTAAGATACCAAGGTGATGAAATCGCATGTGTTGCTGCCGAAACTGAAAGGATTGCGAAACAAGCTATTCGGTTAATTGATATTGAATATGAAGAACTGCCTTTCGAATTGGATTCAGAAAAAGCGATGAAACCCGGAGCGGTTCAAATTCATGAATGGGGAAATATTGTTAGAAGACAGCCGTTCACCGATAACCGCGGCGATGTTCAAAAAGGATTTGCAGAAGCTGATGCAGTTGTTGAAGAGGAATTTACAACTCAGGTTGCTGTGCATAATCCGATGGAATATCATTGCAGCGTAGTAAACTGGGATGGGGATGAATTAACAATATGGGATTCAACTCAATTTGTTTTTGGTGTTCGGGATGCGGTTGCGCAAAGTCTAGGTATTCCTGCAAGCAATGTACGTGTCATCAAAAAGTACATGGGTGGTGGATTCGGATGTAAACTTGAAGCCGGAAAATATACCGTTATGGCGGCATTGCTGGCTAAGGAGATAGGTCGACCTGTAAAAATAACTCTCGATCGAAAGGAGATGAATCTTGCAGTCGGCAATAGACCGAATTCCGTACAAAAGCTGAAAATCGGAGTGAAGAAAGATGGTACCATTACAGCGATGAGTCATTATGCTTTTGGAACAGTCGGTGCTTATGCATATGGTGCAGGCTGCAGCTGGCCTTTCCGGACTCTCTATAAATGTGAAAACTTGAGCGTTGAGGAATACAGTGTAATTACTAATGCAGGCAGATCACGTGCAATGAGAGCTCCGGGACATGTACAGGGTATATTTGCATTTGAACAAATTATAGATGAAATGGCCGAAAAGATTTTTATGGATCCGATTGAGTTCAGGCTGAAAAATTATACTGAGGTTGACCCTGTTTCGAATCTTCCTTATACAAGCAAAAAATTACGTGAAGCTTACGAGGCAGGAGCTAAGGCAATCGGCTGGCACAGAAGAAAAAATCCGGCCGGATCGGATAAAGGTCGGTTCAAACGCGGAATAGGAATGGCTTCGCAAATATGGTGGGGAGGAGGAGGTCCGACGTCGTTCGCAACTTTAAAGTTGAATAGGGATGGCAGTCTTGAAATTCTTTCGGGTACCCAGGATATAGGAACAGGAACGTATACGGCATTGGCTGTTGTTGCCGCTGAAGTTCTGGATATTCCAATCGATAAGATACATGTAACTTTGGGAGATACTGAAGCATGCCCTGTCGCATCGATCAGCGGAGGTAGTCTGACAATACCGTCCGTAACACCTGCTGTAAGGGATGCCGCCGAGCAGATAAAAAGTAAATTGATATCGGGCGCTGGCGCTGTTTTGGAGGTGCCGGAAGAAAAAATAGTTTACACCGAAGGAGTCTTGAAAGTAATTGATGATGAAACGAAAAAACTTTCAATCTCGGAATTAATGGGCAAGATGAACGAAGATCAATTTGTTGCTACCGGTGCGAGAAATGCTAATCCCGATGGTTACGAAATAAAAACGTTTGGTGCTCAGTTTGCCGAAGTTGAAGTTGATACGGAGACGGGAAAAGTAAAAGTTATAAAGGTTGTTGCCGCTAACGATGTAGGACGCGTTATAAATCGAAAAACTTTAGAAAATCAATTTCACGGCGGTGTCATTCAAGGAATTGGTTTTGCTTTATTGGAAGAGAGAGTAATGGATAATAATACCGGTAAAGTGGTTAATACAAATATTCATGATTATAAACTTCCTACAATTAAGGACATAACCGACGTTGAAACTATAATTGTAAGTGACGGCGATCCATTAATCAGCAACACAGGCGCAAAGGGATGCGGCGAACCGGCTCATATTCCAACGGGGGGTGCAATCGCCAATGCAATATATAATGCAATCGGGGTGAGAATTAAAAGTTCTCCTATGACACCTGACAAAATTTTGAATGCGTTGAAAGAAAAGTAATAGAACGCTGATCGATCATGATGGTTAAGATTAATTATGATCTTAACAAATCATGTTGATCGTAAAAACCTGCCTGCGGTAGACAGGTCTGCGTTCCATTAGAAAATTCATGGGGAAACGAGATGAATAATTTTAACTATGTTCAACAAAAGACGATAAAGGAAGTTGGACAATTTATTAAAGAAAAACCGAACTCAATTTTATATGCCGGCGGCACCGATGCACTCGATTTGATCAAACATAATGTCATCTCACCGGAAAATGTTGTTAATCTCAAACTGATTCCGGATATGGATAGAATCCGCACTTCAACCGAACACGGGCTTTCTATCGGGGCATTGGTTAATATTGCTGAAATTGCAAACAACAATATGATTGTTGAAAAATACCCTATACTCGCTCAAGCGGCAAGAGAGGTTGCTTCACCGCAATTGAGAAATATGGGAACCGTTGGTGGAAATATTTGTCAGCGCCCTCGCTGCTGGTATTTTAGAGAAGATTTTAATTGTCTGCGTAAAGGCGGGGGTGTATGTTATGCTTACGACGGTGAGAACAAGTATCATTGCATCATCGGCGGCGGACCGTGTTTTATCGTTCATCCCTCAGATTTGGCTGTTGCATTACTTGCGTTGGAGGCAAAAGTTACAATACAATCCGCAAAAGGGAAGCATACTATCCCTATAAGCGAATTTTTTATGTTGCCCGATGTAGATTATACAAAAGAAAATATTTTACAGCCTGGCGAGGTTGTTACTGAGATTCTAATTCCTGCTCTGCAGAAAAATATTAAAAGCAGTTATGTAAAATTCAAGGAGAGGGGAGTTTGGGATTTTGCAATCGTGAGTGTTGGCGCTGTGATTAAGAAAGAAGGAAATAAAATAATCGAAGGACGCATTGCATTGGGAGGCATCGCACCGGTTCCATGGGTGGAGAAAGACTTCAACGGTAAATTAACCGGCTTGTCGACTAACGAAAACTCGATTTCCGAAGTTGTGAAAGAATTACTTAATAATGCAGAACCTCTGGCAAAGAACGAATATAAACTAACACTTGCAAGAAATTTAACGAAGCAGTTGCTGCTTAATCTGGTTGCTTGATATGAATTGTTAATCAGATTTGGCGTAATGGATTGATTGAATTTCCGCCGCGATACAGAGCGCAATTTCTGAAGCAGAATCACCCCCCAGTTTTATCCCAACCGGTGTGTGCAGAATAGAAAGGTTAACTTTATCGCCGACATCATTTTTTAGTTTCTCAATCATCCCTTTTGCTTTTGACTTGGATGCGATAACACCGATGTATTTTGCTTTCACATTACGTTTGTAAAGAGTTTGCAGTATTTGATAATCGAATGTGTGTCCGTGTGTGAGAATTACATAGTAAGAATCCGGTTTGGGTGAAAAGCGGTTTACATATTCTTGGTAATTCGATAGAATAATTTCCCTTGCTTGAGGATTTTTATTTTTGTGAGCAAATTCTTCTCTGTTATCTATTAATATAGTGTGATAAGGAAGTGCTGAAAGGAAGTGAAGAAGTGAATTGCCTACGTGCCCGCCTCCGAAGACATAAACCGTGGGATTTTGCGCATGCACTTCGTAATAAATCCATACTTTTCCGCTGCAGCTCATCGGAATAACATTGCCTTCGGATTTGTCGGCTTTATCCGAAAGAATGTACTCTTTTGTGTCTCCTTCTCCGGCCGAAAGGAGTTTCAGCGATTCTTTTATTGCTTCTTGTTCAATTGCCCCGCCGCCTACCGTTCCGTATGATGTTCCGTCCTGTTCGACGATCATTTTAAAACCGACTTTACCCGGGACAGAGCCGCTGATTTTGACGACAGTAGCAATTACAAACGATTTATTCTGTTCGTTTAACTCGGCAATTTTGTTGTAGAGTCCCATTGGTTATTCCTGCTGGTCGGGGGGCGGAGCCTCGGGATCGACGAATTCTTCGGGAAGTTTCTTGTTTGATTCCAAATAATCTTCGATTGTATCGATGTCTTCCAGTATTTCCGGATATTCGCATTTCCAAAATTTCTTCTTGACCTTTATCGATGAAGCCAACTCTCTCAAACTTATATTAGGCGGACTGTCGATGATGGTTTTAAATAGAGTGTTATTGATCAAAATCGGATGCCCTTTTTGTTCTCTATAGACGGGCTGTATCCAATCGATGGTGAAATCTTTCTGTGCAGCAAAATCGATATAGAAGGATTCTGGTAAACCGGGCTGATCTACAAAATGATATATTGCCCACTCTGCATCGCCTATGGCTTTGAGCCCGCTTTGCAATGAAGTAAACATACCTTCTGTGTAATTAGGATTGTCAACAAACTCGACTCTGCCGGCTAACTCTGATAAGGAGAATTGCGGATCATTTAAATATTTCTCGACGTTTGTTCTTACTGTCTCGCCTTCATGTCCGATAACAACAATAATTTTTTCGCACACTTGCGACAGCTTTTTAATTATACCTACGGCAAACGGGAGGTTTTCATACATGAGTAAAGGTTTCGGTTCTCCCATCCTTTCGGATAAACCGGAGCTGATTAATAATCCGTTTATTTTCATAGCCTTCAATCCTCGGGGAATTCGAATTTTTCTATATCTTCTATCTTTAAGTTATAATATTCTGAAAAAGAATTCAAAAGAGAATCGCGGACAACGAATAAAAATTTTGTGAACGGAAAAGAGCTTGATTTTTGAATTAATTCAAACACGGCAGAATCAAGTCCTTCTCCCGCCAATTCTAATTTACCGACTTCGTCTACGATAATCCACTCAGGACGATTCTCAAGATCATTTATTAATTCAGCATTTGCCCAGGCGAAAGCTCTATTATCGAATGTGTGTTTTCCAACCGAGATTGTATTTTCCTGTTCGGTAGAAGCGCTGAGCTTTTTCGAAACGTTGGAACGGATATCAATAAGATATCTTTCATCGTTTATAACCGGCTGGAGAATTCCATCAACATTGGTTTTGTTCTTCGTCCATTCGGTTAATCTTGTCGTCTTACCTGTTTGAACAGGTCCGGTAAGCAAAAAAACATTTTTCATGTATTATCTCTATGTTTCTCCGTATAATCTGAAGAAACCTTTATTAGTGTAGCAATAACTCCAATTCTATCTCATCCCGGATCGGAATCTCATCTTCGCCGAGCAAAGGTATTTCCGGTTTCAGCTTACGGTATTCTTCCATCGCATTAGGATAAATTGCTTTTATAGTAAACTCTCTTTTCTGATAAAAGCGAAGAGCGGGGGTATTATCGTTTGTTGTAATAAGCCAAATTCGTTTGCAATTATTTTCGCGAGCTGTCTGCTTTACCCTTTCAATCAAAGATGTTCCGACTCCTTCTTTTTCAACGAGGCTGTTCAAGGTTACTATCTCACATTCATCATGAGTTATGTTATAAGTTATCAGTCCGGCTTTTTCATTTACGGTCTCGGCTATAAATCCCCGTAGTTTATCACAGTATAGTTTGTTCCCTTTCGTTATGGAGAGTTCCGAGCCCCAATATTCGGTAAGAATCGACTTTATCCATTGAGCGTCGTCACTTTTTATTTCACGTATTGAAAAATTCATAGGTGACATTATTGTTGACTTAATTTAAGGAATTAAAAATGTAAAAACACCGGAGTGTTACTTCTTTGTGTTTCTTCTCATTTGAACTAGGACTGCACCGGCTGCAGCGATCAACATTCCGATTCCTTCTTTCAATGTGATTGGTTCGTCGATGAATATCCATGCAAGGATTGCAATTTGAATGAGCATTGTGTTGTTGATAATGCTCGATTCCATAGCGGTAAGAGTGCGGAGAGTTAGATTCCAAAGCACGAATGCAAAAGCCGTGTTGATTCCCGCAAGCCAGAGTATGAAAACAATATTGCGGAATGTTAACGGTAAGAAACCTTGCGTGATGATTCCAAGCGTTAGCAGCATAACCGAACCGATACCCATGCTTACGAGTGTTACGGTGAAAGGAGAGATATGCATCTTGCGGTTTATTCCTCTGCCGAGAACCGACGAACCGGCATTTGCCAGCACGCCGAATATCATAACCGCAATTCCGATTGATTGGTCAATAGTGATAACAACCGGGCAGAAGTAAATCAGCACACCGACAATGAATAGAGCCACCCCTCCCCACTGCAGAACGGAAGGATATTCTTTCAAAAAGAAGATTGCCATAATTGCAACCACGGCAGACGAGAAGTTTAAAAGAAGACTGACAGTAACTGCCGGCAATAAAGATAAACCTATGAATTGTGCCCCCTGTGTAAACGTGATGAATAAAAGTCCGAGCCAGACTAGTTTTATCCAATCATGTTTCTCTATTTGCTTAAGCTCGTTAATTCTTTTCTTTGTAAGTGCGAAAGGGAAAAGGCATACGAAAGCAACTACATATCTCAATCCGGCAAAAGTAAGCGGGGGAATTTCATCCAGCCCGAGTTTTATTATCACAAACGATGTGGACCACAATAGGGTTACGAATAACGCCTGAAGGATGGCTTTGATGTGATGAGATGAGTTTGGATTCATCAATTACTCAAAGTTTCAAAATTTGATAGAGGAGTTTAACGAAATTACTCAGCAAATACACGCAAAATTAAGTCTTTCAACAATTTTATGAATATATAATTATTAAAGAAAGATATTTTTATTGATATCAGATTAACATTTAATTAATTTCCTTACCGTTAAATCCTATGGGGAAATTTTGAGTCAAGACGAGGGTGCGAATACAAATCTCAAAACACCGGTAGTAGGAAGCTGGGCAAAGACGAAGTATAATATTGTTCGTGATTATACATCGTTGTTTTCATCCGGTATGAAAAAGCTATGGGGGCAAAGGATTTACATTGATCTTTATTCCGGCGCCGGACAATCCGTAATTGAAAAAACGAATGAAGTGGTAGATGCTTCTCCTTTGATTGCTCTGCAAGTTAACGATTCCTTCAATAAGTATATTTTTTGTGATAATGATGAAGACAATATCGATTCACTGAAAATTAGAACTGAAAGTTTTAGTAAAATTACCGATATTCAATATGTCTTGGGTGATTGTAATGAAAAGATCGGGGAAATAACTAGTTTGATTCCGGAAGCATCAAAAGGCAATACAGTTTTAACTTTTTGTTTTGTAGATCCATATTCTTTGTGTGTTGAGTTTGAAACAATTAAAAAGTTGAGTGCGAAATTTGTTGATTTCTTAGTACTCCTTGCTTTCGGGATGGACGGGAAGAGGAATATTCAACATTACGTTAAAGATAATAACAAGAGAATAGATAATTTTCTTGGATTGACAGATTGGCGAGAAAGGTGGAACAAAGCACAAGACGATAGAGTAAACCTTGTAAAATTTCTTGCAGATGAATTTACAAACCAGATGGTAAGGCTTGGTTATTTAGAAGAAGCGGTTGATAATTTTATTCCAATACGTTCTGATGAAAAAAATTTGCCATTATATTATCTTGCATTTTATTCGCGGAACAAGCGCGGTTATGATTTCTGGAAAAAAGTAAAGAGCAGGAACACCGAGAAAGGACTGTTTGATTAGATGGCACAGAAATCTTCAATAGAATGGACGGGCTCTACATGGAATCCGATTACGGGATGCAATAAAATAAGTCCAGGCTGTAAGTTTTGTTATGCGGAACGGATGGCAAAACGATTGAAAGCAATGGGTTCCGAAAATTATAAAAACGGTTTTGCATTAACATTACATGAACATGTTTTAGAACTGCCGCTTTCATGGAAGAAGCCGCAGACAATATTTGTCAACTCAATGAGCGATCTCTTTCACAAAAATGTTCCGCTTGAGTTTATTCAAAAAGTTTTCGATGTAATGAACAGAGCGCATTGGCACACATTCCAGATATTAACGAAGAGATCGGAAAGGTTGTTCCAACTTGATAAACATTTAAAATGGGCTCCGAATATCTGGATGGGGGTCAGTGTTGAAAACGAAAAACACATACAACGCATAAACCACTTATGTTATACTAACGCTTATATAAAATTCCTATCCCTAGAGCCTTTGCTCGGATCGATAAATAAGCTCAACTTGAAAAATATTGACTGGGTAATTGTCGGCGGTGAGTCTGGTCCCAAAGCCAGACCAATAGAAGAAGAGTGGGTGATTAATATTCGTGATGAATGTATTAGGCAAGGTACACCGTTTTTCTTTAAGCAGTGGGGTGGAGTTAACAAAAAGAAGAATGGTAGAAAACTTGAAGGAAAACTCTGGGATCAGATACCGAAATTCAAAATGGTAGGTTAATTAAATTACAACAAATTACTTGCTAACTCGGCCAATTCCGATCTTTCCCCTTTCTCAAGGTTTATGTGTGCGTAGAGATTCTGTCCTTTGAAGTGATCGATCAAATAAGAAAGTCCGTTTGAGAGTGTATCGAGATATGGATGATCGATTTGGTAAATGTCACCTGTCAGTACAAGTTTAGCTCCTTCTCCCGCACGGGTGACGATAGTTTTAATTTCATGAGGCGTTAAGTTCTGTGCTTCATCGACAATAAAGAATATCCGCTGAAGACTTCTCCCACGGATGTAACTCAACGGTTCGATAAAAAGTTTTTCGTCCTTCAGCATGTTGTTGATTGCTACGAAGTTTTTATCCGTCTCCAAATATTGATCTTGAATGATTTTCAGATTATCCCAAATTGGACGCATATAAGGAGCCAGTTTGCTTTCAACATCCCCCGGCAGAAATCCGATATCTTTATTGCTCAGCGGAACGACGGGACGCGCAACGTAAATCTGCCTGTAATTTTTTCTGACCTGCAGTGCACATGCAAGAGCGAGAAGAGTTTTACCCGTTCCGGCTTTGCCTGTCATGGTCACGAGAGGAATGTTATTATTGATGAGTGCATTTACGGCGAAAATCTGTTCGGCATTTCTCGGTTTGATTCCGTATACCGTTTCTTTGTCAACCTTCCTAAATACTCTATGGTTGCTGTCGTAGAATGCCAGTACGGAGTGATTGCCGTTTCTTATTATGAAAAATTTATTCGGCACAAGTTCAACTTTTATTCTCGATTTGATTTTTTCAAACGGCACTTCATACGGCGGCTGGTAAAACAATTGTATGACGTCGTCGTCGAAGTCTTTTAAAACTTCTTTACCGCTGTATAAAAGATCGATGCTGTCTACTCTGTCGGTTGTATAATCTTCGGCTAAGATACCCAGCGATTTAGCCTTCATCCGAAGGTTTACGTCTTTCGTGACAAGAATGATGCGGTCCTTGTATTGAGATGCGGTATACATTTCGAATGCGGCACTCAATACTCTGTGGTCGGTACTGTCTTCTCTGAATAGCGCTTGAATTTCCTTGTTGACACCCTTTGTGATCGCAATTTTTACTTTCCCTTTACCTTTGCCGAGTGAAACGCCTCCGTCGAAGATTGTGTCTTCCGTTAGTGAATCGAGTGTGCGGGCAAATTCTCTTGCGTTCAAGTTTATAACCTGGCTGCCGCGCTTGAAACGGTCCATTTCCTCGAGAACCGCTATCGGTATTACGATGTCGTTTTCTTGGAATTGGTTTATACAGGTAGGGTCGTGAAGAATAACGTTTGTATCTAGGATAAAGGTTTTAGGTTCTCTGGATCTTGCCATCTATTTCTGGGATTGGTATATATTTACCGTAAATATACTTATTTTGCACAATATAGAAACAAAAAAATATTTCTTACTGAAAATTCTTTTTAGTGAATGTTTTTTGTCACATTCACGTTGTAACTGAGTATTTGACAGCAACTCGTTATCCCTTGATGAGTATGAAGTTAAATAATTATTTTAAAAATCAATTTGACACCTATCGCAACTCCTTCCGGTTCATAAAAAAATATGAGAGGAAAAAATAATGGCTCTTCAAACAATAAATCCGGCTACGGGGGATCTTGTAAAAACTTATGATGAAATGACAAAGAACGAAGTCGGCGCGATCGTAGAGAAAGTGAACGATGCATTCTTAAGCTGGCGTAAAACAAGTTTTGCCGAACGTAAGAAATTAATGCTCAACGCATCTAAAGTTTTAAGGCGGAAGAAAGATAAGTATGCCGAGACGATGACACTCGAAATGGGGAAGCCGATAACTCAAGCCGTGGCTGAAGCGGAAAAATGTGCATGGGTTTGTGAGTATTACGCAGAGAATGCCGAAAATATTCTGGCGAAAGAAGTTATCCAGACAGACGCGTCGGAAAGTTACGTTCAGTTCGATCCTCTCGGAGTGATACTTGCAGTCATGCCATGGAATTTTCCATTCTGGCAGGTATTTCGTTTTGCCGCCCCAGCGTTGATGGCGGGAAATACTGCTGTGTTAAAGCACGCATCCAACGTTCCGATGTGTGCGCTTTTAATCGAGGAAGTTTTTCTGTTAGCTGGTTTTCCTAAAAATGTCTTCCGTACTTTGATGATCGGTTCCGGTTTGGTTGATGATGTGATTACAAATCCTAAAGTGAAAGCAGCAACACTAACAGGGAGTGAAGTCGCGGGACAAAAAGTTGCCGAGGCATGCGGAAAAGCTTTAAAGAAAACAGTAATGGAACTGGGCGGCAGCGATCCGTTCATCATTCTTGCGGATGTAGATATAAATTCTGCCGTGGAGACTGCCGTAACTGCACGATTGATCAACAACGGGCAAAGCTGTATTGCAGCTAAACGTTTTATTGTTGAGATAAAAATTTATGAGGAATTTGTAGAAAGATTTGTTGAAAGGATGGAAAATGCGAAGATTGGAAATCCGATGGACAAGAAAACAGAACTCGGTCCACTTGCAAGGGAAGATTTAAGAATGGAACTTCACGCACAAGTGCAGGCGTCTGTTTATGAAGGAGTTGAAGTTTTAACCGGTGGTGCAATTCCGGAAGGGAAAGGATTTTATTATTTGCCCACGGTTCTCACAAACGTTAGTCCCGGCATGCCTGCTTATGAACAGGAACTGTTTGGTCCGGTTGCATCAGTTATAGAAGCCCGGGATGAACAGGATGCCGTTCGTATTGCCAATGATACGAATTTCGGTTTGTGTGCTTCCTTGTGGACGACCGATATAAATAAAGCGAAAGCAATGGCAACCGAAATCGAAACCGGTTCCGTTTTTATCAATGGTATGGTGAAATCCGATCCGCGTCTTCCGTTCGGTGGCATGAAAATTTCCGGATACGGCAGGGAACTTTCACATTACGGTATAAAAGAGTTTGTAAACATTAAATCAATCTGGATTAAATAAACTAGTGGCTGGTCGCTAGTTACCAGACACCAGTAACCTGTCCCTAGAACATTAGTTATAAGAACTTGGAAATATATTTAATTAGAAAGCGTACGGAGCATGAGTAAAAACAAAAAACTATCTTCACCCACAAACAAGCAGCCAGCAGCCAGAAACCAGAGACTAGAATCCAGTTGTTCATGGCCAACCAACAATCCCTTAATGATAAAATACCATGATGAAGAATGGGGCATTCCTCTTCATGATGATAATAAATTATTCGAGTTCATGATTTTGGATGCCTTTCAAGCCGGACTGAGCTGGTCGATTGTCCTAAACAAGAGAAAAAGTTTCAGGAAAGCATTTGATAATTTCGATCCGGATAAAATTGCAAAGTATAACAGTAGGAAGATAGAAAAACTTCTTAAGGACCCAGGTATTATTCGGAACAAGCTAAAGATCAATGCAACGGTTACAAATGCAAAAGAATTTTTAAAAGTTCAGAAAGAATTCGGCTCGTTCGATAAATACATCTGGCAGTTTGTCGGGGGTAAACCGATTGTGAATAAATGGAAAACATTAAAACAGCTTCCGGCTAAAACAAAAGAATCGGATGCGATGAGTAAGGATTTGCAGAAGCGCGGTTTTAAATTTGTCGGCTCGACAATCTGCTATGCATTTATGCAGGCAGCGGGGATGGTAAATGATCACATTGTAACTTGTTTTCGTCATAAGGAATTGAGATGAGAGTTAAATTCGTTTTTGTAAATATTGTTATAACTCTTTGGACTGTTTCCAACATATCGGTTGCACAAATAAATTTAGACCAGAAACTTCCCGTTGATCCGAAAGTAAAAATAGGAAAACTTGAAAACGGGCTCACCTATTACATCCGTACAAATTATAAACCCGAGAACAGGGCGTTTCTTCGTCTGGTTGTTGATGCGGGCTCCGTTTTGGAAGATGATGACCAGCAAGGGCTGGCTCACTTCATCGAACATATGGCCTTCAACGGTACAAAAAATTTTCGCAAACACGAAATAATAAATTATCTGGAATCAATCGGAATGCGTTTCGGTCCGGAAATAAATGCTTTCACAAGTTTCGATGAAACGGTTTACATGCTGGAAATTCCATTGGACAGCCTGGCCATACTTGAAACCGGAATCCGGATATTGAGCGATTGGGCACAGAATATTTCTTTTGAGCAGGAAGAAATCGATAAAGAGCGCGGAGTGATTGTTGAGGAATGGCGTCTCGGTCGCGGTGCCGTTGTACGAATGGCCGACAAACAGTATCCCGTCATTTTCAAAGATTCAAAGTATGCCGTGAGACTGCCGATCGGGAAGGTAAGTATAATTGAAAGTGTAAAACGAGAGACGCTGCTTAAGTTTTATAACAAATGGTACAGACCCGATTTGATGGCCGTTGTCGCTGTAGGGGATTTTGATGAAATGGAAGTTGAAGAAATAATTAAAAAATATTTTTCGTCGATCGCTGTTCAATCTGTACCGAAAAAAAGACCCGATTTTAATGTGCCGGACTTCAGTGGAGCGCGCTATGCAATTGCGTCCGACAAGGAAGCAACTTTAACTGCTTTCCAGCTTTATTTTATGAAAGATAGAAAAGCCAGAGAGAATGTAAATGATTACCGCGATATGTTAATCGAACGGATGTATCACAGAATGTTCAATGAAAGACTGGCGGAATTGAGACGGTCGCCCGATCCTCCGTTTGTAAATGCGTATTCAGGTAATACAAGTTTGGTGCGGAATAAATCGGCATATTCTTTGTCCGCAATCGTTGAAGAAAACGGTATTGATAGAGGACTCAATTCACTTTTGCTGGAGGCAAAGAGAATTAAGGAATACGGATTCACATCTACCGAGCTTGAAAGACAAAAGAAAAACATGGGAAGATCGATGCAGAAATATTTTGCCGAGCGGGAAAACAGGGAATCCAATAGGTACACTTCAGTATATGTCGGCAATTTTCTAAACGGTTCGCCCATTTTAAGTGTTGAAGACGAATATAATTTGTTCAATAAATTAGTGGAAGGAATTTCGTTGGATGATGTGAACGAACTTGCTGCGAAATTAATCACGGAAGACAACCAGATTGTTGTGGTGAGTTCACCAGAAGGTGAAAACATTCATGTTCCGACTCAAGAAGAATTGGAAAAAGTAATTACAGTCGCTGATTATGAGAGCATTACTGCATTTGTAGATAGTGTTTCATCCGGACAGCTTGTTGATGATATATTAACTCCCGCTGAAATTTTAACCGAAAGAGAGTACCCGGATGTGGGCATAACTGAAATCGAATTGGAGAACGGTGTGAAGGTACTGCTTAAACCGACGAACTTCAAGAATGACGAAGTGTTGTTTTCAGCATCTAGTCCAGGTGGAAATTCACTTGTGCCGGATGATAAGTTTGTCTCCTCTCTCGCGGCATCGGTAATCGTAAACGAAAGCGGTTTGGGTAATTTCACATTCACAGAGTTAAGAAAATTATTGGCAGGCAAAATCATCAGTGTATTCCCATGGATTTCGGATCTGCAGGAAGGATTTGAAGGAACCGGTACACCCGGCGATCTTGAAACGTTAATGCAGTTGGTATATTTGTATTTCACATCAACGAGGAAAGACAGCACTGCATATCAATCGTTTATGAATAGAATAGGTGCATTTCTGCAGAATAGGAGCGCGAGTCCCGACGCAGCATTCCAGGATACAATTACCGTTACACTGACAAATCATCATTTCAGAACTCGGCCGTGGACAAAGGAAATGCTGAACGAAATAAATTTCGATGATGCTTATAATATTTTTAAAGACAGGTTT
>CAZKNM010000018.1:0-36591 GCA_964554135.1 uncultured Melioribacteraceae bacterium
AAGTTCCGCTAAATTCACGATCATCTTCCGTTGAAATAATACCTGGTGCAAAAATCTGAGGTGTCATACCCGGCGGCTTTTGGCCAAGATAGGGACCGGTGAGTTTTGGGAAGTCATTTTGCTGCGATAATAAATTTGACGAGGATAAAACCAGCAAACAAAAAAACAGTATTGCTTTTTTCATTTTGATTTTTCCTTTGATTTTATTCTTTCGGTCTCAACTTTTCTATAAACGAGGCATCAACCCAAAAGATATCAGCACTTCCCATTCTATCGCTGTGGAAAAAAAGATATTTACCATTGGGCGAAACGCTTGCAGCCATCTCATCTGCATCAGAATTGATAGGGGCTCCGATATTTATTGCCTTTGTCCAGCCACCATCATTGACTCTATAACTTATAAATAAATCGGTATCATCAGAATTCTTACGTTCATCACGACCATCAAAAATTAAGTACGATTCATCCGGTGCTATATAAGGATGAGCGCAATTAAATAAGTAGTTAATTTCTTCATCGGGTAGCCTTTCGGGCTCTAAGTATTTACCATCTACGAATTTCGAACGGTAAATTCCTCTCTTTTTATTACCTGTATAATAAAGAGTTTTGTTTGCAGCCTCACTAAAATACATTGGCCAGGCATTGTTCACTGTTGTATCAATAAATTCAGGTATTCCCCATTCATTATTTATCTTTTTAACTACCCACCCATAATTATAATCATTTTTACCTATAGGATTCGGTCTCCTAGATCCAAAAAATAATCTTTGTCCATCAAACGAAATATGAGGTTCATATTCAAAAGTTTTATTCGCAAACGGTGCGAAATCCGGCTTTATCCAATTTCCGTTTTTACCATGAGTGTAAAATATGCCGTTCCCCAAAATACCTGGTTTTCGGTATGTAAAAAAGAACTCCATTCCGTCAGGTGTAAAAGTCCCGGCAAACTCGGATCCATCGATTGTCGAAATTATACCCGGCGCAAATACTTCAGGTTCAGAACTTGGTAGTTTCATTCCCAAATATTCACCTTTAATTTGTGGTAGGACGGCATCGGCCGTATCAGCTCCTGCCGATATAAGTAATTCAACTATTTCACTATGTCCTTCTACTTTAGCATAATTATAAGGTGTTTTACCGCCGAAACATTTTGTATTTAACTTTGCACCTAGACTTATGAGTTTTTGCACAGATGCTTTTTGATTAAAATATGCAGCGATATGAAGTGGTGTTAATCCGTAATAATCTACTGCTTCGATATCTAAATCACTTTTGAAAATTTCTTCTATAAAATCAACTAAACTACCTTGAGCAGCACTATGAAGAAGTGTACCTCCGTTTTTATTAAGTGAATTAATAAAACCTATTTTACTAACAATAGAATTTAATAAATCTTTGTAACCACAAGCGGCTGCTTCGTGGATAAGCATACCATACTCATCTTCGGGAAAATCAATTTCAGCACTATTTTTAATTAGCCATTCCGCAACTTCTTTCCGCCCATTTAAAAGTGCCCACCTTAAAGGAGTCCAACCTTTTTTATCTCTAGAATTAATAAGTGCACCATTTTTAACAAGAATTTCAACAATATCGACATAACCCTCTGCAGCAGCTAAATGAAGAGGACCTGTACCCCATTTATTTGTTAAGTTGGGATTGGCGCCTTTTTCTAAGAGAACTTTAAGCGCCTCCTTTTTTACCATAATACAAGAAAAATGAACAGAATTATAACCTTCTTCAGTCTGAAAATTAATTAAATCAGGGCTTCGATCTAAAATGTCATTTAATAACCTTAAATCCCCGCTTGCTATAACATTAATAATATTTTGCGAATACGTGTTCTGTGTAAACATTAAAATCAAAAAGATAATTAAGAAAGACTTTTTCATAACCCCTCCTTTATGGTGATGACTTCCTAATCGATAACCTTATTATTCACTTCCATTAAAAAAGCATCATAGGAGCCGAGACCGAACGAATTAGTATGACCGGCAACAATAATTCTTCCGTCTTTTGTTACGCATACTGCACTTCCCCAATCGGAGCCGTATTCCGTACCGACTGTTTTTTGCCAGACAATATTTCCGCCGCTACCGAACTTTGCCAAGAATATATCGTTATTCTGTTTTGTTGATTTTGAAGCGCCGCAAATAACGAACTCGCCGTTTGCATTTTCAGCTACGGACCAACCGTAATCATAAAAAGTGCTGTTACCCAAATTTTGTCCCCAAACGAAATTGCCGTCTTTATCCGTTTTAATTACCAGTGCATTCATAATATCTTTGGCATTGGTGTAACCAACTAAAATAAATCCGCCGTCGGATGTTGGTTTGAGTTGGTAACACCAATCGGTTGGTGTTGGACTTGCTTCGGGAAGAATGCTGTTCATTTGTCCGCCGATGGATTTTGTCCACAATTCATTACCATTGGGGTCTACTTTTAGCAAATACATATCACTGTTGCCGCCACCGAATGTCCCGGTAGTTGCACCGATGATAAAATTACCATTTTCCAACCGATAGATTGAATTACCGATTTCAAATCTTTCACCGCCGTAAGCTCTTGACCAAATTTCATTTCCGTTTCTATCTATATTAATAAGATAAATATCCTCTTCACCATTACCGGATGAATGAGTGAAACCGCAAACCATATAACCGTTGTTAGATTCGCAACCAGACATTCCCACATCCCAGCTTTTCCCGCCGTATGTTTTCGACCAAATCTCGTTCCCGCTGAAATCGGTTTTAATCAGATACACATCTTTCGATCCGGCGCCGAATGAAGTTGTATAACCTGTAATTAAATAACCATCGGAAATTTCCGTGCATCTGTAACCGTATTCGGTTCCGTCGCCGCCGAATGTCTTATACCATTCCATGTCACCGTTTTCATTTGTTTTAACTATTAATATATCAGCATCGCCGGAACCTTGTGAGAAAGTGTAACCTGTTAAAAGAAAACCGCATTCTTTTGTTTCGATGACAGATCGTGCACCGTCTGCACCGAATCCGCCGATTTTTTTCGCCCACTTTGCATCACTTTCGGCAAATTGAACCACGGATGAGAAAATAAATTTTTCATCCGATTTAATTTTATGAAATCCGCGGGGACCTTTTTCTTCAATCATAGTAGCAAGAGCCATCACAACAAGGTTGTTATAATATTGATCTCTCGATCCCGTCATGATGCTTCCTTCAATCTGTGGAGGGAAATCCTTTCCGAGAAATATTGCGCCGGCTTTTTCATACTCTTCTTTAAACGCAGGCTGTCCTAAAACTTTTTTGCCTCTTATCACGTCAGCCGCTGCCAAAACACGTGTACCCGAACATATTGTTGAAACAGGCAAATTTTTTTGAACAGCTTCTTTAATAATTTCCATCGCACTTTTATTACTCATCAATTCACGGAAGGGATCGGGCTGATAATAAGATGTTACAGGCATAATTGCCAACGCATCGTAGTAATCAACATTCACTATCTGATCAAATTTAATATCCGGAACAATGGGTAGAAACTTGTAGGGCCCATTGAAGAAATCACAACCGGCTACCGAATCGCGAAGACCGGCAATTGTAACATTCCAACCGTATTGTTCGAACACATCTCTGTTCAAAAAATTATTTGCGCCGAATTTATTATCAAGCAGAACCAAAACATTCACTCCTTTCAAACGGAACTGTTCGGCAATCCAGCTTTTTAACAGTTCGTCGATTTCTATTAAAGCGTTCCAGTGCTGGTAATCTGCAAATAAATCATACCGTGCCGTTACAAGGTCATTCAACTTTTTTATTCGTTTCTCAACCGGAATATCAAAATACAAATTTAGGGGATAGTTATACTTTACCGACAATTCACAAATCTCATCTTTGGTCATTTCGGATAAAACCGTTGCGGACAAAATTGCTTGGTGGACAAAAATTGCGTACCGAATATTTTTCTTGTAGAGTTCCTGGTATGCCGGCTGAAGAAATAATTTTGAAAAATTGTCACGCCAAAGTTTTAAAATCCCTCTTTCAGGTTTCACTACAAAATGCCCTGCGTTAAAGTAAGGCCTGATATCAATATCCTCTACATTTGGTTTCATCGGGAATACACGTTCGGGCGGCACATTACAATCTTTATAGATCAATGACCAATATTCATCGAGAGGTTCCGAGTAAACGCTTCCCACATTAATATGATGAACCGGACGGTAACCTAAATTTTTTCCTCCCGGCAAAATAAACTCGTCCGGTTCATTCAGATACATATTATCGGGATCCGTCCATGCAAGAAACTCACATTTACCCAAAGCTACTTTTTCTGCTTCGGCTGCTGCAAACGGTTTCGCTGCTAATGGAAACCGGGATGCACTTTCATCTATTGTGAACGGAAAAAATTCGACTCCCAGTTCAAGTAATTTTTCCCGTTTTGTTTCAGAGAGATTTTCAATTTTATTAGGTATAAAAATCCATATAGGATTCGAGGAAAATTTCCCGCCGAATTTTCTTATACTACTTGCCCATATCAAGGACTCGACTTCATTCTGACCCGGTATCACCATTGCCCCGAATATCACAATCGGAGATTTACTCATTTCACCCCCAGGCTTATCGGCACAAAACGTCTTCAAAGAAAAAATAACCAAGCAAATAAAAATCGAACAAACAAAAAAGTGATTAGTCGTTTTCATACTACTATCTCTATCGATGATACATAAATAATTATAATCTCCAAAGATATGAGGCTTTAAAAAAGAATCCGCGTTTCGTTTCCATAAAATTCCTGCCGCCAACATATTGGTCTTGCTGCCATTCCAACTTTTCATACATTGATCCGTATCCAAGATGAATAACGGTTCCGGGAATATAAGTGAAGGAGGCCAGAAAATCGGTAAGCAATTGTTTTTTATATTCATTGTATTCTACAATACCCCGGAAGAATAAATATTTATTCATCTGATAAGTAAGTTTAATCCTGGCAAGCGGGTAATCATAAATTTTTTCATCATCGGATTTTCTATAAAAATCATTGAAAATAAAGTTCGCTTCTGCGTGGAATTGATCAGATGGCTCATAAATTAAATTTGCCGAAAACCTATTACTATGTCCTTGAAACGGATCATTATCATAGTATATTGCATCGATATTTCTCCATAAAACACTTGCATATAGATTATTTCTAAACTGACCAGTGACTTGGACATGGAAACCACCGGTTTTGAATCTCTCGCCTAAAAATATTTCTGTAGAATAGGAATATTTCACCTTGATCTGGTACCTCCCTCCCATAATTGCATATAGCGAAACATGGTTAAAGGTTTCCCACATATCAAAAAATTTATCACGAGTGTGAGCTATAAATACTTCGGCATCTATTCTTTGAATGAATTCCCACGACGGATAAATTTTAGGTCGTAAAAGTATTGTACCTAATGAAACTCCATTCCTTTGAACGTATCCCATATCTACCTGAAAATCCTTCGCTATATCCCTCAATGTAAATTCGTAATCAAAATCTCTCGATCCACCGCTGTATTTTAATCCCAACGAATGTCCCGTTTCATTAAATTTTATTGAGTCAATTTTGGTCTGTGTCATTACTCCATGCAGTTCTAATGTACTCGAATCTGTGATTCGGATAAATGCATCAAGACCACCAACCCTATTCGCACTATTTTTAAATTCTCTGCTTGCAGCAACTCCACCGATAAAGCCATCCCCCGAAAGTGCCTGTTTATAACGAATGAAGGGGACATGCACATAATTTTCACCATTAGAATTATCAAGCAATTCATCCAATGCATAGATAACGGATAATGTGTTATCGTTTCCCAATTTTCCCGAGAACTTAGCACCGACGAGGGGATTTACGATTGTACGGGTATTTAAAATATATCCAACAGGATCGATCTCAGAAGATTGTGTGGCGGCTATCCAAAAATTTTCTCTCCCTTCCAAGAAAAACGGTCTCTTTTCAGGATAGAATAGACTATATCTCAGGTTTACATCTACTTGACCAGCATCTGCTTCTATCTGACTGAAATCCGGATTATAAGTCCCGTCAAATATTAAATCGGAGGTTATACCATACTTCATTGTTAAACTCAAATCTCTTGTCACTTCTTCGGTTTTCATTTCACCTCGATCATGAATATACATTTCACCAAAGGTTACGGCAGGAAGAACTTCCAATAACGTATAATGCTCGACATCATAATAGAACATCGGTTTCAATTGAGTCAGAAATGCATAACCTAATGCAGGATCTAAGGCCGGATATGATCCTTGTTCTGAATACCTACTAATCTTTCTTTCAAAGAAAACCGCCATCTGAACCGGATTACTGTCGGAATACCTGATACTTTTTAATGGGATTTTGACTTCAACGGTATAACCTTCGTTATCAATCCTGCCAGCGCTATACCAGACAAAATCTATACCTGGATCCTCGGCTCCACCTGCAAATCTACTATCGGCTTGTATGCCCAAAGGATTCACATAGAATGCATATAGTGATTGCTGATCATTAAAAGAATCTAAATTGATACATATCCAGTCTTCCGAACGAATATTATCTCGATTTGTTACCGACGCTTTAATTTTATCCGGTTCGCTGTCATAGCATTTGTATGCGAAATATAAATTCTCTTTATCATAAGCCATGTAGACCACGGTTTTTTCTTTCATATCTTTACCGAAGTCCGGTATGAAGGTTTTAAAATCCGTTACATTGGGTGCCTGTTTCCAAACAATGTCATCTAAAATTCCATCAATTACTGGCGATACATTTATCAACAATGGTTTTAACGGCTCCAAGGATTCTTCAACACTTGCTTCCACTACACCACAAACTACAAAAAACAGAAATATAAAGAGTTTCTTCACTTTGTCCCCCTAAACAAAAAGATGAAAGCCATTAATGAATTAATATTGTTTTGCATTGTGACAGTATATCAAGCAGAATGAACTATTATCTTTACATTTATTACATATAAATTATATAACGTATAATTCTGATTTTTAACTAGTAATTTGAAGGGGATAAAATCGAAGATATTTTCAAAACTTAGAAGAAAAACAATTGGAGTATATTATTCATGATCCCCCCGAATTAGTTAAAGCGACAAAAACTATAAAATTTTTCTTTCAAATGGAATGATAAAAACAAGCGCTTAAGAAATTCCACATTAGATTTATCTAAGTTAAATACAGATTACCTTTGGAGAGGGTGCACACAAATAGATTGTTTAGATGTTGGGAGAGTGAAGGCTATTTGATAGGAATGTGCACCCTATAAAATTTATTATCACCGTCGATAAAATATAATGAGTTCCAATGTATTACCAAAACCAATTAAAAAGCAAAGAAAAATAATTGCATTTTTATTTTAAATAAATTGTACTAACTTCCCTCAAGTACAACATGATAGATTATTTTAAATTCTCTCCCCCGGAAAAGTTTTATACTTCACTCAATTTATTACGCCGCCATACCGGTAATACCAGCTGATTATTATCAATAGCTTTCTTGAAAATACAAATACCGATAAGAAGACACAGAGCAATTGCTATATAAGAAGCTTCAATTCCCCACGCCCCGCCAGTGATCCATTCGGGTCCGGTTATAATTGGTTCAATCCAGCTTGGCCGATCGATTCCTGAATTGGGCATGCCAAAAACTCCAGCCTGGAAAAAATTCCAGCCCCAATGAATCCCCATTATCAACCAAATCCTTCGTGTTAACATAAACGCACCGCCAAACAGAAATAAGTCGGATATCACTAAACCTGTTGAAGTCCATACAGATGCATTCGGATTGGTAATATGAGCAAAACCAAATATCAATGCCTGTACAATTAACGCAATCCAGCTGCCGGCAAATTCCTCAACTAGTTTAAAAAGTATTAATCGAAAAATGAGTTCCTCGGTAAAACCGACCATCATTTGCGTTACAAATGAAGCCGACATATTGTTCAATGAACCAAAACTGCCGATTTTATAAAAACCTAATACATACATGAATAAAACCATGATCCCTACTAAACCGAAAGCAATTGATACTCCAAATCCCAACTCCTTATAGAATTTTGTAAAGGATAATTCAAGCGGTTCACGTCTTTCTATATACCGAGTATACAAACCATACATTAGAATGAATAAAATCAGAAAGACGAGACCACGCGAATACCTTAACAATGAAGAGTAAGGCTCTGAAAAGGATCTGACGAATTCTAATCCTATTAGATTAGCTAATATTGTTACCGGTGCTAAGAAAAGAAGTACAATAAAAATTCTTGTGATGGGAAATTGAATAGTCTTCCCGTACCAAGTTACGGGAATAACTTTAGTGAATAACTCACTACTTGAATTAAACATAGTCCCCCTCCGTTTTAAAAATATTCATTACACTATTGACGTATATTCTCTGCAAAAGTTACACAGATAAAAGGAAATCTTCAGGTAATTATTTTGTTTGAGTTGTAACTTCTTGGATTTTCAGCAGGATCAGCTATAAATAGTACTTATTTCCATAAAAAAAGCCGGTTTAGAATTACCTAAACCGGCTTTGAGTACACAATATATTATTTTACAGCGCTCTTATTTAAGGCATTAGGAGAACTTGGATTTGGTCCAGTTTCAACCAATGCATTAACTGTCTGCAGTGTAACAACTCCACCACTTGCAACGCTTAAATCAAAGACATGCCAATAGCGATAACTATTGGGATTACTTGTTGGTACATTATAAACATACAAACTACCGCCAACAACAAGATTTATCTTCGCTCCTGATTGTGCAATAGGACCGGCACTCTCACCAGAGTAATTGTACACGTAATACTCATAAAGACCTGTCAATTTTCTATATATAGTCACAACTTCAGGACCATAACCATTCGTATCATCAGTATCAAGATTTGCATAGGGATAACCAATTGACGAACCTTTAGAATTCCATCTCACATGGCCGGGACCTTCTGCACCGTATGTCGGCACCATTAAATGACTGTCCAAATCATATGGCGATGAACCCCATGTAAGTGTTACGGTTACCTGCGGTGGTGCTAAAACAATATCACCGATATCTTGTGTTTGATTCACAGCAGGCGTCGGTTGTACATTAACAACTGTGCTGGTAACTCCTCCCTTAGATGCAGTAACATGTACATGCGAATTAAATCTTACGCCAACATTAAACCTGCCATCTGAACCCGTGTAGCGATAAGAAGTGCCGGTATAATCTTGACCAACGGCTTTCACGTAAGCACCGACAATCGGATTGCCATCGCCGTCAACAACACGTCCGGACAGGTAAGCAACATCATAATATCTGTCCCAGTTCCAGGAAGTAAAGTGAGTAACAGTACCAACATAAGTATTTCCTACTCTGTTTGCGCTTCCTTCCTCTTTCCAATAACCTGCTTGTGTATCATAATACCACATCGGAATTGTTTGAGGCGCTGTTGCTTGAAGAGCTGCTGGTATTGGTATCGTTAATGTTACGCTGCCGGTTAATGAAATATTGGAACCGGAAGCATTTTTCAATTCAACGTTCATAAACCCAAATGATTCAATCGGAACAGCAGCACTCTGACCAATTCGTATTCCTTCAAAACTACCTGGGAATACATCACCATAAGTACTAGAAGTAGGATCAAAATAAGTAGCAGTAGCAGTTCCGTCGCCAGAGAATGAATTTGGCGGGAAGGTTACTGTTGCACCTCCGTTTGTTGAAACAGTTCCACCTGCTGATCCGATTACCGGTTGATTCGCTCCGACTTGAACCATAACAGCATCGATGTAGCTGCTTTCACCGACTATTATTTTTACAATTTTCTGAGTGGTCGCATAACCAGTTAAGGTGAATGTTAATTGCAGTCTTTCAGCAGCAGATAAATCTCCAATGCTGAACCAACCTTGATCATTTGTTACAGCCGTCTTTGCGCCGGCTGTTACGGTAACCCCTCCTAGACCTGAACCGGAAGTGGTTTTGACCGTACCTACGACAATACCATAGTTGGATGACGGTGGATTATTTCCACCATTGTCATCATCACCAGGTTCGGTAGTGGACTTGGTGCAGAATTGAAACAATGTGAATGAAACCAAAACTGCAAAAGCAATTACGATTAAATTGTATTTTCTCATTTAACTCCTCCTCTTGTGTTGTTTAATGATTTATTTAAAATAATTTCTATCCAATTTACCTGTTCGATTTTATTGGGAAATATAAGAAATGATATATATAGATTATTCTTTATCTTCATTTTTATAAGGAAGAATGGATCAAAAATAAATTTGTAGTATACTCTCCTTTTCGGGGGATTAATATATTACTCTGTTTAGTCATTTACAAGATAGCAATGTCGCATAGTGACAAAAATCAATGATTTTTTCCTATAAAAAAGCAAATTGTTACATTTTTCAAAGATACAATCTTAATAGAAGAAATGGATATGCCAAGATAAGATTAATTGTCCTTGTAACTCATTTCGTCCTCAATTAATCGAAATGTGGTTTTAACAGGTTTTAAGAGAAATTCAATGCGTTTTTTAGGGTAAATATTGAATTCTTCTTTGTTTAAGAACTTTCCCAGCGAAATGAAAGATTTATGAAGTATTTCAGTCAAATTGCTATCCTGTATCAGAACTTCAACCGGCAGCAGGAATACCAAATCCAGCGCAGAAGTTTCTGCAATCGAACGCAAATCGGTAAATCTTAAATCTTCCAGCCTATTAACCTTGGGCACAAGATTATTTTTCTGCCTAATGGTGAATTCATAATTCATTCTTTCCAACAGCAGGCTGACCGCAGCGTCAATCGATATTTTGATTTCTATCATAAGTTGAAAAATTATTTATCAATTAAAAAAATTATTTAGAGGGCAACATACGTTGCCTCCTAAATAACCATTAGAATTTACTTTATTTGTTTAACACCGCAGTAACTTTATCGGCTGCCTCTTTAAAACTTGTAGCCACCTCAAAATCCAAACCGGAGTTCTGTAAAAGAACACCAGCTTCCGCTGCATTGGTTCCTTCGAGACGAATCACAATAGGCACATTCACAGAAACTTCCTGCACAGCATCGATAACACCCTGTGCAACTCTATCACACCGAACGATACCGCCAAATATATTTATCAATATCGCTTTAACGTTTTGATCGGCCAAAATGATTTTGAATCCATTAGCAACCGATTCCTTATTAGCTCCACCCCCTACATCAAGAAAATTAGCGGGTTCTCCACCGGCAAGTTTAATCAGATCCATTGTAGCCATTGCCAAGCCCGCACCGTTAACCATACAGCCTACATTGCCATCAAGTTTAATATAATTCAAGTTATACTTTGACGCTTCTTTCTCAAGAGGTTCTTCTTCATCAAAATCACGATACTCAACAACATCGGGATGACGAAACAATGCACTGTCATCAAAGTTCATCTTAGCATCGAGCGCAAGAACCTGACCATCGGTAGTAACAACAAGGGGGTTGATCTCTGCTATTGAAGCATCCGTTGCTTCATATGCTTTATAAAGTGCCATGAAAAATTTAACGGCATTTTTAAACTGGTCTCCTGTTAATTTTAATCCGAATGCCAGCTTCCTCGCTTGATAAGATTGAAAACCAACGGAAGGATCAATGGTTTCCTTTAAGATCAACTCGGGAGTTTCAGCAGCTACCTTCTCAATTTCAACTCCCCCTTCAGTAGAAGCCATAACAACATTTTTAGATTGTGCGCGATCAAGTGTGATTCCGACATATAACTCTTTCTCGATGCTTATTCCCTGCTCTATCAGTAAACGTTTTACAATTTTACCTTCGGAACCTGTTTGATGAGTGATCAATTTCATTCCCAGCATATCATTTGCAAGTTGTCTTACTTCATCCAATCTCTTGGCAATTTTCACTCCGCCGCCTTTACCTCTGCCGCCCGCATGAATCTGTGCTTTCACAACCCATACTTCCCCGCCGATTTCCTGCGCGGCTTGCACTGCTTCATCAGGAGAAAATGCAACTTTACCCTTTGGAACAGCAACATTGAATTTCTTAAGGATTTCTTTAGCCTGATATTCGTGAATTTTCATGTTTACCTTCTGTGTATTTTATAAATGAATTCAAGTTTATCCGAAAAATAACAATTATTTCTTTTCACTTACAAGTTTCGCTTGAAGGAATAATAATAAATAATCACGACCACCAGCTTTAGAGTCGGTACCGGACATATTAAATCCACCAAACGGATGACCACCAACTAAAGCACCTGTACTTTTCCTATTAAAGTATAAATTACCCACGAAGAATTCTTTCCTTGCACGGTCAAGTTTCTTTTTATTTTTTGAATAAACCGAGCCAGTAAGACCATAAATCGTGTCATTGGCAATTTTCAGTGCATCAACGAAATTTTTCGATTGAATTACCGTCAATACGGGACCGAAAATCTCTTCTTGTGCAATGCGTGCGTTGGGCTTTACATCGACAAATACAGTTGGTTCGATATAATATCCCGGACCCTCAATCAGTTTACCGCCGGTTAATAGTCTGCCTTCTGCCATACCGATTTTAATATAATCCATAATTGTATGCATAGCCGATGCACACGCAACTGGCCCCATTGGATAATTGTCTTTGGCATCGCCAACCTTAATTTCTTCGACAGCAGCTTTTAATTTCTTAACAAATTTATTGTAAATCTTTTTATCAACAATTGCTCTCGATCCTGCTGAGCACTTCTGTCCTTGAAAACCAAATGCGGATGTTACAACGCCTTCAACTGCCTTATCTATATCGGCTTCACTATCCACAATAACAGCGTCCTTACCTCCCATTTCTAATATGGTACGTTTAATCCAAATTTGTCCTTCATTTAGTTTTGCAGCCAACTCATTGATATGATTTCCGACATCAACCGAACCTGTGAAAGCAACAGTTCTTGTGAGAGGATGCCCAACCAATGTATCACCAACCACGGTGCCTGAACCAGGAATATAATTCAATACGCCTGCAGGTAATCCAGCTTCTTTCATGATGTCGTAAAATATTTTTCCCATCATCGGCGCATCGCTCGATGGTTTCAGAACAACTGTATTACCCGCAACAATTGCTGCGGATGTCATTCCGGCCAAAATCGCTAAAGGAAAATTCCATGGAGGAATCACCGCGACAACACCTAGCGGGATATAAAACAACTCGTTCCTTTCCCCTTTTATCCTATTGATTGGCTGCTTGCCTGCATAGCGAAGCATTTCTCTTCCGTAAAATTCAAGGAAGTCGATCGCTTCCGCAGTTTCAGCATCGGCTTCTGCATAATTTTTTCCAACTTCGGATATCAGCCAGGCATTAATTTCAAATCTCCTTTTCCTAATAATGTCTGCGGCTTTAAAAATAATTCCGACTCTATCTTTTGGAGGAACATTTTTCCATTCTTCAAATTTGTCAGCCGCTTCTTTAACGGCTTTGTCAGCCAGGTCTTTCGTCGCTTTATAAAAGGTACCTATTACCTGATCTTTCTTTGAAGGATTATAAGAAACAAATGTTTCTTTAGTCTTTATTTTCTCCCCCGCGATCATTAATTCATAAGTGCCGCCAAATTGTTTTTCTATCTTCTCTATTGCTTTTGCCTGCTGTTTATATATTTCCGGATTTGAGAAATCAATTATCGGTTCGTTCTTGAACGGTTTAACAATCATTGTTTTGCTCCATATTTAGATACTTCATTTTCTTTTAAATGAGATGTTATATCTATAACAAGGATGCAGGTAATTTTAGTTTCATTCGCTGGTTTTTCTTAGGAAATTTATTTGAGGAATAATTCGTCAGTTCTACTAAAAATTCTTTCCCAAAAGTAAAATCTAATTGAAAAACTATAAAGAGGTATTTAAATTTCAATTTATTCCCTTGGCTAAAAGCCGTATATTTCTATCCGAAAAATCTCAAAATTACTCATATGAGGAGGCTTGCCGATGCCCGGAGAACATATTACAAAAATGAAGAAAGCCCATAAAATCTTGCACGAATTTTCCTTTAAAGTAACTCAGCTTGATAAAGGATATGCGAATAGATGGCTGAAAATTGATCTTACCCAAAACGAAATTACCATACATCCAGTTACCGAAGAGATGAAAAAACTCTGGACAGGCGGAAAAGGATTCGATCTATGGCTCACATTCAACGAAATTACTAAAAATACAAAATGGAACAGCCCGGAAAATCCTATCTGCTTTTCCCCCGGACCGCTGGGAGGAACAACTTCTTTCCCCGGCACCGGAAAAACTCTTGTAACTGCAATTTCACCATTAACTAATATTATGATCGACTGCAACGTCGGCGGATATTTTGGACCATTCTTAAAATTTGCCGGTTTTGATGCACTTATGCTTATCGGTAAAGCCAAGAGTGAAACATTAATTTTAATCGATGCCGTTAAGGGAAAAATAACAATCGAAACATGTCCTATGGAAAGCATCGATTCTCATATACTAGCTGAAGAATTAACCGAAATGTATGCTGATAATGAAATAGATTACCGTAACGTAGCTTGTGTATCGGCGGGCAGAGGAGCCGACCATAGTTTTATGGGAGTGCTCAATTTTTCATTCTGGGATTGGCGCCGTAATGCGGCTCGTTTAAAACAAGCAGGACGTGGTGGAGTAGGAACAGTTTTCCGCGATAAAAAATTGAAAGCCCTTGTAATTAAGAATAGAGATATCTCTCCCGCCTGGCGGATTGAAGAAAATAAAGTTGCTAAGCAGGTTACACCTCAAAAAGTTTACACTCAAAAATGCCAGAATGAGATCGATGAAATTCATGCAATCATCGAAAAATGGAATTCCGATATCGACTACGTAATCGAAATGATGCTCGATATTCAAAACCGTTTCCGCCACATATCCAAAACCGCTATCGATGAAATATGCCAAAAGACCGGACAGCACAAGTCATATCTTTATCACATCGCAACATTTTACAACGCTTTCAGTCTTGAACCGAAAGGTGAAACGATTGTGCAGGTTTGTACGGGGAGCGGATGCCAGGCTAAAGGAGCCGGTTTGATTCTCGATACGTTGGAAAGGACACTTGGGATAAAAGCAGGTCAGACCACCAAAGATAAAAAATATACCCTGGAAGCCGTATCTTGTTTAGGTGTTTGCGAACTTGCACCTGTTATAAAGATCGGCGACGAGTTGGTTGGAGAAGTAAGCGCTGAAAATATCAAAGAGATTCTCGCTACAAAACCAGAAAGCAAAAAGGATGAAAAGAAAACCGAGATAATGATAAAAGGAATTCCATCTCCAATCGCAATGAGGGAAACAGACGGTTCTTATAGCATATTGAAAAGACTCATTAAAGATAAAACCTCCCCGACAGAAATTATTACTGAATTGAAGAAATCAGAATTAAAAGGACGCGGAGGAGGAGGATTCTTAACCGGAGACAAATGGGAAGAATGCCGTAGAGTTGCTTCTGCTGGGCAAACCGATGCGGTTTTAGTTTGCAACTCCTCTATTATCGAACTATCCGCCCACGCCGTTATCGAGGGAATGCTTATTGGTGCATTGGCAACCGGGGCGACTGAAGGACACGTTTGTTTCAGACAGGAACATCTTGCCGCGCTTAAAAGATTCGAAGCAGCTGTTGAAGAAGCAAGAGGAAAAAAATTATTAGGCCAAAAGATTTTAGGAAGCGATTTGAACTTCGAAATAAAAATTCACCGGGGCGGAGGCGGTTTTGTAATCGGCGAATCATCTGCCCTCCTGCAATCGATCTCAGGAAAAGTCGGCGAACCTCAGCCGAAATATATTCATAACGCTGAAAGAGGTTACAAAGGTAAACCCACTATTGTCAACAACATCGAAACATGGGCAAATGTACCGATCATTTTCGAAAAAGGTGCAGAATGGTTTAAGAATATCGGAAACGGCGGAACGAAAGTACTCTTCCTTTCCGGAGATGTTAAGAAAAGCGGTTTTGTTGAAGTACCGATGGGAACTTCATTAAAAGAAGTCATTGAAGAATTGGGCCAAGGAGTTTCAAAGAAAAAGAGACAACTTAAAGCTGTACAAATAGGAGGTCCATCCGGAAGCTTTTTACCGGCTGATAAACTCAATTGCAAAATCGATTATGATTGTCTGGAAGAAACCGGATCGATTATGGGATCGGGAGCTGTTGTAGTTAAGAACAATAGAAAATGCATTGTTGACGCTGCAAAATATTCTGTAGATTTTCTTTTGAATGAATCATGCGGAAAATGTACTCCCTGCCGTGAAGGTCTTTTCGCTTTGAGTAATATTCTTTCCCGTATTACAAACGGAGAAGGAATGGAATCCGATATCGAAATGATGCAGGAAATTGCACAAACCATGAAAGAATCGAGTCTTTGTCAGTTTGGTCAGACTGCGGCTAATCCAATTCTTTCCATGATAGAACATTTCAATGATGAACTTGAAGAACATCTCGATGAAAAAATATGCCGTTCGGGTGTATGCAAATCGATGGTAAGCTTCAGCATCAACCAGGAAATTTGTAACGGATGTACATTATGTTTAATCAAATGTCCATCCGATGCAATCGTGGGTGAAAAGAAAAAGCCTCATCAAATCATTACCGCTAAATGTACAAAATGCGGTGTCTGTTTTGAAGTCTGTAACTTAGAATCCGTGGAGGTGAACTAATGGCTACTGTAAGTGTAAATACCCCGACCAATAAAATAAACATCACTATTAACGGCAAAGAAACAACCGTCACAAAAGATATGACTCTTTTAAATGCACTGACGGCTGAAGGTATCGAGGTGCCAACCTTATGTCATCATAAAGATTTAACTCCTTCGGGTTCTTGCCGTTTATGCGTTGTTGAAATCGAGAATGCAGGCGAAAAAGAACTTGTCACTTCCTGTAACTACCCCATACGCAACAGCATAAAAGTTGAAACCGATTCTGAACTCGTTAAAAAACAGCGGAAGAATTTAGCCGAAATGTTACTTGGCCGCTGGCCGAACGTCCCGGCAGTCAAAGAAGTAGCCGCAAAATGCGGTGCAACCGACGTCAATAAATTTAAAAGCGAATTGACCGACGATAATCCGAAAGCATGCATTCTTTGCGGAATGTGTGTTCGCGCATGTGATGAATTTATTATGGAACGGATACTTGATTTTGCCGGACGCGGAATTAAACGTCACTTGACCATGCCATTCGGTGAAGTCGATCCTCACTGCATCGGCTGTACTTCGTGTGCTTACGTTTGTCCTACAGGTGCAATCGAAATAGTCGACGACTTGAATCACCCGGTTAATCCGAAATTAATACGTGATTATGGAATGAAAATTAACGCTGAGATGGCGACACTCGATAAATCTCAATGCCGTATGCGGGAAGTAGGTACTGCCAACATTGTTGATGTTATGAATGCTTACGATCTTCTTCCCGTTCACAATTATAAATTCGGCTCACACCCGGATTCTCCGAATATAGATTCAAAAGCATTGAAGGCAAAATATTTCACACAAAATCAACCAGATGGTTGTTGGAAAGGCTGCTCGATGGCCTGTGCCAAAGCTGTAGACGGCTTTGAAATAAAAACCGGACCGTACAAAGGACAAAAGGTTGTTGTTGATGGACCGGAATACGAAACCGCTGCTGCTGCTGCCAATATGGGCTGCTTCGACGGCGACTTCCTGATCGAATTTAATTTCTACTGCGATACTTACGGCGTCGACACTATCTCTGCAGGTACTTGCATGGCATTTATTATGGAAGCATACGAAGCAGGTGTTATCACAAAGAAACATACCGGTGGTAAAGAACTTAAATTCGGGGCAACGAATGAAGTGCTTGAATGCCTCCACGAAATGGCGCTAGGAAAAGGATTCGGTGCCGATTACGGTAAAGGCATCCGCTGGCTGAAAAACAAATGGATTAAAGAATACGGAGCTGATGCTCAGTTCTTACAAGATATCGGCATGGAAGTAAAGGGATTGGAATATTCCGAGTACGTTTCGAAGGAATCCCTTGCCCAGCAGGCAGGTTATACAATGGCAGTTAAAGGTCCCCAGCACGACGAGGCATGGCTCATTTTTATGGATATGGTAAACAACCAAATTCCATCATTCGAAGATAAAGCTAATGCTCTTTACTACTATCCGTTGTGGCGTACCTGGTTCGCTTTGCACGGTTTATGTAAGTTGATCTGGAATGATGTTGTTCCGGCTGACAATAAAAAATATAAACCTCAAGTGGCGGCAAAAGTACCAGGGCATGTAGAAGACTTTTTCAAATTCTACGAAGGAATGCTAGGTAAACCTATAGATGAAGAGGGAATGCTCAACGAATCTGCCAGAGTTCACAATCTTCAGAGAATAATAGCGCGAATGCTAGGTTACGGTATGAGAAAAGACGATATGCCCCCGTTCAGAGCAGTTGGCCCAGTCACCAAAGAAGAATATGAATCGCGTGCAGATAGGTATTACGATAAACAGCTTAAGGAAATTATCGGTGTTGATCCCGCGGGTAAATCGACCGAAGAAAAGATGAAGATCCTTCGCGAATATCGTATTTCACAATACAATAAAGTAGTTGATGCAGCTTACAAACGCCGCGGGTGGAACAAAAACGGTGTACCGACAATCGAAAGGCTAAAGGACTTAGGAATCGATCTGCCGGAACTTGTAGAAGTTATAAAAGGAGATTAAAAAGAATAGAGAAGGGATAGTTAAATACTATCTTTCTTTATATCTTGGCGCGAATGGGAAAAGCAGACTTAAATATTTTTCAAAAAAACGTACCCAGTTCAACAGAAAAATTACAAAATTCTGCCGTAGGAATTGCTGGATGTGGTGGTTTAGGCTCCAATGCCGCTGTTGCATTAGTCAGGGCAGGTATTGGCAAATTAATACTTATCGATTCCGACAGTGTAGAAGAATCGAACCTTAAC
Organism: uncultured Melioribacteraceae bacterium; assembly: GCA_964554135.1. Taxonomy (GTDB): domain Bacteria; phylum Bacteroidota; class Ignavibacteria; order Ignavibacteriales; family Melioribacteraceae; genus CAZKNM01. The sequence goes on from CAZKNM010000018.1 coordinate 18,913, forward strand.
AGGCAATTCTTTTTTCAAACCGACATCGGTAAAGAAAAAGTAACTGCACTGGCCAACCATTTAAAAAATATCAATCCAAATGTTACACTTGACACCCTTCATATAAAACTCGAACCGAACAATATTAAGCCGCTTTTCAAAGACGCCGACCTACTGATCGAGGCATTTGATAAAGCTGAAGAAAAGCACTGGCTGATCGAATCATGGTGCAAAAGCTTTCCGCACAAACCCATAATCTGCGCAAGCGGACTCTCGGGAATCGGGAAAACCGAACGGCTCAAAGTAAAACATGCCGGACAAATTTACATCTGCGGCGATGAAGAATCAGATATGAGTATCGGACTATGTTCGGCAAGAGTCGCAATAGTCGCAAATATGCAGGCAAATGTCGCAATCGAGATTTTAACCTCATCAAAGGGGAAGTAAATGATTATTATTAACGACAGAGATAAAGTTGAATGGAAAGAGGGGATGACGGTTCGTGATCTTCTGGATAAAATGAATTATACATACTCATTAATAACAGTCGTTGTAGATGATGAAGTTGTTCTCGAAGAAGACTATGATCACTTCAAATTGAAAGATGAGACAAATGTCTCGGTCTTTCATCTTGCACATGGTGGATAACTTCCGAATTCGCTATGTTTGAATCCGACTTTGATATAATATAATAATGTTCAATTCATATGTTCATCGAAAAAAGCCAGATTGATCTAAATAGAAATATCGACTTACACAGTCCATTAACTCTTACGCGTCTTACTGCATTATGGGGATTCAGCGAAGCAGCTTTAGGCGGTGTACTTCATGCACTGAATGTTCCGCTCTCCGGCATGATAATGAGCTGTATGGCGGTTATTTTCATTTCTTTAATTTCAAATTTCTCAAACCAGCGCGGCGCAATAATAAAATCAACTTTGATTGTTATGCTTGTCAAAGGTGTGGTTAGTCCGCAATTCCCTATTGTGACACATATTGCCGTACTTCTGCAGGGTTTTATTGGACAAATTCTTTTCAGCACCATCTGGATCAAAAAGATCGCTGCTGTAATCCTCGGAATGATTGCTCTCGTTTTATCGGGTTCTCAAAAGCTGATTGCTTTGACTTTTATTTTCGGTAATAATCTTTGGGAATCTATCGATATTTATACGAATTATATTTTAAAACAACTTTCTCTCTTATCAGAAACTTCTTCTCTGTTCCGTTTCAGTTACCTTTTAATTGGATTATACCTTGGTTTTCATCTTATAGTTGGAATGTTTACAGGCATTTACGCTGCTCTGCTTCCTAAGCGAATACAGGCACAGATTGCCGCTCACAATTTCCGAGTTTCCGATCTCCCGAAAGAAACCGTAGAAGTAGGAAACAAAGGAAGAAAACGCAAACGTTGGTTTCAGAAGCCTTCGGGCATTGCTTTAATTGCTTTGTTCATGATAATGATGATCATTTCGTATTTCATTCCGGGGCTCGGTAAAAATGTTGCGTTAGGAATTGTAATAATGCTGATTCGCTCTGTAGTAATAACAACTGTTTGGTTTTATTTTCTTTCGCCAGTCGCACTAAGATTCTTTAGAAAAATCCTAAACAAACAACAGACAGTATATGCAAAAAAATTTGAAGAAGTCGTACAACTACTTCCTCACTTGAAATCTGTTGTGAAGTACAGCTGGACTCAGAATTCCGCACTGAAGGGATTTAAAAAAATTCGTCCCTTTCTTATTTTAACTCTAGCATTATCAATTACATCGGAATTTCCAAAGGACTAAATAACTCCCCGGTCTGTCAGCTGTTTCTCCCTCCATCAAAATTTATCCTCATAATAAAACTTTTTTATGTTATCATTTGTTATTCATAAAAAGGCAAATATCCAATGAACAATAAACAGAGAATAATTCTAATTCTTGGAATTTTCATAATTCTATTTTCCGTTGCATTATGGGCGATTTCCGGTTTTGAAATATTCACTAAAACCCAAGTTCTTGTTGATGTAAAAGACGAGTTATTCGGTACAACTTACAAAGAATGGGTCGATAAATTTATATGGGGACTTGATCTAAGTTTGGCCATAAGTGCTGCAACAACTTTTTTCTGCAGCATTTTGATCGTTTTTATGCGTAGCAAAGAGAATAGAAAATAATTAAAAAAAAACGAAAGGATTTACTATGAACCGATTTTTTAAAATTTCTACCGTCCTAATTTTTACGACCTCCTTGAGTTTAGCACAAGGTTTTAAAGTAAAAGCGACGGGTATACAAACATTTTCATTTACCGATGAACGGGGAAGAAACCAAACTACGTTTTTTAGCGCAACTCCCCTTGAAGATATTAACGGTACAGCTAGCGGAATTTCCGGGACGGTTACTTTTGATATTAATAATTTTGCCAGTACTCTGAAAGGAAAGATTGTTATTACCGCTTCTTCATTAAAGACAGGTATAGATTTACGCGACGAACATTTGAAAAGTGCAAACTGGCTCGATGCAGAGAAATATCCTGAAATTGTTTTTGAAATTAAAAAAGTGATCAGTACCGAACAGGTGTCCGACAATAAATTGAAGGGGAAAGTGCTGGGAGCTTTTACAATGCACGGTTTTACAAAAGATGTCACTGCTAATTTTGAAGCCACTTATTTGGAAGAAAATGAACAAACTAAAATGCGCGCACCGGGAGACTTGCTTGGTATTAGAGCAAACTTCAACATCATTTTATCAGAATATGGCATTAGCAATTCGATAATAGGAAATAAAGTTGCAGATAAGATTGAAGTGGGTGTGAATTTTGTCGGTTCAAATAAAAATTGAATTATTAGGGAGACAAACTAAGTTTGCCTCCCTTTTTTTCGGTTTATTATCAGGTTGTAATTATTGATCTTTGTACTTAACAAATGCGTGCTGACCGGATGAATCACCGCAATCACAATCTTCAGACAATTCAGCCGAATTAACTTGATCCGAACAACTGCCTACACCCGTTACATTGATGTTTATAGAGCAATTAATCCAATCAAAAGTAGCGGTAAAATTATAAGTATTGCCGCTATCATCATAAGTAACTGAGCCGGTACACGTTTCGGAATAATTTCCGTAAGCATTATAAGTGCGGTTACAGGTAGCTTCATAATAGGTTCCACCGGACTCGCCGCTTACATGCCAACCCATCGAAGAACAACCCGCTTCGCAAGTGATTGTTCTTGAACTCGCAAGATCATCCTTATCGCAGCTAACTAAAATCAGAAACGTTAAAAAGATAACTGAGCAGAGCAATGGTACTTTTAGAGAAGTAAATTTTTCAAGGTTATTCATTTCAACACCTCATAGAAAGATGAATTTATTTTTTTTATTCCCTCCCCATTTAACCAAATAAGATATCTTATGGAAGAATAGGAAATACATTCTTCGCCAGATCCTCAATCGATCCAAGCAAATAAGTTATAAACACATTCAAAACTTAGAGAGTAGATAGGAACTATACTACTACTAACACGCTGAAGGAAAATAACTAATATTTTAACCGTGCGAAATATTAATTATTGCTGTAATAAAAAATATATTACGATATACGGATAGTATATCGGTCTATTGATGGACAGAATAAAATAGTGACAGGCTTATCCACTGCGGTTGGAGCTGTCACTACTGAAAAAATATATTTTTGTTACTTATCGAAATGTCCGTAAAAGAAAAATGCCGCACCGGCTAAAGCGAGGTCTTTCAGAAAATTAGGCAAATACATTCCCATTGTCTGTGAGTTTAATACTCCGGGTAAATGAATAGTTAAAACAAAAACCAGCAGCATAATCCCCAAAAGAAGCATTGCTAACTTTGCATACTTATTTATGAAAACAGCGATCGGCGCAAGTATTAATCCCAATCCCGTAAGATAAACCCAGAAAATACCCCCGGGAATGAATGAAGGGATATACCCTGCCATTGCACTGCCGTTCATAAAATGCATTATACCGAAAATAATAAAAGGAATTACATAGAGATATTTGCCAATTACAGTTAGATTCTTCATAGAATCCTCCTTTCGTTTTATTTTTTATTATTAAAGAGTAGTTAGAGTGTACTAGTGTTCAATATACTATTTCTCCTGTGCAGTTCAAACATGAAAATTTCCTCAATAATTCCTTCTGGGAAATACGTTAGTTGCAGTCATCAGCTTTTGTCTTCACTAATCTTGTTCCCTAATTTACAGTAGAATTATTATATTCTCTCCCATTAAAAACATTTCTTCCTAAATCGGGGGTAAATTCAGATGAAAACTTTCTCAATAAGAACTTTCATTATTTTGACTACCGTTTCACTTTCAAACTTATGTACTGCTCAACAAATCGATCCAAATCTAGAAAATGGAATCCAGTCAATCCAACCGATAGATACTTATAACTACTGCAAGAAAATTGCATCTGATGAATTTGCCGGACGATTAACCGGAGACGAAGGATACACCAAAGCTACTCAATGGGCGGCAGAAAAATTCAAAGAGTGGGGTTTAAAACCGATCGACGAAAAGGAAGGATATTTACAATCATATCCTTCACCTTACACTATCATTGAAAGTGCCGAATTGAAATTTCATCTTCCCAAAGAAAACGGAACATTCGAAGACAAAGAACTTAAACCAGTTGACGATTATATGCCGATACTTTTCAGCGGAAGCGGAACTCATACTACAGAAGTTGTCTTCGTCGGCTGGGGAATCAGCGCGCCGGAATTAGATTATGATGACTACGAAGGTGTTGATGTAAAAGATAAATTCGTTCTCTGTTTCCGCGGCACTCCGGATAGATCCGACACAAATTACGTAAAACATGATTATCACCATTTCCGAATGCAGACGGCAAAAAATAAAGGTGCACTCGGACTATTTTATATCTATCCAGAAGCTGATGCAAACCCCAACGGTGATTACATTGAAAATTTTACTCCGGTGATTATCACGGAAGAATCTGCCGATTTACTTTTAAAAGAGAAAAATTTCTCGTCAACGGAGCTGCGGGCAAAACTTGTTGAGACAAAGAAACCAAACCCTTTCGAGTTGTCGGCAAAGATTAGTTACAGCGTCAAATCGACATTTCACCCTGATGGTATTGGTTACAATGTCGTAGGTTATGTTGAAGGAACTGATCGGGAGCTTAAGAAAGAATGTATTGTAATCGGCGGACATTTCGATCATTGCGGTCGCCATATGGGAATAACATTCCCCGGTGCGAACGATAACGCCAGTGGAAGCGCAGTAGTAATGAAAGTAGCCGAAGCATTTTCAAAACTCAACGAACAACCGAAACGTTCGGTAGTGTTCGTCCTGTTCGGCGGAGAAGAGATGGGATTGGAAGGTTCATATTATTTTGCAGATCATCTACCAGAACAGTTTACAAAAATCGATGCGATGTTTAACCACGACATGAACGGTGAAGGTGATGGAACACGTTACGGTTACACAACCAACATGCCCGGTTTTAATGAAACCATAATTGATGCGGACAAATTTGTAAATGTAATAAAAGGTTCGAGAGAAATTACACAGGTCGGTGTCCGTTCTTCCGATTATGCACCGTTCTTTCAAAAAGGCGCGGCGTGTGCAGCATTCTTCTCAAATGGTCCGCATCTTCATTACCATTTACCCGGCGATACTATTTACAGAATCAATCCCGATATAATGGCGGACATAGCGAAATTATCTTTCCTAGCTGCATACAGATGGGGTGATAGGTAGATACAAAGAAATCCAACCTTTTGATACTCGACATTTTGTTCTAAAAGTTGAGTTTCTTAACATTATTTTAAACTATGAATAACTCTCATAAACCTCTAACTTCTCCCTCCACAAAAATTTTATCCGGTATACCCTTGTTCACAATGTAATTATCATATGTGATAACAACAGTACCTTCCAGGTTTTGCCTGCCGATGATTGCTCTCTTTTCTTTTATTATAGTGTGGTCATGATCCGAGGAAATGTTTGCACCCTGCATTTTAAAAGCAATCTCTATTTTGAAAGGGAGGGGATACTCAAAATTCTTATCGTAATCTAAAAGTGTTGTAACGCTGCCGGAAGATTTTGTTGCTGTTTCAATTTTTCTAATCACACTGCTTTTTGTATCAATCCAAACTGTAGAAAGCAGAATATTGGATGAGTCGCTCAGGGGAATAATTTTGATTATATCGACGGAGTTACTATCCAGCACGTCACTGCGGACATAGATCGTTGTGTAATCTCCTTCCAATAATTTCGAAGGCGAAATATTGAATACCTGTTTCGGAAGCATGGCAAATCCTTCCGAATCGAAATGAACTTTATCAGGCTGTTTAAAATATATTTTGGCTTTTGTTTCGGGAACACGTAGAAAATCCACATCAACTTTTATCGCCACATCAACTTGATAATCTTTTATACTGTCGAATTTATCTTTTGCTTTTTCAAGAATTGCATCGGGATTTTGCTGCTGTGCAAAAACATTTACTGCGATTATCAATATTAAAAAAACTTTTTTCATTTTAGATCTCTGTTATGATAGAATGTCCTTTCTCAGGAAAATAAACAAAGTTATCAGATAAAATCCCACAACATGCCCGATTAAGACAAGAGCAGAATTCAGAATACTCCAATAATCGACCGGATCAGCAAAAAACCACTGCCAATCCGATAAGTAAGTTGTAAAAAAATATGGGCGAAGCGATTGCAGAAAATTTATATTAAGAACGGAGAGTATCATAAAAATAATTATCACCGCCATTGTTGCAACGATCGGCCCGATAGCATTTTCCACAAGAGATGAAAACAAAAAAGAAAGCGCTAAAACGGTAGCCATGCTTAGCAAGGCAAATCCGTATGCAAACATAAATCGCCAAAGCACATCATCGGCGGCAAAGATGTATACTTTATCTTTCAGCGATAATAATTCACCCGTTCCGAATATCAGAATACTTAACCCCAAACTCATCAGCATTAAGAACAACAGCAAAGAGAATGTGTATATTATTCCCGCAGTAAATTTTGAAGTAATTACTTGAAATCTGGAAACGGGGCGTGTTACCAGCAGTCTATATGTGCCCGACGTAGCTTCTCCGGCAAGAAGATCCCCACCCACAAGTACAATTAAAAACGGAATATGAATGAATAACGTATTGAGAATCAAGTTTCCAACAAGGTAACCGTTCATGAGATTGCCGGTAAAGAAGAAAGCATCGCTGAAACTTCGTGTCGCAAATCTCACGTAATTATCTCCTTCGAAATACAAAGCCAATTGTACAATAGGTATTAATACAGCGATCGCCATAAAACCGATATAAGTCCTCCACTTCCTGAATATCTTTTGCAGTTCTATTGTGATCAATGTCCACATGGTTACACCTCCCTCGTAATTTTGAGGAAAAACTCTTCGAGAGAGCGTGTGGGTATTACGGCGGATACACCGATATTATTCTCAACAAAATAACTATTTAATAAAGATATCTCTTCTTTGTTAATCTCAAATATCAAATTGCCAGTGTTCTGGGTTTGTAAAAATTCAGTCCACCGGCTTCCATGAAGAACTTTTATAGCTTTTTCAATATCATCAAACTCAAATTTCACCTGCAGTTTGTCGGAGCTTAATAATTCGGACACCCTTCCTTCTACTTGTGTTTTACCTTTGTTGATAATGATCATTCTTGTTGCGATCAATTCAATTTCGCTCAGTAAATGGGAAGAAAGAAAAATTGTTTTACCTTGGTCTTTAGCAAGGTGGACTATTAAGTCTCTCACCTCTTTCATTCCTTCGGGATCAAGCCCTGTGGTGGGTTCATCTAAAATTATTAATTCAGGGTTGTGAAGAAGAGCCTGTGCAATTCCCAATCTCTGTTTCATCCCGTGTGAGAATGTTTTCACTTTGCTCTTTGCCCTGTCTGCAAGTTTAACCAATTCGAGCATTCCCATGATTCTTTTATTATCGACCTCAATCCCCGAAGTCTTTCCCAAAATCTCAAGATTTTTATAAGCAGAGAGGTACAAATAAAAATCGGGTTTCTCAACGATTGCCCCGACTCTGCGGAGTATTTTTTTTCTATTTCGTCTAAGCGGTATGCCTAAAATATTAATTGAGCCTGCAGTCGGTTTTATAAGTGAAAGAAGCATTCGAATGGTGGTGCTTTTGCCGGCACCGTTGGGTCCCAAGAATCCGAAGACATCGCCTCTATAAACATTCAATTCCAAATTATTTACAGCGACCAAATCTTTAAACTTTTTGGTGAGACCCTTTACTTCAATTACTTTTTCCAAATTTATATAATCTCCTTAATCCACATCAATTTTGACGATGCGGGATTGTTATTGTTCATTCCATACATCTAAAAAAAAAAACGAATCCTACTTTTTACCGAATTCGGAATCCAGAGGAATGAACTTCGTAATAATAAATGCCGGAATAGTCGCGATAACAACCCAAATGAAAAAGTTCTGATACCCAATTAATTCCTGCAGCCAGCCGCTGAACATCCCGGGAATCATCATACCGAGTGCCATAAAACCGGTGGCTATTGCATAATGAGAAGTTTTGAATTCTCCTTCCGAAACATAAATCATGTATAAAACATAAGCTGTAAATCCGAAACCGTACCCGAATTGTTCGAGCGCTACAAACGAACTGACAATAACCAAATCATTAGGCTGCATAATAGATAAGTAAACATAAACCAAATTTGGAATATTAATAGCGGCAACCATCCACCATAACCAATACCTCAATCCGTTTTTTGATGCGAGGAAACCGCCCAGCAAGCCTCCGATAACTAAAGCAATAATTCCGACCGTTCCGTAAATGAATCCAACTTCACTTGTTGAGAGAGCCAATCCGCCGACATCTTTTGTGTCCAATAAAAACGGAGCGGCAAGTTTCACTAGCTGTGATTCCCCTAGTCGATAAAGAAGAAGAAAGGCAAGAATCACTCCAATCCTCTTTCTCTTAAAGAAAAGTGAAAATGTCCGGAAAAATTCGCCGAACAAATTCTTTGAACTACTATTAAATACAGTCTTATCGGTTTTAGGATATGGAAGAATAAATTGATGGTAGAAGAAAAAGATCACAAACAAAATCGTGAGAATTATAAAAGTAGTTTTCCAGGCTAATTTTATTCCCATTGTATTTTCAAAATGACCTGCAAGAATTACAAGTAAACCTTGTCCCGTTATCATAGCAACACGATAGAAAGTGCTACGAATACCAACGAAGAACGCCTGCTGATGTTTTGTTAAGCCGAGCATGTAGAAACCGTCTGCGGCAATATCATGTGTTGCAGAACTGAATGCAAGAAGCCAGAAAAATGCGAGTGTGTATTGAAAAAAATTCGAAGTAGGAATAGTAAAAGCAACACCCGCTAAACCACCTCCGACAAGAAGCTGGGTTATAACGATCCATAATCTCTTGGTCTTCAACAAATCGACAACCGGGCTCCACAACGGTTTGATCACCCAGGGCAAATATAACCAGCTGGTATAAAGTGCTATGTCTGTATTGGAAATTCCCAGCCGTTTATACATTACAACCGAAACAGTCATAACTATTACAAAAGGCAGTCCTTCAGCGAAGTATAAGGAGGGAACCCACATCCAGGGACTTCTCGATTCGGGTTTAGTTGTTTTCATAAAATGTTTAGTAAGATCCGTTGAGAATTTATTGACATAACTTCTTTTTTGCTATAAGTACCGCACCGATTTCGGGTGGATATTGAGGCGCCTGTATCTCAACTTCCGGTAAAGCTTTGGATATTTTCTCTCTCAATAAAACCGAATAAAAATTTTCATTTTCAACCAGGCCGCCGACCAAACATAATTTCAGAGCCGGTTCTTTTGTCTTTGCTAAAGCTGCTCTAATGTGTAAAATAATCTCCTCGCACTCTTCTTCTAAAATATTTAAACACACCTCATCATTTTTCTCAGCACAATTAATTACCAGCGGCACTATTGAAGCGATATCCATGTTTTTTGAGTAAACTGCCTCAATGAGGGAATCAGTATTTTTTACGTCGAATTTTTCCTCAAATATTTTTTCCAGCATTGTTTTAAGACATCTTCCATCATAACTTTTTGCCATTGCATTTAATCCTTTTCTGCCGATCGAATAACCGCTCCCTTCATCACCGATCACACGACCGTAACCGCCGACTCTATGAATTTCTCCACTACTGTCTTTACACAATAGAATTGATCCTGTTCCGGCTATAAAAACACAGCCCGCATTCCCCGAAAACGCTCCCTCTAGAGCAATTCTGGCATCGCTCACCACACACAAGGATTTGAGACTATTACGCAACTTACCGGCTTGCCGTAAAATTCTTTCTTTAAAATATTCAGCGCTTTCTTCTCTTCCCGCACCGGCAATCCCTAAAACGATAGCGCCAACATCATTATAATCAATCATCAACTTCTCAGCACAAGTGTCTATCAGGTTAAGAATAATATTGACAGATTCGTCAATTCCTCCAACTAAAAAATTGGAAGGTCCACCGGTACATTTATGGACAATGTTCAAATTCAAATCCGTTATTACGCAATTTGTTTTGCTTGCACCGCCGTCAATTCCGATAAGATAATTCATTATTTCCTTTACTGCTCCAGTTGATTTTTGAGAGCTAAGATAGGAAAATTAAGAGCGATTATAAAGAATCATATCCAATAATGTGTTGAGTGTGAAACCGGAAGGAATATCCAAGGTAATAAATATACATATCCTCTCTTTCAATACTGCAAAATCCAAATTTTTGAAAAATGTCGTGTCGAAAAATCCATATTCTTTCCTATACCATGATTTAACATATTAGAAAAATTTTTTGATTTCAAAAATACATTTAGTTTACTTCTTCGGTAAGGTGAAATATAACTAAGTTATATTATCAAGAATTATAAGAAGTTTGCATGTGAGCATAGAGATGGACGAATTAATTAGACTATTGATTTATAATTCAAATGTCCATACATTTCATATCAAATATGGCTTTACTCAAAATGAGGATATCATTCCAAACTAATTGAGAGGGAGCAAATGGTTCAAAAAAAATCATTACTGTTTTTGATTTCCAGCCTGATTTTAGCAATGTTCATTTCTTTTGGCTGCGACACAAGTGAATCTACATCAGGTAGAAACGAAGCTTTAGTAGGTACATGGATATTAACTGATGTTGCAATAACACAGGGAGGGAATACGGAAACTTTCTCATCCGATTATATCTATTTGATGGCAACAGATTTTCCGAATTTACTAGAAATTCCTGAAATAGTAGTTATGAATTCGGATGGTTCGGGCTCCGGAACTATGGTAAACGGAAACACCGACAATTTTACATGGACTTCCACATCCAGCCAAATATCATTTACTTTCGATGAGGAAACTACAACAATTGCTTATACACTTTCCGGTAATCAACTTACTATTACCATGTCGGAAGTTGATCCTGATTTCGGCCAAACAACAATTGTGCTGACATATGTTAAATATCAGTAGCCATAATTCAATTTGATTCTTAATTATTATACAAAATGAAACCACTAAAAAAGAGCAGATTTCTAATCTGCTCTTTTTTCTTTCAATCAACCCATTTTTGTGTAATTTATAAGCTTACTTCATTATATTTCACTAATAATTTTGTATATGAAACACGTTTACTATATTAATCCTAGATTAGACTAAATTCCCGAATTTTGATAATACTATATAGATTTATAAATATAATTATAAAAGGAGCTTATAATGAAGATGACCAAAACGTTTTACTGTCTGATAACTAGCCTAGTCATTTCTGTTTTCCTTTCTTTCGGGTGCAGCAGCAGCGATTCAAATCCCACAGGCGGTACCGATGCCTTGGTGGGGACATGGGATGTAACAACTGTAACAATTACTATGGAGGGAGGGTCACCAATTCCTCCAATTGCAGCCGCTGATCTCTCGACATGGGTCACTCTATTCCCCGAATTAGGTTCGATTCCTTCCACTATAATATTAAACGCAGATGGTACTTATAATGTAACTTATGCCAGCGGGGATAACGAAACCGGTACCTGGACGGCAACTGAAAACACTATTTCTGTCACAGCTCAGGGAGAAACCGAAGCCGATGATTTACCTTATACTCTGTCAGGGAATACTGCAACAATTACTTTTTCAGTAGACAATCCCGAAATGGGCACTGTAACTATTCAAATACTATATACTAAGCGTTAACAGCTTTTATAATTTGTAATTGCGTTATACTCTTTTTCGATTTATTATGAAGGATAGGTAGAGCCTCTTTTCTGCTTTACTATTTCTTAAAGAATATTTCATAAAACGATAACAGCTTATAGTAAAATTCCTTTCTATAAAAAATTTCTTTGCTATGGGGTAGATGTATATTAACTATCCCATATTTTCTCCTTAATTACTTTTCCTGAATGCTTGATAATTTTAAATTCAATAAAGTGAGAGCTTTATGAACATCACGTAGTTACAATGAATAATGAAACTTTCAATGATGCCGGCTGGCACCTGGAACACAAATAGTAATGTTTTAACTTGTATTTCTTTTACTGGAAGTACTATGATGATGATTTATACAATCCGGGAATACACTAACCCTTATTGATGAAGAGTCGGAGGAGAAGAGACATATTCAACAATAATGATTTTTACAAAACTGTAAGATTATTCATAGGATAATTTAAAATTTCCCGAATGCGATGTTAGCACTATGCCACTTTGGGCAAACAGGACACAACATTTTCAGTGATTTACATAGGATTTTCAGTCATATTTTTGTTATTATTGTGATACAACTATTTCATTCGACGAAGTAATAAATCTATGGCCTAAAAGCAATCAAAACTTTTATGAAGCGGTAAATGAATTTTATTTTTACTGCACATGGAGTTATTGATAATAAATATTTAATTACGTTTTCATTACAAGAACTTTTTCAATTATTCAGGAGAAGGCCATGAAATTAATGATGTCTGCTTTGATTCTGTTATCCATTATTTTTTACAGTTGTTCAGATGATTCCCCAACCACTTCTTCATATAGCGATCTATGGGAAGACTTCGAATCTGGGACAATCGATAATTATCCTTGGCAATCAAGCGGTGATAATGTTTGGCAAATTTCCACTACTCGGAAATGGGAAGGATTATATTCAATCAAAAGTGGTTCCATCGAAAATAATGAGACATCATCATTTTCTATCTCACTCGATCTTTCTAAAGCAGGAATTGTATATTTCGCTTGTAATATTTCATCAGAATCAAGTTATGATTGGCTATATTGGAAACTAAACGGAGTAACTATTGATGGTATTTCTGGAATTCTTGCTTTTGATGATTGGTATGTATTTTCTTTCCATGTTCCTCCTGGCCAACATACTGTTGAGTGGGTTTATGATAAGGATGGATCTTATTCTTCAGGAAGTGACGCAGCATGGTTAGATGGTATCCTTATTACAAATTATTCATTAAACAAACTTTCACCTTTACCGGAATTACCAAACGGGGTTGTACTTTGGAGTCAGAAAAAATAATTTTTTAAATTAATTCCTATCCACGGTATGTGATAACGAAAAAATAATAAAAATTCTTAATAACTAAATACTTGTTCTATACTAATCCATGAAATTAAGAAAGGATAAAATTTTATGAAACTTATACCACCAAAAGTATTATTAACAATAATGGTACTTCTGAATCTGATTATTGGTATTAGATGCACATCCACAGATCCAACATTCCCGGAAATAAAAATAAAAAGCAATAATCAAGAAATTGTAAACGGACAGTCCATTACTAATATATTTGATAACACAGATTTTGGCGAAACAGAAATAGGTGGTTCCGAAATCAATACATTTACAATTGAAAATTCTGGTTCCAGCAATTTACAATTAAATGGTTCACCATTGGTCATGATTCAAAATGCTAATTCCTTCGACTTTTTGGTACTGTCACAACCAGATTCAATAATATCACCAGGTGATTCTACAACTTTCCAGATATTATTCACTCCTTCTAACGATCAACTCAGGATAGCTACGGTATCAATTCCGAACAACGATGATGATGAAAATCCATACACTTTTTCAATAAAAGGTTTAGGTGTAGAATCCATCGGAACCTTAGTTGGAACTTGGGACTTAACACAAATTATTTTCAATATACAAGGCCAAACATTTACCATGACTCCAGCAGAAGCAGAAATGCAGATGACTTTCACCTTTAATTCAAACGGTACACTTAGTCTAACATCTGATTTCGGAGATGGAATAGAAACTCAAACCGGAACGTGGTCAACAAATAACAATATGCTTACTCTTTATATACAAGGCGAAGATCCCGAGACATTTTCTTACACTCTATCAGGAAATACTTTAACGACCACAATACAGGAAAATGACCCAGAATTAGGTAGCTATACAATCACACTTGTCTTCATAAGGAGATAATTAGGAAATTATGAATTTTGATTATTCCTATTTTTTCCTGAATAAACAAAAACATATAGTTTATTAAGGCAGAGGTTTTTTAAAAATTACAAAATCGTCCAATTTTTTTACTTATCGGCTTACTCGTTCAATCTTTATTTCATTAAGCTACGATACGAATGAACCAACAACTAACGGGGATGCGTTGGTTGGAACATGAAATTTAACAAAAATAACCATGACCATTGCAGGTCAGACAATCGAAATGACCCCGGATGATGCTGAGTTACATCAGACTATAACGCTCAATGCAGACGGCACTTATTCTATGACCCAGAATTCTAGAGGTGAACCCTCTACTTAGACCGGACTTTGGTCGGCGAACGGAAATAATCTTACTATCAGTTCTCAAGGCCACTCACAGATAATGCTATATACTCTTTCCGTAATAAATTAACAGTAACTGCACAAGTAAATGATCTGGAAACGGGTATTCAAACTATGATATTAGAATACACTAAACGATAACGAATTCCATAGTTAACCTTTTATCTTAATTTATTTTCTATTGACCGAAAGAATTTTAGTTGTTATCTTATTATACATTTCAAATTAGCACAGAGATGTAGTTATGAAAGTAAAAAAATCGTTTTTATTATTAACAACTATTCTACTCTCAGTATTTCTAATGACGAATTGTGATACTTCAGAGGGCGACACCAGTTTATTAGTAGGTACCTGGATTCTGACTTCAATAACAGAAACACATCATGGGCAGATAGAGACAATTGATCCTGAAGCTTGGGGTATTGAAGAAACGGTTACTTTCAGTGCAGACGGAACATATGCCCGGAACTTTATTTATGGAGATAAAACCGATTCTTACACCGGAACTTGGTCAACGAGCGGAAATAATCTCACTGTAAATCACCAAGATGGTTACTCATGGACTGCACCGTATAATATTTCAGGTAATAAGTTAACAATAACTATGACCGACAATGATCCGGAAACCGGCACTACTACTACAACACAAGAATACACTAAACGATAGTGAATTCTCTTAAACTTCCTTTCTGCAAAAAATTTCTATAATATGGGGTAGTCACATCTACCGCCCCATATTTTCTCCATTAAAACATTTTGGAGCACACACCGTATGAAAAACAGCAACACCGGTTAATCTCAAAGAGGAAGAGTCCAAAAAACGACCTTACGATTTTGTATCCCTACTTAAGAAATATTTTTGTAACTTTTTACACCGATAATCTTTTACACCAACATCTTAAAGGAACTTAATGGAACATATCGAAAAATTATCTTGTGAGGATTTGTTAAAATTAATTCAAGTATACGCTAAGAATTGGCTTGCACACGACGGCTGTTGGTTCTTAGCCGCAGAAGAAAAATATGATCTTCAAACAGCTATAGAGCTCGATAAAAAATCCTGGGAGAAATTTGCCGTTACTGAAGCCCGCAGAATAATGAATGGATTCAACATTCCGCAGAGCGGAGGATTGAAAGCATTAGAAAAAGCATTTCAATACCGTCTTTATACGGCAATAAACAAACAGCAAATTGAATGGATTGAAGATCATACCATGATTTTTAAAATGATCGAATGCCGTGTACAAAAGACAAGACGCGATAAAAACCTGCCTCCTTTTCCATGTAAAGAAGTTGGGATAGTGGAGTTTATACAATTTACAAAAACTATTGATGCGAAAATTGAGGTGAAATGTATTTCCTGCCCGCCAGATGAAACAAAGGACTTTTTCTGCAGCTGGGAATTTACAACCAAGTAGTTTCCCGAAGGAGGTACTACAATGAGGATTAAATGGATTTTAATTTTACCGATGCTCTCTTTTATCATTTCTTCCTGCAGCAAAGATAATTCCAGCACAAATCCAATCGATACAAATGATGAAAAGACAATTACAATCCTTTACACCAACGACGAACACGGCTGGATGGAACCGGCAGATACTTATAGCGGAGCAGCGGGGATGCTCAGCGCCTGGGTAAACACGGAAGGATACTCTGAATCGGGTAACTATTTAATTCTCAGCGGCGGCGATATGTGGACCGGCCCAGCTCCTTCCGCATGGTTTGAAGGAGAACCGATGGTCCAAGTTATGAACGCAATGCATTACAACGCTGCTGCAATCGGTAACCACGAAGTTGATTTCGGTATTGATGAACTATTGGAAAGAAAAAACCAAGCCTCCTTCTCTTTTCTCTCGGCGAATATTTATACCAAAGGAACTTCAGACTACCCCGAGTTTTGTCAACCTTATGTTACCATAGAAGTTGATAACATTTCCGTAGGTATAATCGGACTAACTACTTTATATATGCCAGGAATGGTCTTCCCACAATACGTAGAAAATCTCGACTTTATTTCATATCAACAAGCCTTAGCCAGAGTAGTCCCCGAATTGAGAGCACTGGGTGTGGAATTAATAATTTTAATCTCTCACATGAGCGCATATGAAATGCGTTCTGTAGCTCCCATCGCCAAGCAATACGGCATATACCTTATCGGAGGGGGGCACTCGCACGAATTAATTACCGAAGATGTTAATGGCGTAACAATTATTGAAAGCGGTTCTTACTTAAGAAATTATGTCAGGGCAGATATACTTTTTGATGATAATATCGATTCGGTCTTGAGTATTTCGACTGTTTCTAAAGTGAACAACGGATCTTCACAAGATGCGGTAATACAGAACATAATTTCTTATTGGCAAAATCAATCGAGTGGTATCCTTAATCAAGTGATTGGATATACATCAAGCGGTATTGATCAAAGTTCGCCTCAAATGTATAATATGATAACCGACTCATGGCTTTATTCTTATCCGAACGCAGATATTGCCGTTTGCAATAAAGGGGGAGTACGTCAGTCTATTCCAGCAGGTAATATAACAGTATCGACAATCATAGGAATTCTACCTTTCGAAAACTATATTGTAGAAGTTGAGCTTACCGAACAACAATTAATTAATTCCATTAACAGTTCGGTTTTTGTCGGCGGTATGACAACAATAGGAGGATACAGTCTATCTGATGGAACACCCATTAATCTCACTCAAACTTATAAAGTTTTATTTACGGATTTCTGGTACACAACATCCGCCACTCTGCCTTCTTACGATTCGGCTCCAGAGTACACAAATATCAACTGGCGCCAGCCTGTAATCGATTGGATTATTTCTTTGAATACCTCACCAACCAATCCTTTGGAAAATTATCTAGA
>CAZKNM010000019.1:0-811 GCA_964554135.1 uncultured Melioribacteraceae bacterium
CGGGAAAGATCCGGGTGCAATCGGTGTAACTGGTGTAATGGAAAAGGTGATTAATCTCGGTATTGCCAAGAAACTCGGTGATCTTATTGAGCGCAATTTGAGTGGTGTTAAGGTTGTTTATACGAGGAGGGATGATACATTCATTGAGCTTTACAAACGCGGAAAAATTGCTAATGAAAATGGCGGTAAACTTTTTATTTCGATTCATTGCAATTCTTCTCCGAAAAAACCAGGCGACGCAAGAGGATTTGAAGTTTATCTTCTGCGTCCGGGACGAACAAAAGAAGCAATCGATATAGCCGAATTTGAAAACAGTGTAATAAAATTTGAGGATAATCCGGAACGTTATCAAAAATTGACCGATGAAAATTTCATTTTAGTCAGCATGGCGCATTCGTCGTACATGCGTTACTCAGAAAAATTTTCCGATTTAATGAGTACCCAATGGACCAAATATACAAACATACCTTCCAAAGGAGTTAAGCAAGCCGGTTTTTATGTTTTGGTTGGAGCGTCCATGCCCAGCGTTTTGGTTGAAGCCGGTTTCTTATCCAACCGACAAGATGAAGCATATCTAAAAAGCACTAATGGCCAATCCGACATTGCCAGATCAATCTTTGAATCCGTTAAGAGCTACAAAGAATATTACGACGAGGCATTCAAGGAAGAGGGTTAGCTCTTAATTCTTAACTAGTACTATTTTATAAACCGATTTGTATTTAATTTTCCTTACTAATAACTTTATAACCTCAGTAATTAGAAAGGTTTAAAAAATGACCAACGCACAAAAATGGATCGCGATATTTCTTGG
>CAZKNM010000019.1:821-14714 GCA_964554135.1 uncultured Melioribacteraceae bacterium
AAATAATGAGTATCTTTTTCATGATAACTCCATTTTGTTTATAATTGCTAAACTGACACAAAGCGATGACACCGATATAAATACGGGAGACAATTATTCAAAAACTGAAACAGAACAACCTGCATCGCAGGATGGAATGATGCTGCTGCAAAATACCGGGTGTTTAGGATGCCACGGCACGGACCTGCAAGGAACTAAACTGGCGCCGGCGCTTGCTACTATAAGCACAGATTGGGATAGAGGCGGACTGATAAATTATCTCCGCAATCCTTCATCATACAGCGGTGATGAAAGATTTGAGCAATACAAACAACAATTCCCCAATGTCGTTATGCCTTCCTATAATAATATTGATGTAAAAAACTTAGGCAAGATTGCAGATTATTTGTTGGGATTGAATAAATAAATATTTCATATAGGGACATGACATGTCATGTCCCTACAAAAGAAATTATGCTACGGTTACTTCCTTACATTTATAAACATCCTGAATAACGTTCAATAACTTTACACCTTCAGCCATCGGACGCTGGAATGCTTTACGTCCCGATATCAAACCCATACCGCCTGCGCGTTTGTTAATGACTGCAGTACGTGCCGCTTCAGCAAAATCATTTTCGCCTGAAGCGCCGCCGCTGTTGATAAGTCCGACACGCCCCATATAATTGTTGATTACCTGGTAACGTGTTAAATCGATTTGATGGTCAGTAGTCAAATCTGAATAAACTTTCTTGCTTGTCTTACCGAACTTGAGAGCATTAAATCCGCCGTTATTTTCGGGCATTTTTTGTTTGATGATGTCGGCTTCAATTGTTGCACCTAAATGATTTGCCTGACCCGTTAAATCGGCGGAAACGTGATAATCCTTGTCTGCTTTGAAAGCGGGATTACGTAAGTAGCACCAGAGAACCGTAACTAATCCGAGTTCATGTGCATACTGAAATGCTTCACTTACTTCGATAATTTGACGAGCGCTCTCATCCGATCCGTAATATATTGTTGCACCAACTGCAGCCGCGCCCAAATCAAATGCCTGCTTAACTCCGGCAAACATTATCTGGTCGTACTTATTCGGATATGTTAATAGTTCGTTATGGTTGATCTTTACTATGAATGGAATTTTGTGAGCGTATTTTCTTGACACCATTCCCAAAACCCCCAACGTTGAAGCGCATGCGTTACAGCCTCCTTCAACGGCAAGCTCTGTAATTTTTTCTGGATCGAAGTAAATCGGATTCGGGGCAAAAGAAGCTCCTGCCGAATGTTCAATTCCTTGATCTACAGGGAGAATGGATAAGTACCCCGTTCCGGCTAATCTTCCAGTATTAAAAATTAATTGAAGATTTCTCAAAGTGTTTGGAGTTCTGTCTGTAAAAGCTAAAATTCGATCGACGAAATCGGGACCTGGTAAATGCAGTTGATCTTTCGGAAACTTTGCTTTATAATTTAACAAGTCATCGGCTCCCTTCCCTAAAAACTCTCTAATTTTGTCTATCATAACCACCTCAAAAAATTGTTAATATATTTTTTCAGTTATTATTTACATTGCTGCGACAACGCCAATATGGATTGTAAGAAGATCGGTCTTTGACCTCGCTACATTATAATATATGTCACCGTTGGATTGATCAATGGTTATATCCCCCTCTCTTAAATATTCTGCTTCGGTTCCGAAGACAAATCTTGCTTTCAAGTCTAAGAACAAGGTTGAAAAGCTCCCTAGGTCTTCAGCTAATTTAATTAATATCCCAGCACCTCCGCCGTAGCTCCATGTGAAGTCGTCGAAATTCGTCGACTCAAAAACCGGTTCGTCGGACCATTCACTTTCAACTTGTGTTTTGGTGAAAATGTATGCCCCGCCGAATAATCCTTCAATATATGGTCGGACATCGCCGGTAAAAGGTGAAACCTGAAAAAGTAAATGAAAATTAATAAGACTGTTCTGCCTATCTACATCGACCATTACATCGGGTATGCTATTACTCAATCGGCTGGCCCTACTTTCTTCACCGTAAATTAAGTAACCGAAATTTGCACCGATAGTAAACGGCTGGAGAACACCTGGAGACCAAAGCGTTCCGTGAACCTGGAAACCGTATCCTAAGCGGTCAACTTTTTCTTTGAACTCACCCTGTGGAATGCCGAGCATTACACTTCCGCCGATTGTTTGCGCTGAAAGGTATGAGGTTGAAATAGAGATTATTATAATTGTTGTAAAGATAAGTTTTCGAAACATATTCACCCACCTTTTGGTTTTTGTTGGTATTAATATAAGAAAAAAATAAAATCGGATATTTATAAAACGGTTAAATAAGTGCTTTGATTGCTCTTTATCCAAAGGAGAAGTTTTTCGAGTAAGCTTTCATTAGAAGCATGTCATACTCTTCCAACGAAATTTCAACCGTTCCGAACATTTCCAAATGGGGAGTCTGGAACTGGACATCAAGCAATACAAAGTGTTTTTCGTTCAGTCTTTCGATTAGTTTTATAAGTGCAGCTTTCGAAGCTTGGGATATATGTGAAAACATCGATTCTCCGAAAAACGCACCGCGGTATGTAACTCCGAATAATCCTCCGACAAGACGATTGTTTTTATATACTTCAACGGAGTGTAAATTTCCCCGTGGAATTAATCTTTTATAAGCGTTTATCAACTCGGGTGAAATCCATGTTTCTTTCCTCCTCGCACAGTTTAGAATGACCGAAGTAATATCATAGTCATAACGATATTCGAGATCAGTTTTCTGCATAAACTTTTTTAGTGTTCTCGGGATATTATAATTGTCCAAGGGAATAATCGTCCTTGTTTCCGGGAAGTACCAATTTATTTCTCCCTTTTTGTCTGCCATTGGGAAAGCCCCTCGCGCATACATTAGTATCATGTTTTCAGGTTTTAGCAGATCCTCTTTATTTATGTTTTTTCTTTCACTCATGAGCTTCGATTTCGTAAATCACTATTTCATAACCTTTTTTAATTTCAATCCCGGCGAATAATGCTCCTACCAAAACTGAAATCATTCCGGCAAGGAAAGTGGCTACAATAATGTAATTTAATCTTTCGATGGACAAAAACGACGAGACGCCTATTAGTAAAGAAGTTAAAACAAAAAGAGTTACTGCACTGACATAAGAGAGAACACAATTGCGAACGATTTTTATTCTTTCCGAGAGATGAAGAAGTTGTTTCACAATACTTTCATATCGTACGTTCTCTTCAGTAGGTCTAGATTTCTCGCCGATCTTCAATAGGAGTTTTCTTTTCTCTTCGTTAAGCAATCTAATTCTATTAACGATAATAGAATACTTGTTGTTGATTCCCAGCAATAAAAGACCGCAAGCGCTTATCATTACAGCAGGTGCCAACATTAGTTGGATTATTTGCACTGCGTTTAGGATTATGTCTTTGAGTGTTTCCATACCATGCTCTTTGATAAAGGTGTTTAATAATGTTATTTGTACGTAAAATTATAATGAATGAATAATCGCAAAAAAATATTAATAATCATAAGAAATTTATCTCTTTTTTTAAAAGGCTAATAATACCTAAATCGGATTTATTTTTATAGTGAGCAACATTTTGTTGTAGCAGGCGAGAAGCAAAGAATGATTCTGGTTATTGACAAACGGTTGCTTGCAACTAAAACCAGAGGCTAGTGGCAAGTGACCAGAAACTAGATCAATTCGAAAGTCTGCCCAATTTCTTCCAATCCGATTTTGATGTTATAATTCGGTGCAGAACGCTTCAACCAATCGATAGGTTCGTTGAACGGTTCTATTCCCTGTTGAAATGTTTTTGTGTGCATGGGGATAAAATATTTTGCTCCAATGTTCTCAGCCATTTGTAGCGCTTCATCGGGATTGCAGTGGTTCCTTTTCCATGGATTGTAAGCACCGATAGGCATGAATGCAACGTCCACATTTTCATTTGAGAGCACATTAAATTTTTCGGACAATCGTGTATCGCCGCCAAATAGAATTTTCTTTCCATTGTAGTCAATCAAATATGCATTGTAACTTCTTCCGTCTATCATGAAACCATGTGATCGATCTTTTTCCCATGGGTAGCGCCAACCGAAATGATCTACTTGCAATGCGCGGAATTTGATATCCTGCAATGTTAGTTGGTCGTTCCAATCCATCACTGTTAGTGATTTCCATGGCAGGTCGTTGATCACGTCTTGTGTAAGGTATGCAGTGATAACGTCTATTTCATTAGGATATTTTTCCGTTATGTCGCGCAATGTAGGGTAGTCCATATGATCCATATGAGCGTGAGAAAGTAATATAATATCGGGTTTGGGCAGTTCGTTAATGCTCAGAGCCGGAGGGATTAACCTTTCAGGACCGATCGTTCCACCCAGCACGAATAATCCAATACGATCGTGCAAAACCGGATCCGTTAAAATCCATTTGCCGTAAAAATTGATCAGCATGGTGGAATGTCCGATCCAGGCGATAGTTACTTTATCATGACCCCATTCAGTAGGATTCGGTTTGTAGTTCAATTGTGCCGGGTATTTGGTGATGTCATCACCCTTTGAGAATGAAGGGATGAATAGTGTCCCAAGTAATCCGATAAATCCGTTTTTTAAAAATTCTCTGCGTGTTGTTTTCATGTTTTATTTAACAAAGGAGAGATAGGAAAGATTCC
The DNA here is from genome assembly GCA_964554135.1 of uncultured Melioribacteraceae bacterium. GTDB lineage: Bacteria > Bacteroidota > Ignavibacteria > Ignavibacteriales > Melioribacteraceae > CAZKNM01. Next base: position 5,473 of record CAZKNM010000019.1, read on the forward strand.
GTTCTAATAACAGGTTATATTAATTCATAACAATTTTATTCGATAACTCGTTTGTATCGTCGGGTTTGATAGGAAAATGCTCGCTGAGAATTTTACCGACACTTTTTACACCTTTAACCAGACCATCGCAGAAATAACCGTTCAGAAATTCATTTTGTATTTCATCTCTTACATGATCCCATATCTCTTGGTTTACTTTTTCATTTATACCGGAGTCGGCCAAGATATAAAATTGTCTCTCCGATAGTAATAAGTATAAAAGTATACCGGTCTTATCCCTTGTATTGTGCATGCCGAGCTTGAAGAATTCTTCCTCGGCAAGATGTCTTATACTTTTTCTTTTTTTGAGAAAGGATTTCTTTTCTTTAATAGCTACACGGATTTCTCCGGCAGTTATTTTTTCCATTTCTTTTATTGCATTTGTAATGCGGAGAAAGTCGTCATCCGAAAAGAAATGATATAAAAGTTCTTGGTTCATAAATTCCATTATTTTAGGCAAAAATAAATCAATTTGATGAATAATGAAAGGTGGTTTTGAAACGTTTCGAAGCCAAAAGATTGTTTTATTGTGAGAATCAGCATTTTTCATCTCAATGGAAATTTCTCTAATTTTGTCTGAAGAATAATAAAAATCCGTATGCCGAACTATTCGAAAATAAAAGGGATTGTTTTTGATTTAAAAAAATTTGCCATTCATGATGGACCTGGCATTCGTACAACTGTTTTCTTGAAAGGATGTCCATTGAAATGCGTATGGTGTCATAATCCGGAAAGTCAAAAGCTGGAACCTGAAGTCATTGTTAAGATGAACAGAAGGAAAAGTCTGGATCTTTCATATTCGGAGACGAAAGAGGTGATTGGTCGGGAAGTTACTGTTAACGAAATTATGAATGAAATAAAAAAGGATATTGATTACTACGATCAATCCGGTGGCGGCGTTACGTTTTCCGGAGGTGAACCGATGATTCAGATGGAATTTCTTTCGGCACTTTTGAGCGAATGTAAAAAACTGGATTTGAATACTGCCGTAGACACATGCGGACATGTAGCATATAACTCGTATAAAATGATTTTAGATAAGGTTGATTCTTTTCTTTATGACCTGAAACTCATGGAAAATGAAAAACATATTGAATATACAGGTGTTGGAAATAAAACAATACTTGACAACCTGAAACGTCTTTCGAAGAGTGCAAAACATATAAATATTCGAATTCCTATAATCCCCTCTCTTACAGATACAGAAGAAAATTTAAATCAGATGATTAAATTTTTATCTTCGTTGGGTAATGTTAAAAACGTAAGTCTTCTTCCGTACAATAAGCTTGGTGAAGGTAAGAGTGAAAAGTTAAGTATGGTTAACGTTTTAAAAGGAACCGATGTGCCCTCTAACGAAAGGATGGAAGAAATAAAAAAGAAATTTTCCGATAATGGTTTTGTCGTTAAAATTGGAGGGTGATTGTGAACAATCGCATAAAAAAATTACGTGAACAAAGTCTTAATGCAAAACCTTCCGTTTCCCTTGAAAGAGCTTTGCTTCTCTCCGAGTTCTACATGAGCGGTAAAGCAGAGACGGTTTCTATTCCGGTTGCAAGAGCAATGGCATTCAGACATATCTTGAAGAATAAATCCATCTGCATCAATGATGGGGAATTAATAGTAGGAGAGAGGGGTCCCGCGCCCAAGGCAACACCTACATATCCTGAAATTTGCACACACACCAGAAAAGATTTTGAAATTCTAAACTCCAGAGAAAAAGTTTCTTTTGCTGTAGATGATGATACCATGCGGCTTCAGGAGGAAATTATCCTTCCTTATTGGAAAGGGCGCTCTATCCGCGATAGAATTTTCGAAAGTGTAGACAAGGAATGGATATATGCTTACGAAGCCGGTGTGTTCACCGAATTTATGGAACAGCGCGCTCCCGGTCATACAGTGCTTGACGATAAAATTTATAAAAAAGGATTCCTCAATTTCAAAAAGGATATTAAAGAGAGTTTAAAGAATCTCGATTTCTATAACGATCTCGAAGCATTTGCGAAACGGGAAGAATTGAAAGCAATGTCGATTGCGATAGATTCACTTATTGCTTATGCAAAACGTCATGCCGAAAAATTATTCGAATTGGCAAAAACCGAAAAGGATAAAGAGAGGAAGAAAGAACTAAAGGAGATGGCGGAAATATGTTTACATGTTCCGGCCAATGCACCTCAGACTTTCTGGGAGGCGCTTCAGTATTACTGGTTCGTTCATGTCGGTGTGATAACAGAATTTAATACTTGGGATTCATTTAACCCAGGTCGTTTGGATCAGCACCTTTATCCTTTTTATAAACGTGACATTGAAAAGGGAATTTTAACCGAAGATAGAGCGAGAGAGTTGCTTCAATCGTTCTGGATTAAATTCAATAATCAGCCGGCGCCTCCTAAGGTTGGAGTAACTGCGCTGGAGAGCAACACATATACTGATTTCTGTTTAATAAATCTAGGTGGTGTAAAGGATGACGGCTCCGATGCCGTGAACGAATTGACTTACCTAATACTTGACGTAATCGAAGAGATGAGAATTCTTCAGCCGAGTTCAATGGTACAGATAAGCAAGAAAAATTCCGATAGGTTTCTGAAAAGAGCAATCAAGATCATTAAAACCGGATTTGGGCAGCCTTCCGTTTTCAATACAGATGCTATTATTCAGGAGATGATAAGGCATGGCAAATCTATCATCGATGCCCGCAACGGTGGTGCAAGCGGATGTGTTGAGACCGGCGCTTTTGGAAAAGAGAGTTATATACTTACAGGTTATTTCAATATTCCGAAAATTTTAGAAATTACTCTCAACAATGGAATTGATCCTAGAACCGGAAAGAAGATTGGAACCAAAACCGGAGATGCTTCTAAGTTCAAAACATATAACGAACTGTTTGAGGCTTTCAGGAAACAACTTAACTATTTCATCGACATAAAGATAAAAGGGAATATAATCGTTGAGCGGCTCTATGCCGAGTATATGCCTGCACCTTACTTATCTATATTAATAGATGACTGCGTTAAAAATGGAAAAGATTATCACGCTGGTGGTGCACGTTATAATACTTCCTATGTTCAGGGAGTTGGAATGGCTGCAATTACCGATTCACTCTCGGCGATCAAATATCATGTGTTCGATAAAAAGAATATCTCGATGGCAAAGTTATTAGCGGCGTTGCGTGATAATTTTGAAGGGAAAGAGGATATTAGACAACTCCTACTAGGCAAAACTCCCAAGTATGGTAATGATGACGATTATGCCGATGATATTTTGCGGCAAGTTTTCGAAATATATTTCAAAGCAATTGATGGAAGACCGAACACCAAAGGGGGGCATTTCAGAATTAATTTATTGCCCACAACAGTTCACGTTTACTTCGGTAGTGTTATCGGTGCATTGCCCGATGGAAGGAAAGCTTATACTCCTTTGTCGGAAGGAATTTCTCCCGTGCAGGGGGTTGATGTTAATGGTCCGACTGCAGTGATAAATTCGGCGGCGAAGATTGATCACTTAAGAACCGGTGGAACATTGTTGAATCAAAAATTCACTCCGCAGCTTTTAGCCGATGATGACGGCATAACCAAACTTGCTCATCTCATCCGAACTTATTTCAAAAAGGATGGTCATCATATACAGTTTAATGTCGTAACAGCAGAGACGCTTCGTAAAGCACAGAAAAATCCTGAGCAATACCGCGATCTAATTGTACGTGTGGCAGGCTATAGTGATTATTTTGTTGACTTGAATATTGATTTGCAAAATGAGATTATTACGCGTACGGAACATGCACAATTTTAAAAAAACAGAAATAGGAGTTATCCAATGTTTGAAGCTAAAATTTATATCGAAAGAAGAAGGAAGTTAAAAGAGCTAGTAAAAACCGGTTTGATATTTTTACCCGGTAATTCCGATGTACCGATGAACTATAAGGATAATACTTATAGGTTCAGACAAGACAGTTCATTCCTTTACTATTTTGGGCTCGACGAACAAAATCTTGCCGCTATTATCGATGCTGATTCCGGTAAAGAAATTCTTTTTGGCGATGATCTAACTATGGCAGACATTATTTGGACGGGTCCACGCATTTCTATGGCGACTAAAGGCAAGCTTGTTGGTGTGAGTATTACAAAACCAATGAAGGAATTGGCAAAAGTAATTTCGAGAGCTAAAAAGAAGAGACAGAAAATTCATTACCTCCCCCAGTACAGGGCTGAAAATAAAATCTGGTTCGAAGATGTAATGGGGATCAAAGCAATAAGAGTGAATAGTAAAGCATCTGAAAAATTAATTAGGGCTGTTATATCGCAGAGAGAGATAAAATCTCCTGTTGAAACAGAGCAGATAGAAGCGGCTATTAATGTAAGTTATGATATGTATGTCGCAGCGATGAAAATGGTAAAACCTGGCATGAATGAAAAAGAAGTATGGGCAATACTTGAAGGGATGTCTTTAAAAGACGGAAGCGGAACTTCTTTCCCGATGATTTTATCGATTCATCCGGAAACGCTTCATAATCACTATCATGGTAATGTTATGAAGGATGGGAATATACTGGTTCTTGATTCCGGTGTCGAGTCGCCCATGTATTATGCAAGCGATATAACCAGAACGTTTCCAGTCAATGGAAAATATTCCGATCTGCAGAAAGCTTTGTATGAAATTGTTCTTAAGGCAAACTTAACCGCAATCGGTATGATGAAACCAGGTATTCCTTTCAGAGATTGCCACTTTGCTGCATGTAAGATAATTGTAACAGGTATGAAAGAGTTGGGCTATATGAGAGGAAATATTGACGATGCATTGAAAGCGGGTGCACATGCATTGTTCATGCCTCACGGGCTGGGTCATATGTTAGGTCTTGATGTTCATGATATGGAAAATCTTGGAGAAAATTACGTCGGTTACGACGACGAGTTTAAACGCAGCAAGCAATTCGGAACGGCATATCTAAGGATGGCAAAGAGACTGCATGAGGGGCATGTCATGACGGTTGAACCAGGAATATATTTCATCCCTGAATTAATTGAACAGTGGAAAGCTGATAAAAAATATGCTGACTTTATAGATTTTGAAAAGGTATCGAAAGATGTCGGTATCGGCGGATTCAGAGTAGAAGATGATATACTTGTTACCGAAACCGGTTCACGCGTTCTCGGTAAACCGATACCAAAGACAGTTAAAGAAGTGGAAGAAGCTTGTAACAGATAATTTCTTAACCTTCGAGGCTATAAAGACCTCGAAGGTTTTTAGTTACAATCGAGACTTCCATTTTATATACAGCTGTTTAATAATCCGAAGTGTTAGCAAACCGTAAAATAGTAGTTGCATTCGAATCTTTCTCAATTAATTAGTAGTTTTATAGGCAGAATTTATCTTACCTATAGATTTTTCGAAAGGCGGTGTTATGTATAAAGTTGTTTTGGTACGGCACGGTGAAAGCACATGGAATAAAGAAAATCTTTTTACCGGCTGGACGGATGTCGATCTCACTGAAAAAGGAATTGAAGAAGCAAAGCATGGCGGCAAATTACTGAAGGAAGAAGGATATACATTTGACATTGTGTTCACTTCTGTTTTGAAAAGAGCTATTCGAACCATGGATATTGTTCTTGATGAAATGGATTTGATGTGGCTGCCGATTGTAAAATCATGGCGGTTGAACGAGCGGCATTACGGTGCATTGCAAGGTTTGAACAAAGCCGAGACAGCCGAGAAGTACGGTAAAGAGCAAGTGATGCTATGGCGAAGAAGTTACGACGTTCCGCCGCCGGCACTTGATGAATCGGACGAGATATATCCGGGAAGAGATCCCCGTTACAAAGATCTAGATAAAAAAGATATACCCTTAACCGAGAGTTTAAAACTAACCGTTGAACGTTTCTTACCTTACTGGCACGATACGATAGCGCCGACAATTAAAAACGGTAGAAAAGTTCTGATTGTTGCTCACGGTAATAGTTTACGCGCATTAGTAAAATATTTGGATAATGTTTCGGAAGAAGAAATTGTCAATCTAAATGTACCAACCGGTGTTCCTTTGGTATATGAGTTGGATTATAACTTGAGACCGATTAAGCACTATTATCTAGGTGATCCTGCAGAAATTGAAAAAGCGATAAGTGCAGTAGCAAAACAAACGGAGAAAAAAAAGTAGTTACATTAGAACCTTGATTTTAATGTCTAATTTCCTAATCTTCGTGTCAAATTTATCAGTAATAAAGAACTCTAAGGAAATGTATGTTGAATAAATTCATATATATCTGTTTTATTTTGTTGATAGCTGTAGGATTTTCAAGAGCTCAGACCGTTATTGGGAAATACGGAGGTGAATTTCTTGCAATAGGTGTCGGCGGCCGTGCACTGGCAATGGGAGGAGCTCACGTAGCTGTTGTAAATGATGTAACCGCCGGGTACTGGAATCCCGCTGCTTTAGCAAGAATAAATTACCCGCAGTTGTCACTGATGCACGAAGAGCATTTCGGCGATTTGGTTAATTATAATTACGGGGCCGTTGCTATTCCTTATAGCTCCGATATGAGTTTCGGATTGAGCATTATCCGGTTAAGTGTTGACGGTATTCCCGATACACGTGACGCTTTGTATGACGCCAATGGTGACGGTATACTCGACATTCATACCGACAGACTGGATTACTCTCAAATTACCGAGTTCAACAATACCGATTGGGCTTTTTATCTTAGCTTTGCGAAACGGCATTCGGAAAATTTTTATTGGGGCGCTAACGTAAAAATAATAAGAAGAAACATCGCGGAGTTCGATGCGACCGGAATCGGTTTTGATATTGGTACAGTCTATACACCGACAGAAAATTTATTCTTGGGTGCCAACATTCAGGATGTAACAACAACTTTAGTCGCATGGAGTACGGGAAGAAATGAATTAATTTCACCTACTGCAAAAATAGGCGCTGCATACGCCGTTGAATTTTTAGGGGGCACCGTAATGCCCGCGATGGATTTGGACATTAGATTTGAAAACAGAAAGTATGCTTCCAACTTCAATATCGGTCCTGTCAGTTTTGATATGCATTTAGGATTCGAATATAATTATAAAGATATTTTCGCTGTTAGAGCCGGGTATAATGATATAAAACAATTCACGGTCGGTGCCGGTATTAAACTCCCTAAACTTACTATCGATTATTCGTATGCACGGTTGAACGAATCGGAAACGGATAGACTCCCCGATACTCATAGAATATCACTCATGCTGACTCTTGAAGAGCCTAAGTTCCTAAGGTCAGAGCGATAGTCAAGAATTATTTGAGTAAATAGATTACTAAGTTAATTTTGTGGGAGAATTTTGTTCTCCCTTTTTTATATTTACCAAAGCGAAATGGAAACAACAATTCAATCCATATTATTTTTTATTGGTGTGTTATTACTGTTCTCGTGCGCACCTTCACAGAACTCCATCTATAAATCAGACTACCCTATGAGTCTGGAAATTGTGCGTTCATCCAATACATCTCTCTCTTTGCGGATTCCGGAAGGATGGTTGTCGGTTGAAGAAAATTTAAAACACAGCATTGATCTGTGGTTGTTTAGTGAAGATTATACTATGTCGATCACTGTTAATCCGATTCATATCGATTCATTAACCGCATTGGAAGTTAAACGGAACGGTGGTAATGATCTGACAGCGGTTTTAAATTATAGTAAAGCATTTAGAAAAGCTTTCCTCGGATTTAATTATAAAGAGGTCGAAGAGGATGAATATTTTACTATAAATTCCATCGCCTGCGCTGCTTATCAATACTTCGATGAAAATGAATTTTCCGTTCGTGTTGTTTTATTTAGATACGGGAATTTCTATTATGAAGTTGTGGCCGGATTTGAAAAACCTGATAAAGGAGTCGGATCAAAAGCAGAAAGTCTTTTCAAAATTCAAAATTCCGTTTTATCTTCGTTAAAATGAATTATTTATCTTTTAACCATTAAGAAAACATCTTTTACCTCATTTTCTTTGTCCGAAAAAATTTTATCTTAGAAGCAACTTTTATCCCTATAAGCCATCTTTAAATATGGAGAACAAAAAGGATTTGATACGAATTTCGAATCAAATAGTTGAGTTTACGATTCATTATAATCGATATAAGACGAGGTTATATAACTTCGCGCTCAAAATGGTATCGGATAGAATGGTCTGCGACGACATTATACAGGATGTTTTTATGAAACTGTTCAACAATATCGATAAGATTAGAAACAAGGATAGTATCTTATACTGGCTTTTTAGAACGACAAGAAATGAGATATACAGTTTTTACCGTAGCAAAAGTATAAAGGTAGACCGTTTTAATGTTGCGGATACAGACGAAATCGAAATTAACTCAAACGAAAACGTAGAGATTGAATGCGAACAGAAAGAATTGAAAGATATGCTGCTTGTGGAATTAGATAAACTTCCACACGAACAAAAAGAGGTATACCTGTTAAAGGAATACGGCGGGTTAAGCTACAAAGAAATTTCAGCAGTTATGAACATTGATGAAAATCTGGTAAAAAGCAGGTTATATAAGACAAGGCAAAAACTTATTAATAAATTTTCAAAAATTTTATAAAGGCGGCAGGGCAATGATAAAATCAGACTTACAATTAATGATCAACCAATACTTTGATGGTTGTCTAGACAAGAATAAAGAACCGGTTCTCTTCACTCAACTTTCGCAAAATGAAGAAGGCCGCGATTACTTTAAAAAGCTGAGTTCTATTCAGTCGGTTATTAATGATACAACCGAAGATTTCCCTGATTATTTGGAAGAGAGAATCCTTTATTCGCTTGATAACAGCGGGCAGAAAAGGTTTCATATGTTTTTTAATAAAAATATTTTCGCTTTCGTTTCTTACTCGGTTGCATTGATACTTTTATTTTTATCAATATTCTTTTATTCTCAAGTGTTGTCATATAGAGAGAGATACGAAACAAAAGTGCAGCAGGTCAATCAACAAGGGGAAATTATGAAATTGTTGTTTAATAGCCTTCCGGTTACAGAGGTGAAGTCTGCATTAGATAATGAAATAATAGTAAGAGCAAAAATGTGAGGTGAAGATGAATAAGAAAGTTTTAACTTTATTGTTTGTAGCGTTGATAAATTTCGGTTGTAGCCGGGAGAAAAAAGATAATGAGAAACCTATTCAGCAAGAAAAAGAACAAAAAGAAACTTATCTGATAGAAGTCGATGAGACACC
>CAZKNM010000019.1:14736-33310 GCA_964554135.1 uncultured Melioribacteraceae bacterium
GTTGGTGGAGTTCGGGAAATAGCACGGAGAATAAAATATCCTGAAGCGGCAAAGAGGGAAGGAGTTCAAGGGCGCGTTTTTATTAAAGCTTATATTGATAAGGAAGGAAATGTCGTAAATACGGAAATATTGAAGGGAGTGAGATCCGATTTAGATGAAGCCGCACTAAAAGCAATTAAGGAAACAAAATTCATACCTGGAAGAAAAAACGGGGAACCTGTGAATGTGCAGGTGTCGATACCGGTAGTTTTCAAGTTAGAGTAACTTGACATATTAAAAATTGTTTATACTGTAATAATAGAGTATATATAAAATTATCCTGGGGGAGCCATGGCATTAAGGAAAAATCCTAAGGTAGATCTTAAAAGAAATCACAACAGAATTTTCGAAACGAGCCTCATTGTCTCTTTAGCATTTTTAATAATTGCATTCAAATATTTTCCTCGATTTGATAAACAAAAAGTAGTCATTGAAGGGCCGCAGGAATTGGTTCAGGTGGAAGATGTAGAACATACTAAACAGGAAGCAGCACCGCCCCCACCTCCTAAACCACCGATACCGATTGAGGCTCCGTCGGACGATGTTTTGGACGACATTGAAATCAGCGAGACGGATCTCGATGTAAATGCAGTGGTAGATTCAGCGCCGCCACCTCCCCCTGAAGATACCGGAGAAGAAACCGATCCTGTATTTTTTGTTGCAGTAGAAGAACTACCGGAATTGATAGGAGGATTACCTGCATTGGAACAAAGCATACAATATCCCGATATAGCTTTGCGGGCAGGTATACAGGGGAGAGTTTATCTTAGAGCTTTTGTTGATGAAAGAGGAGATGTAAAAAAAGTTGAGGTGTTGAAAGGAATCGGCGCAGGGTGTGATGAAGCAGCAGTTCAAGCTTTGATGAAAGCAAAGTTCAAACCCGGAAGACAAAGAGGCAAGCCTGTAAAAGTGCAAATTTCTTTACCCGTCAATTTTAAAATAAGATGAAATTTTTTTGCGGGGGGATGCGGAAATCCAAGGCAGTTACGGTTGTAACTGCCTTTTCTGTTGTTACTAAAGACTAATAATATCGCTGTAGATAATAAATGCCATCAGCAGAAGAATAAGAACAAATCCCACATTCTGTATTGCAATTTTTACTTTCACCGGTAATTCTCTTTTAATAATTCCTTCAATTAAAATTATTACAAAGTGGCCGCCGTCGAATACAGGCAGCGGAAGAATATTGATGATGGCTAAACTCAGACTCAGGATTGCCAAAAAGAAAATAAAAGACATAATACCCGACTCAGCAGATCTTGCTGCAATTTGAGCGATCTTTACAGGTCCACCGAAAGCCTGATTAAATGCAATATTACCAACGATAACATTTTTCAAAAGAGAATAAGTAAGTATTGTATATTGAAACATATTAATGACACTTTGACTGAGTGATTCAAAGAAACCATACGATCTATATTCAATTGGTCCAGCGTAAACGTCAACCAAACTTATTCCAATTTTTCCGGTCATATCGGGAGTTACTACCGAACTGATTGTATCTAGATCTCGAAGAAGCACAATTGGAATCGTAGTTTCTTTATTTGAGGAAATTATTCCAGTCACGTCTTCGCTGTTGTTAAGTTGTACGCCGTTCAATTCTACGATTAAATCTCCCGACTCTATACCGGCATCACTGGCTGGAGAGTCTTTAAGTACATTGGCAATTAATGGTTTTGTGCGCCCGTAATTTATAAAGAAACCTTCTTTAGAAGCTTCACTCAATTTATCTCTGTCGATATGTAATTTTATCGTTTCGTTGCCGCGTATTACTTCTACGTTGATATCACGTCCTAAACTTTTTACTAGGAAATGATCAACAATGTCATCCCAATTTTTAGGTTCGAAGCCGTTTATGGAAATTATTTTATCTTTGGACTGAAATCCAAAATCTGCCGCATCGGATTCTTGGCTAACAATTCCTATTTCAGTTGTATTGATAATTTGTTTTCCGCGGAGGAAGTTCATTCCCCAAAAAATGAGTAGTGTAAGTATAATGTTCATAATTACACCTGCCGAAATCACAAAAAGTTTTTTATAAGTTGGTTTTGATCGGAACTCCCAATCTTTCGGTTCCTCGGCTATAAACTTGGTATCAAAACTTTCGTCGATCATTCCGGCAATTTTTACGTACCCCCCCAAAGGAAGCAAGCTGAGTCTGTAATCGGTATTTCCTTGTCCGTCGAAATCTTTGGGAAGAGGTCCGAAAGTAAATCCTGTTAATTTATTCCAGCCGAATAATCTTCTGCCGAAACCAATAGCGAAAGTATCAACACGCATTTTGCTCAGTTTGGCCGCCGCAAAATGTCCGAATTCGTGGACAAAAACTAAAATGCCTATTGTAATTGCAAAGTAAATTATATAATCCATTCGTTTGTTCTCTGTTTAGTTATAAATTTCATTAATGTATGCTCTTGTTTGACGATCGCATTCAAAAATGGTTTCAAGTCCGATCGTTGAGCTTGTTTGAAAATAATTCAATGCTTTCTTAATTGCTGTCGGGATCTCCAAGAATTTTATTTTATTTTTTAGAAATTTGTCAACTGCGGTTTCGTTAGCCGCATTTAAAATGCAAGGTGCAGCACCACCGATTTCCAAAACTTCATATGCAAGTTTGAGGCATTCGAATTTGTTTAAATCCGGTTCGAAGAATGTGAGTTTGTGAAGCTTCGCCAAATGTGTTTTAACAAATTCACTTTCTAAACGGTACGGATAAGTCAGAGCATATTGAATTGGGAGTCGCATATCCGGGGTACTTAACTGTGCTTTAATCGATCCATCGATAAATTCCACCATCGAGTGAATAATGGATTGAGGATGAACAATTACTTTTATTTTTTCCTTCGGTAAGTTGAAAAGCCAATGAGCTTCAATCACTTCCAAACCTTTATTCATCATTGTTGCCGAGTCGATTGTGATTTTATCTCCCATGTCCCATGTCGGATGCCGGAGAGCTTCAGTAACAGTTACATTTTTAAGTGATTCCATATCGTGGTTTAGAAATGGTCCACCTGAAGCGGTTAAAATTATTTTCTCGACCTCTCTTTTATCTTCCCCATTCATACACTGAAAAATTGCGCTGTGTTCCGAATCAATTGGTATTAGATCGGCATTATGTTCTTTGCATAGGTTGATAACCAATTCTCCTGCAGCAACTAATGTTTCTTTATTTGCGAGTGCAATCCTTTTACCTCTTTTTATACCTTCGATGGTTGGATTGAAACCGGCAAACCCGACCATCGCCGAAATTAAAATATCGTAGTCAACAGTTCTGGAAATATTTAATATTCCCTCATCTCCTGCCAGGACATTACATTTATTTTTGATTGCGTGGTTCAAATCCAGCGCTTTAGATTTATCTTTAACTGCAACGATCTCCGGTTTGAACTCATTAATCTGTTTTTGCAGTAAATCTATGTTCTTGTTGGTTGTTAAACCTGCAATCTTAAATTCTAGCGGGAATTTTTTTATTACGTCTAATGCATTTATACCGATAGACCCGGTCGATCCTAATATTAATACCTTTTTCATCTATGAGTTTCGTTCTTACTGATAAACAAATATATAAAATTGAGATTTCTGATGCTTTGGTATTATGACACCGGAATGAAAAATGAATTAACGGTATAATTGTTAGCGTTTTGTGTTATCTGATAAATTCTTTGAAAAGAAACTCAAAGTCGGAAAGATCATCTTCGTCAAGGCAAAAGGAAACGGAATCGGCAAAATTGTTTAGAACCACAACCGCATTTATGCTGGCATCCTTTGATTCCAGGTCTGCAATTTTTTGGGCAACATTCACATTTAATTTTTGTATATCGGCATAAAGTTGTTTCAGGTTATTCAGAGACCAATCCGGGTCTTCTCCTTTTCTCATTTTTAGATATTGAGCAAGAAGATACATTGAAAAAACCCTGAACTCAGTTTCTTCTATCGAAGCAAAAGGAAGATGAAACCTGACCAGCGGTTTTAATTTCCCCATGATTGGGCAGCCGCTTGTGGGCATTATAATCCCGATAATGCTTCCTACACCCACTTGAACCGAAGTCTCTTTTTGATATTCTCTTTCGTTCGTTTTCACATTAATTTTTACTTGATCGTATGAGGGAGTATCACTGAAGAATGTGATGATATCCTCTAGATTTTGAGCTACAGGGCAATACTTATGTTGTTCTTCTTTGAGCGGGCAGTGTGGACATTTGAAATTTTTCAATTCCGTCCATTCGGGTGAAGTCTGTTTCGTGACTCTTATTAGTTGTAATGATTCAGGTTCAATATTGACGATGTATTTTCTTTCATCCCCATTTTCAAAAATAAAAGTGTAAGTGTAAGTAAGTATTTTTTCGGCGATTTTCACTTCGTACATCGAGTTTTCTTAATCCTTAGATAAAGTAATAAAAGTTTCTCAAGAATGAAAGAATTAATTATTTAAGTGCAAGGTCTTATAGCAGTTAAGCACTTCATTCAATGACAAAATAAATTAAAGCTCAGATAAAATATGTGATTTTGGTTGCATCTGATATGCAAATCACATCATTATTCAACTAAGTTGGATGAGCAATTCTTTATCCGGAAGTGTGCTTCATCAAATTCTCTAATTAATTTTTGCATTAATTCTTTCACGGTTGGAATTTCTTTAATCAATCCTGAACATTGACCTGCTTCCATCATGCCCTCGTTAAAATCACCTTCAAATATTCCCATTCGTTCTCTTTTTTTACCTAAGAGTTCTTTCAATTTATCAATATCATCCCCGCATGACTCGGCTTGTACTGCCCTGTCGCTAAACTGATTTTTTATCACTCTAGCTAAATTGAGTTTTTTCATAATAAGTATTGTATCATTATCCTTTGCATTGCAAACATGTAGCTTGTAATTAATATGCGCGGAAGATTCTTCTGTAACTGCAAAACGGGTTCCGATTTGAACTCCCTCCGCACCAAGAGATAAAGCCGCCAAGATTCCACGCCCGTCGGCGATTCCTCCGGCAGCAATAACGGGAATTTTTACCACATCGGCGAGTTGGGGAATTAATGTAAAAGTTGTTATCTCATCCAAACCGTTGTGTCCTCCGGCCTCAACGCCTTCACCCACTATTGCATCGCAGCCGACGCTTTCGGCTTTGAGTCCGCGCTTAACCGAAGGGACAACATGTACTACAACAATGTTATTTTTTTTCAGAACATCTATATACTTTGCAGGGTTCCCGGCCGAAGTAAATATGATTTTTACACCTTGTGCGATTGCTGTGTTGATTAGTTCCTCTGCATCACCACGTAGAAGCGGAATATTAACACCGAACGAATTTTCAGTTGCCGCTTTACATTTGTTAATATGCTCTTTTAATAAATCTGGTTTCATTGAACCGGAACCGATTAAACCTAGACCTCCGTTATTAGATACTGCCGATGCAAGTTCCCAGCCGGACACCCATACCATACCTGCTTGTATGATTGGGTATTGTATTTTAAATATATTTGTTATACGATTTGCTATATTCATAGTGTTCTCCAACTCATTCAATGTTAGTCAATGTAATTAAGTTGCTTTATAACTTTCGATACAGTTTCATAAAATATATGAATTACTTAACTTTGTTTTTCAATAAAAACATATTTTTCTAGAAACGTATGAGAGCGATTATACCAGTAGCAGGAATTGGGAAGAGGCTTAAACCACATACCTATTCCCTACCAAAAGTATTGTTGAACGTCGGTGGGAAACCGGTTCTTGGTCATATTTTAGACAAACTCTTAGATGAGAATATATTAAAAGCTACTTTCGTTACTGGTCATCTCGGTGAAAAGATTAGGGAATATGTTCTTTTAAAATATCCGAAGCTTGAAGCTTTATTCGTTGAGCAAAAGGAATTGCTGGGTTTGGGACATGCCGTTTATACAGCTTTGTCAAATAATGAAGATGAAGAAATATTTATTGTTCTTGGCGATACGATTTTTGATGTGAATTTAAAAAATGTATTTGATGGGCATTTCTCTGCGCTAGGAGTAAAGTTAGTTGAAGATCCTAGTCGTTTTGGTGTAGCGGTTTGTGACAAAGATAAAATTACTAAGCTGATAGAGAAACCTAGAACGCCGATCTCAAAACTTGCACTTGTCGGATTATATTACATTAAGAATGCAAAACTGCTTTCCGAATGTTTAAACGAACTTATCAATAATGATATAAATGGTAAAGGAGAGATTCAGCTTACGGACGCAATGCAATTAATGATTGAAAGAGGAGAGATAATAAAAACATTTCCCGTTGAGGGCTGGTATGACTGCGGTAAGCCGGAGACTCTTCTTTCTACAAACCAGGTTTTACTCTCTCGCATTAAAGCAGAAAGAAAAATCGATGGAACGATAATTATTCCCCCAGTGTTTCTTGCTGAAGATGCAAAATTAATGAACTCTATATTAGGCCCTTATGCTACCATTGCTGAGGGATGTGAAATTACTGATTCGATGATTCGTAATTCAATCATAAATACCGGTGCACTCGTTGAGAGAACAATGTTGGAGAATTCAATTATTGGAAGTAATGCTGTAATACGGGGTAATTTTGGACAGCTTAATATAGGCGATTCATCGGAAATTGAAATCTATTAATAATTTAAGAGGTATAAATGTCCTACTTATTTACGTCGGAATCGGTTTCGGAAGGGCATCCGGATAAGATATGTGATGCAATTTCAGATGGTGTTTTAGATGCAATCTTAAAAAACGATCCGAATGCAAGAGTTGCCTGTGAGACTTTTGTAACGACCGGTCTTGTAGTTGTAGGAGGTGAAATAACTACAAAAGCTTATATTGACATTCCAGAGGTGGTTAGGAATACTATAGAGAAGATCGGGTATACAAAAGCTGAATATAAATTTGATGCATATTCATGCGGTGTTCTGAATACGGTTCATTCTCAATCACCAGACATTGCTCTCGGCGTCGATAAAGGTGGTGCTGGTGATCAAGGAATAATGTTCGGCTATGCTTGTGATCAAACACCTGAATTTATGCCAATGCCCATCATGTATGCTCATAAACTTGTAAAACGTTTAGCGGATATTAGGAAAAACGAATCTGAGTTAATACCATATCTTCGCCCTGATGCAAAATCACAGGTAACAATTGCTTATGATGATAATAACAATCCATTGCGCGTTGATACGGTTGTTGTCTCAGTTCAGCATGATGCAAATGTAAAACAAAAACAAATTAAGGAAGATGTAATTGAGCATGTTATTAAAACGGTGATCCCGGCGGAATTTTTAGATAATAAAACAAAATATTTTGTCAATCCGACCGGACGATTTGAGATTGGAGGGCCCCATGGAGATAGCGGTTTGACAGGCCGAAAAATTATAGTTGATACATATGGAGGCTGGGCTCCGCATGGCGGCGGTTGTTTTTCCGGTAAAGATCCGTCGAAGGTAGATAGAAGTGCAACTTATGCTGCTAGACATATTGCCAAGAATATTGTTGCAGCAGGCATAGCAAGAGAATGTCTCGTCCAATTAGCATATGCTATTGGTGTAGCAAAACCGGTATCGATATATGTCGATACCAATAAAACCGGAATGTTGCCTGATGAGAAGACAGCAAAAATGATACATGAAATTGTTGACTTAACTCCGAAAGGAATTATCAAACGACTAAAACTAAGAAGACCAATTTACCAAAAGACAGCCGCATACGGTCACTTTGGGAGGGCAGAACCTGAATTTACATGGGAAAAATTAGACCTGGTTCCTAAATTCAAGAAGTATCTAAGAATTAGATAAGGAGGAGTGAGATTTTTATGGATTTCAAAGAAGGGAAGTATAAGGTAAGAGATTTAAAGTTAGCCGACGAGGGTAGAAAGAAAATTCAATGGGCGGAATCCCGAATGCCGGTTTTAATGGCTTTAAGAGAAAAATATAAAAAGACCAAACCATTGAAGGGATATAAAATTGCAGGGTGTTTACACGTTACCAAAGAAACCGCAGTTTTGGTTGAAACACTTCAAGTTGCAGGTGCACAGGTTAGTTGGAGCGGTTGTAATCCACTTTCAACACAAGACGAGATTGCCGCTGCTTTGGCGAAAAACGGGATTGAAATTTATGCCTGGCATGGAATGAATGTAAAAGAATTTTATTGGTGCATCGAACGAACACTTGAAATGGAACCGAACTTAACATTGGACGACGGTGCGGATCTCATTTTTACGATACATAATAAATATTCAGATTTGGCGGAGAATGTAATTGGCGGAACGGAAGAAACAACTACGGGTGTACATAGACTGAGAGCTATGGCGAAAGATAAAAAATTACTCTATCCCGTAATTGCAGTAAATGATGCCGAAACGAAATGGGATTTCGATAACGTTTACGGTACAGGCCAATCATCCATTGACGGTATATTAAGAGCAACTTCCGTATTACTAGCCGGGAAGAATTTTGTAGTTGCGGGCTATGGTCATTGCGGTAAAGGTG
This sequence comes from uncultured Melioribacteraceae bacterium, assembly GCA_964554135.1. GTDB lineage: Bacteria > Bacteroidota > Ignavibacteria > Ignavibacteriales > Melioribacteraceae > CAZKNM01. The sequence goes on from CAZKNM010000019.1 coordinate 23,246, forward strand.
TTGCGATGCGTGCAAAGGGTATGGGAGCTAATGTAATAGTAACCGAGGTAAAATCAAGCACTGCATTGAAAGCGACATTGGAAGGTTATACAGTTATGCCGATGGATGAAGCCGCAAAAATCGGAGATATTTTCATTACAGCCACAGGCGTTAAAGATGTTATCGTTAAGAAGCATTTCAAAAATATGAAAGATGGTGCAATAGTCTGTAATACAGGGCATTATGATTGCGAAATAAATATTCCTGATCTGGAATCCTTAAAAAGATCTAAAAAAACTATTCGTTTGAATAATGAGGAGTATACTTTTAAGAACGGTAAGAAAGTTTATTTATTAGCTCAGGGAAGGTTAGTGAACTTGGCGGCAGCCGAAGGGCATCCTTCCGAAGTAATGGACATGTCCTTTGCAAATCAATTTATGTCTCAACTGCGATTAGTAGGAATGCATAAAAGAGGAGAGAAACTGGAAGTAGCTGTTTACGAAATACCCAAAGAGCAAGATCAAGAGATTGCAAATGTGAAATTACGAACAATGGGAATAGCCATAGATAAGCTGACAAAGGAGCAGGAAAAATATATTGATGATTACAGCGCCGGGACCTAATATCTTTTAGTGAATTATTAATAAACGGAAAACCTGGTTCGAGTGTGCATCGAGTTTTTTGTTTTACTTCTTGAATAAACTTTAGGTGGTCCCCGGTTGAATGTCCAGGAAATCGAATAATGAGTTAAGCAGGATTTTATTATCAATCGGTTTACTTAAGAATAAATCGCAACCTGCTTTAATTGCATTGACTCTATCCTTTTGCAAAGCATGCGCAGTATAACAAATGACAGGAATCTTGGTGAAACGGGGACTCTGCTTTATTTCTCTAGTTAATTCTAAACCATTTTTCTTTCCCTTGATGGATATATCCATCAGTATTATGTCGAAATTTTCCCGTTCCATTTTTTCATAGAATGCTTCATCTGAATCGCAGGTTGAAACCTCGAAGTATCTTCGGAGATATGCTTGTAGGAATCGTAAACTTTCAGAATCGTCTTCGATGATCAGCAATTTCTTTTTATCTTTCTTCTCTTTCATAATGTATTTATTCCTCTGAAGGCTACTGTAAAAGTAGATCCTTCGTTTATTGAACTTTTGAGACTGACATGAGCTTTATTCATGTCGGCGAAGCTTTTTACCAGAGCTAAACCGAGACCGGTTCCTTCGTACGGTCTTGAATAACCCATTCTTTCCTGAGTAAATGGTGTGAATAGTCTTTCACTGTATTCTTGTGAAATACCAATGCCTGTATCGGAAATGTCCACGCAGATATTACCGCTACTTTCATATATTTCAATCGAGATTTTACCTTTTGAGGTAAATTTAAAAGCGTTGTCGATTAAATTTATGAAGAGTTGTTCGACCGAATAGTGATCGGCACGGATAATTACTTTTTTCCCTAGAGTTGATTCGAGTGTAAAAATAATTTTCTTTTCATTCGCGAGAGATTCAAATTCGTTATACTGTTTTTTTAGAAGGAGAAATAATTCCACCTCTTCAAACTTGGGTTCGTATTCTCCGGTTTGGATCTGAGACATATTCAAGATTAGGTCGATCGTTCGGTAAAGTCTTTTACTGTTGTTTTCGATCGAGCGGAACATGTCGTAATGCTCCGCATCGATTTTATCCGAAAGATCTTCTAATATTAATTGAGTGAATCCTTGAATTGCAGCAAGCGGTATTCTTATTTCGTGTGAAATTCTTGCGAGAAAGTCCGCTTTCAATTCTTTAGCTTCCTCGGCTTTAACCAAAGCTTTGGCTAATTCCTCCTGTTTCTTTTTGAGCTCGGTAATATCCCTTCCGTAAATGTGACCGATCTCTGCTTTTGATATACCTGCAAGAATAAATTGATAAGCCCTGCCCATTACAATTGCGGTAAATTCAATCTTCTCACCGCCGGTAATGATTTTGTCCAGATTATAATTAAATAATTCCGGAAGAATATTTTTAACATACTCCCCCAATAATCCTTGATCGGGAAATAATCTGTGGGCAGAATTGTTGGCCAGTGATATTTTTCCCGCACTATCAATGCGGAAAATGATATCAGGTGAGAGTTCGGTAAACAATGCCATCAATTCTGCCTGCTGTAATCTAAAATTCTCTTCCTCTTGGAGATGCCGTTTGCGCATAGGTAGAATTATGTAACGGTAATAGATGAACGTTACCAAGAGGACCATCAGAAGTATCAATAGAGAAAAGACCAGAGGATTACTTAAGCTTAAAAATGAATCTGGGGTAATCTTCTCTATAGATTGAAAAGTAGAGTCCGATGAGTGATTGGAAAATAGTTGTAATAATAAAGTATGCTGTTGCATTTGCAAATCCCAAAATTACACCAGTAATTTTTAAAATTAGTGTAAGATTATACAAAATGATGATCACATAGAATAAATTTATTTTTCTATCCATTGCATAATCCACAACCGATATTTTTAAAAAGACGGTTACGATAATGATAATAATAAGCACAATTATAGCAAAGTTGTAATATGTATCTAATCCGATTACCGTAGGTAAAAAACAAACGACCAATAATATAATTAATGCCACAAAGTTTGTAAGAATTTGCTTTTTTGATAAGATTGCTAAAAGTAAAAAATAGGTAGAAATGATATGAAAAAGGGGATGAACAGATGTCTTTAATAAATACATGTAAGTGAGAGATATCGGATCAATGATTGCCAATATGAGGAAGTAGTAAAAAAACCTCGTTTTAAATTGTCTGATAGGAGGAAGCAACCAAATTATAAAACTGGTAAAAAATAATATTTTTGTAATAATTACAATATTCATTTTGGTTTATGGACAAATTGGTGGACATAATGCAGCAAATTCAAGCGTAGTGGCACCATTTGTAATGGTCAGCACTTCGCTTCTCAATTCAACTGTCGTTACAGGTTGACCACTGGAATTCAATAATTCCAGCACTTTACTTTTACTATACAGATACATTGTTTCATCTGAAGTGATATTAACATATTCGCTTGTTAACGAAGCCTTGTACTCGTTTGTTAAAACTAATTTTCCGTCTTTGATTTTGAACATAACATAATCGCCAACACGGTCTAATGCAGATTTTAAAACTTTAGTATCAATATTTACAGATTGGAGAACAGAGCCATAAAGGCTGTTAGCTTCAGTCTTGGTGTAAATTTTACCGACAACACCGAGTTTTCCCTGTGCGAAAGTAGATCCGGTTATTGTGAAAATAATTATAGCAGTGAATAATAAGCAAGCAATTTTTTTCATTTACATCTCCTTTTTACAAATAAAAAGTTTTATTTAATTATAGATTTCAAGTTTATATATAAAACTGTGGATTAATATAAAAACATTATTAAAAAAAACATCATGTTATTTTTGAGAAAAAGTAAAAACTACTATTCAGATGCGAAAATTAAAAGGTTGATCAATTAAAAACTCCGGCGATTTCTGCTTTACACTTAAAACATTCGTTGTTCACTAAATTATTCTTAAGCACGGAATGCCAGTCTCTTTTAATCAAGGGTTCGTTGCAATTTGGGCAATATGTTGTTTGTCCTTCGATGCTGTGGACATTCCCGACATAGCAATATTTAATTCCCATCTCTATTGCGAGTTTGCGCGCCATTTCTATTGTTTTGGAAGGCGTACGGGACTTATTAATCATTTTAAAGTCCGGATGAAAAGCAGTAAAGTGAATCGGTACCTCATCACCAAGGTTTACCAAAATCCAATCAACCATATTTTTTATTTCTTCGGGTGAATCATTTTCGTCGGGAATTAGGAGAGTGGTAAGTTCAATCCAAACATTAGTTTCATTTTTCAACCACACTAACGTATCCAATACATCTTTAAGATGTGAGGAGGTGAGTTTCCAATAAAATCCCTCCGTGAATGCTTTTAAATCTACGTTAGCCGCATCTATATATTTGTAAATATCTTTTCTTGCATCCTTATCTATATATCCGGCCGTAACCATAACTAAACGGATCCCTTCTTCTTTTGCCAGCTTGGAAATATCAATAACATATTCCCCGAAAATTGTGGGATCGTTGTAAGTGAAAGCTATTGAGGGAGCTTTGTATCTTTTAGCCAGATTAACAGCGTCCTCCGGTGATGCATGGATAGAATTGGTATTATCGATTTTTGCTTTGCTTGTTGTCCAGTTTTGACAAAACTTACAACCTAAATTACAACCCGCTGTACCGAAGCTTAGAATTTGGGTGCCGGGGAGGAAATGGTTAAGAGGTTTTTTTTCTATCGGATCTATACCGAAGCCTGTCGGCCTGCCGTATCCAAGCGAGTAAAGTTTCCCGCCGATGTTTTGCCTGATAAAACAGAAACCGTTTTGTCCTTCACCGATTGTACAATAACGCGGACAAAGTGTGCAGAGTAATTTATTGTTGTCGGCGGATTTCCACCATTTTGCTAATTTATAGTCTTGCAACATTTTTTAAACTTTTATTTGCTGTTTATATTTTCACCTTTGCAAATGGCGCTTTGGGTTTTATCTACCTTTTCTTCTTTCGTTTCCGTTTTGAAGTTTTATTTTTTTTTTCTGTAGTCCCCTTCAGCTTTTTGCGCATATCGGTGAGTTTCTTCTCAACTAAACCGAATAAAGTATTTTGTTCAAAACTTTCGCTCTTAAGTAATTTTCCGGCTTTCACACCGGTAAGAATTTCAACAGCTTCCTCTACTCTGCTAACTGGATATATATGAAATTCTCTAGTCTTAACTGCTTCAACGATCTCATCCTTCAGCATCAGGTCTTTTACATTTAGTAACGGTATGATTACGCCCTGTTTTTTGTTTAAGCCGCGTGCTTTGCAGACATCGAAGAAACCTTCTATTTTCTCGTTAACACCTCCAATAGGCTGAATGTCTCCTTTTTGATTTACCGATCCCGTTATTGCAAGATGCTGTTTAATCGGTATCGCCGATATGCATGACAGCAGAGCACAAATCTCGGTAATAGAAGCGCTGTCGCCGTCGATCATCCCGTAACCCTGTTCGAACACCAGGCTGGCTGTAAATGATAAAAGAATTTTCTTTCCGAAATTCTCCCTGAAGTACCCGGATATAACAAGCACTCCTTTGTTATGTGTATTGCCGCTTAAACCTGCTTCGCGTTCCACGTTGATGATGTTACCGTTTCCAAGAGAGACGGAAGCGGTGATTCTTGTAGGTTTTCCGAATGCATGAAAACCGTTCCCATAAACAGCAAGTCCGTTAACTTGACCGACTCTTTCGCCTTCCGTATCTATTAATATAGTCCCTTCCTTTATCATCTCTGAAAGTTTGGTTTCGGGAAGACTGTGTCTTTCCCTTGCCGATTCGTATGCCTGCTGAACATGGTAAGCCGTAACCAATTTATCACCGACATCGGCAGCCCAAAAGTTGGCTTCTCTCACAATATCGGATATGTAGGCGAACCGGGTGGTTAATTTATTTTTTTCGCCTGCATACCTGGCGCCGTATTCGGCTATCCTGGCGATTGCATTTCTATCGAAGTTCAAAAGCTTTTCTTCCTCGATCATTTTTTTTATAACGCGGGAATATTCAACTAAAGCTCCCTCGGTTCTTTTCATTTCGTAATCGAAGTCGGCTTTGATTTTGAATATCTTGTTGAAATCATCTTCGTAGTTAGATAGGATCGAATATATATAATTATTACCGATCAAAATGATCTTGGTATTTATCTCAATCGGTTCGGGTTTCAAAATACTGGGTGAGAATTGATAGATATTCGTCAGGTCTTGTATTTCCAACTTACCGTAAAGCAGCACACGTTTTAAGGTTTTCCAAACACCGGGTTCATTGAATGCATCCAGCGCATAGATGACGAGATAACCGTCGTTGGCTCTTAGGAGTGTCCCCGATTTCACTTTTGTGAAATCCGCATACCAACCGCCGGAACCGTCGTTGTGTTTTTCGATAACACCGAATAAATTACTGAATGTTGGAGATGTCTCAATCAGAACAGGGCACTCATTGATATTAGAGTTATCAAGAATTATGTTCACATCATATTCTTTCAGATAATCTACCCAATAACCTTCCGATGTTTTTTCCTGTACGGGTCTTTGTCCTTTGAACACCTCGAGGTTCTGAAGAATGTTTTCCGATACATGTTTAAGATATTCGGTTACTTTTTTGTTTTTGTATTTTTTAATTACTTCGCCGATAGATATGTTAACCAGATCGCTGACAGCCTCTTTTTCCATTTGTAAGACTTTTTCCTGGAACTCCTGTGTCATCATCAAGCTTTTTCTAAATACGGTCTGCAATTCCTCCTGGTAACTGGTGTATTTTTTCACAAACTGTTCGGCTTTTTGTTTTGTGATCTTTTCGGATTTCACAAACTCTTCTAATTGCCGAATAAAAACAGGCTGGTTGTCAATAACCGCGAGTATTTCTGGTCGGGATAGTTCGCCCATTTTAATCTGCCCTAGAGTAAAACTGTCTTTCTTCAGCCGTGTCTCGAAGTCGGTCATCATTACTTGTTGTGCTTTACTGAATTCAGCCAATATTTTTTTCTTCTCGGAAAGAAAAGGTTCGTTGTTCAATACCTGCGGAATATTTTCTTGTAAAAATTTTATCATGGTGGAAAGATCTTTTTTGAATTTCGCAGCACGTCCAGCTTCGAATGTAAGAAGAGTCGGTCTATCTGTGTCTTTGAAATTATTAACGTATGTATAATCTTTTAACTGTGGGCATTGCGGTCTTATTTTTTCCAGCATTTTTTTAATAGTAGTGAATTTACCCGTTCCGGATAAGCCTGTTATGAATATGTTGTATCCAGGACTTTTCATATCGACACCGATCTTTAGTGCCTTTAGTGCACGCTCTTGCCCGATTATTCCTTCTATCGGTTCAACACTGTCGGTTGATTCGAATTTAAAACTCTCCGGTTCGCATGTCCATTTCAATTCTTCGGGTGTAAGTTCTTTCGGTCTGGGCGCTTTCTTATAACGCATGGCGGATTTCCTAAAAATGTGAGAATTATTACGTTCATAAAATAATACAAATTTGAGCGTATTAAAACAATAGAATGTAAAATAACCTGCCTGCTCAAAGGCGTATTTATTTATAATTAGCAAATAAGAACTATCCGGTTTATTTTTGCGTGGTGCAGTATAATTTGGGAATAATTACACCCCGCATTTCTGTGGTAAGGTGTAGTTTATCTATTTTAAAAAATGAATAAAGCATTTGAAAAAATCGGTTTTAGAATCAATTCGATCGAGTTGTTGGCGGAACAAATAAAGGCTGACAATAGAACTAGAATTCCCGTTTCATCTCTGCCGGGTTCAGCAAAATCGATATTTGTTTTGTCCCTTTTTGAGTTTGAGAAGAATTTGGTTTTATTCCTGCCCGATCAAAAATTGGTGAACGAAACAAAAGTAGAACTCGACGTTTTGGGTTTGAGTGAATATATTATATCCATTGATGAATTTGATAGAGAGTCGATTCAAAAATCCATAACAGAGCTGGGACTTAGAAACGAGTATATACTAATATCGACCTATGACTTGCTGAGAATTAAACTCCCATCGAGAGATAACCTTAAGAAAAAAACAACGCTGATTCAAACCGGCGGTGATATTGCATACGATGAATTGGTTGAATATTTAAATCTTCTCCATTATCAAAAAGAAAAATATGTAGAGAATCCCGGTGAATTTTCCGTGAGAGGTTCAATCATTGATTTTTGGTCTTACAGCGAAAAACAAGCTTGCCGTCTTGAGTTTGACGGCGACTTTTTAGAGTCGATCCGTCATTTCGATCCGGAAAGTCAGCGTTCATCGGGGAGGGTAGAATCGATAACACTTGCCGCCTCCATCGATCCGGCTCATGATGATTACATCGCCGATATTTTTGATTATTTGAACAATCCTTTGGTGCTGGTTACGGATTACGAATTGAATAATTCACTGAAAGATACTTTAAATGGTGCTGCAAAAATTGAAGATGTTATGGCAGATATCGATGATGAACTCAAGTCCGATATCTTCGATGAAGGTAAACGGAAAAAGAAAAGTTTGCCGGAGGAAACAGAAGAAATCTTGGAATCGGAAATTAAGAGTGTTGAAGAATTGTTTGCTAGGAATGTCTGCTGGATTGTTGAGGAGGAACTGGAGAAAAGTCCGGATAGGATCAAGCTGCATCTTGCTGAAGCCCCGACGATCAATTCCAACTTTGAACTTTTGTTCAATGTATTAAAGGAATACATCGGCAAAGGGAATCAGGTTATTATAACTTCCGAGAATGAACTGCAGAAGAAACGCTTATCCGATTTATTGAGTGATTTCAAGACGGAGCTGGCTTTATTTCTTGATGAAGAAAAAATAAAAATAGAAGTTCTTCCGATTAAAAGCGGATTTATCTCCAAGCAGGATAGTCTCCTCATTCTAACCGATTACCAAATATTCAATAAGCCGTACCGCACAAAACTTTCATCAAAGATTAAGTACAAGAAATCGCGTGCAAAGGAATTTGCTTCAATAAAGCGGGGGGACTATGTCGTTCATGAATATTACGGCATCGGTCAATATGTCGGTTTGGAAACAATAAAAATCGGTCAGGTTGAACAAGAGACCATAAAAATTTTGTACGCCGAAGGGGGAGTGGTATATGTCAATCTGAACTATTTATCGCTGGTTAAAAAATATTCATCTCAAGATAATGCCCAACCCAAACTTTCACTTCTCGGAAGTAATGAATGGAAGACGACGAAGAGGCGTGTTAAGTCGAAAATTAAAGATGCCGCACGCCGGCTGATTCAATTATACGCTAAGAGAAAAGCTTCGGAAGGTTTTGCGTTTTCTCCCGACTCGATATGGCAGAAGGAACTTGAAGCATCATTCTTTTATGAAGATACTCCCGATCAAACCAAAGTAACGGAAGAAGTGAAGAATGACATGGAATCTGCTAATCCGATGGATAGACTTGTCTGCGGGGATGTAGGTTTCGGTAAAACGGAGGTTGCGATTCGTGCTGCTTTCAAATCCGTGAATGACGGGAAACAAGTTGCCGTTCTGGCACCAACGACGATTTTAACGGAACAGCATTACAATACTTTCAAAGACAGGCTCTCACAATTCCCGGTTAAAGTTTCCGCGCTTTCGCGTTTTCAGAACAGAACGAAACAAAATGAAATCGTGAAGGAATTGAGAGATGGACAGATCGATGTTGTAATCGGAACGCACCGTTTGATATCCAAAGACGTGCAGTTCAAAAACCTGGGATTATTGATAATAGATGAAGAACACCGATTCGGAGTGATGGCAAAAGAGAAACTGCGTGAGCTGAGAGAGAATGTCGATACGCTGACGTTGACAGCTACTCCTATACCGCGTACGTTGAACATGTCATTGCTCGGTGCTCGTGATCTTTCGATAATTGCAACGCCTCCCCCCAACCGTCAGCCGATCAATACTAAAGTGGATAAATTCGACATTTTCAAAATCCGCGAATGGGTAATGAAGGAAATCAAACGCGGAGGACAGATATATTTCGTTCACGATAGAGTCCAATCAATAGATAAAATTGCAGCTTATCTTCAGAAGCATATGCCGGAAGTAAGTATCGCTGTTGCTCACGGACAGATGAGACCTTCCCAGCTTGAAAAAGTGATTTATGATTTCTTGAATAGAGAATATCATATGTTGGTTTCAACGAAAATTATCGAATCGGGTCTCGACATACCCAACGTAAACACGATTGTTGTCAATCGTGCGGATAGATTCGGTTTGGCTGAACTGCATCAGTTGAGAGGAAGGGTAGGGAGATCGGATAGACAAGCTTATGCTTACCTGCTTGTACCTTCTATGAATACGATTACAAAAAAAGCAGTTCGCCGTCTACAAGCGATAGAAGAATATACGGAGCTTGGCGAAGGATTCAACATTTCCATGCGCGATTTGGAAATCCGCGGTGCAGGTAATTTGTTAGGCACTGAACAAAGCGGATTCATTGATTCGATCGGGTTCGAGATGTACATGAAACTTTTGGATGAAGCGGTTGAAGAATTGAA
>CAZKNM010000020.1:0-16246 GCA_964554135.1 uncultured Melioribacteraceae bacterium
TCTTGTTATGGGAGATGACGATCGTCGGCCGCGGAGTCGCGGTCGAGAACAAGGTCCGGGTGGGCCGGAAATGCAAGCTCGAGACCGGGTCCTACATCACTGCCCTCTCCGAGATCGAGGACGGCTGCTTCGTGGCCCCCGAATTGAACAAGATATTCTTCACAGTTTTGAAGAGCTTCATATATATTGAAACCCGGAATACTTCGCGCCGAACCCTTTGCGACACCGTCTATAGTGGTTAACATGACCGAAGGGCGGTAATACTTTTCAACCAACCGCGACGCGACGATTCCGATAACACCGGGATGCCAGTTATCGTGGTGCAGCACTATTCCAATTTCGTTGTCTAGATCTATAGTGCTTTCCACCAGTTCGACCGCATGGGAAAAAGTTACCTCGTCAAGCTTTCTTCTTTGGTAATTTTCATCTTCAAGTACTTGTGCGAGTTTTTCAGCGTCTTCGTGGTCCTCCGTTATAAAAAGATCAACAGCACGGATAGCATCGCCTAATCGTCCTACGGCGTTTATTCTCGGTGCGATCGTAAATACGATTTGCCCGGCCGATAGATTACCTGGTTCCATTCTTGCGCTTTTGATCAAAGCGCGTATGCCAGGTCTGGGATTCGTATTAATTAATTCCAAACCTTCTCTTACCAGTATCCTGTTCTCGTCTGTTAATGGAACGATATCGGCGGCACCGGCAAGTGCAACTAGATCAAGATATTTTAAAGGCATGTCTTTATTTCCGATTCTGCCTCCGACTGCCCTAGCCAACTTGAAAGCGACTCCCGCACCTGATAAATGTTTGAACGGATAATTACATCCGGGCTTAAGAGGATCTAATACGGCAATTGCATCAGGTAGCGTTTCCTTTGGCTGGTGATGATCGCAAATGATTGTTTCGATTCCTAATTTTTTGGCGTGGGCAACTTCCTCAACCGCGGTTATGCCGCAGTCAACGGATATGATCAAGCTGACGTTCTGCTCTTTCAGAATATCGATGCTTGATTTTGAAATCCCGTAACCTTCGGTGATTCGGTTCGGTATGTATATTTCAACTTTTGCACCGAGCTCTCTAAGGAACAGATAAAGAAGAGCGGCAGAACATGTACCGTCTACGTCATAGTCGCCGTATACGCAGATTTTTTCATTGCCGGTAATTGCATTTATTACGCGAAGGGATGCAACCTCCATGCCATCCATTAAAAAGGGATCGTATAAAGAATCGAGCGATGGTCTGAAATAAGTTTTTGCTTCGAAGAAATTAGTGATGCCTCGCTGTATGAGAAGTTTTGCCAGAACTTTTGAAATATTCAAACTGTCGGCAAGAGCAAGGGCTGTTTTTTCGTCGGAAAACTCTCTTATCTTCCAGCGTTTGTTCAGCATGATTGATTTTAAAGAACTGCTGATAATTCAAATCTATAAGCCGAATTCTGTAACCCCGAATATTCGAGGCGGCAATTATTTATCTTGTTCCGATATCGCTATCGGAATCGAGCGGTCTACCCGAAGGGGGCTCGAAGCGAACAACTTCGTTCGGGGATACCGAGTGCCCTTCTGCTCGACCTTGCTCCAGGTGGGGTTTGCCTAGACTCCGAAATTCTTCGAAGTTCCTTTTAAAAGGACCTCTGGTATTACTACCAGAGCGGTAGGCTCTTACCCTGCCTTTTCACCCTTATCCCAGTTTAAAGTGGGACGGTATGTTTTCTGTGGCACTTTCCGTATCCCGATAAATTCGGGATCCCGGGTGTTACCCGGCACCATGTTCTACGGAGTTCGGACTTTCCTCTACTCAAGGTAATACTCCCTGAGTAGCAATTGCCCAACTTGAATCATCAACAGTTCTTATACCTACTCTTATTATTAAATTACACTTTTTCAATTGTGCTAAATATACAAAAAAAAGCCACCTAAATCATTATCAAAATGATTCAGAAATGGTTCGATTCCTTGCGATTTCAGAAGTATTGTTAAAAGTTATTAAAACGAAGCATTTCACATTACTGATTATTTTATTATGGATTTTAAGGATTTAAAAAATATCGCTTTACCTGGCTGGTAAACAGCAATAGTCTAGATTGACTAAGAAGAGCTGAGTTAGGATATAGGGACCGCAGATTTAATTTCCCATCAGCTCACCGATGAATTTCATGTTGTTGGATGTGGAACTCGAGATTATTATTTTTAAGACGGCTGTTAATGGAACCGACAAAAACATTCCAACGATCCCCCAAATGTATCCCCACAGCAACAGGGATAGTAATATAACTATCGGATTGAGACCCAGCCGATCGCCGAAAATTTTCGGTTCGACTATATTGCCGATTATGTTTTGAAAAACAATTATGATTGCAGCAATAAGAAGGGCATACCCGAATGATTCGAACTGGATGAGCGCCATTAATGATGGAAGCATAACCGAAAAAACAGAACCGATATTCGGTATAAAGTTCAGCAATATGCTTAAGACCGCCCATACTATAAAAAATTTAACTCCGAATAACCAGAGAATTATTCCAACGACAAGTCCTATAGAAAGGCTTATCAAAAATTTTGTGGAAATATATCGCTGAACCTGTTTCGTAATGTCTTTAAATGTTTTTTCAATCTTTACACCTCTCTGCTTTTTGATTTCTTCTATTAATTTTTCGGTTAAAACGATTTTCTTCTTTGACGCACCTTCTTGCTTAAGCTCCTTTTTAATTTTTTTAATCGTTGTTTTTATGTTCCTCTCTACGTAACGCTTTTTAATAGCCTCCAAAAATCTTGTGTGACCGCTGCTTATGAAAATAAAGAAGAATAAAACAAAAAATAATGTTGAGAATATTGATAGGGTTGACGAAAAGAAACCGCCGACAATTCCTCCGTAATCAAGATCGTTTAGTATAGCACTAATGTTGAAGTTAACGAGAGAAGGATTGGTCGATCCCATCGATTGTGCTGTTCCGCTTATCAGGCCGTTAAACTTTTGTTCGTAGAGAGGAAGTTCTTCTCCAAGCCGGCTGAACGAACTCAAGATTACACGGGAGATACCCCAGATTACAATAATTACAACTAACAGATTTATTATTGTTGTAAGAAAGGACGGGACTTTTTTACTCTGCAGGAAGAAGTTGAAAGGTTCGAATATGAAATAAAGAAAATATGCAATGACGAAGGGAATGAAAATATGTTGCAGCTCTTTCAGTACAGTGAAAATTATTACAAGCCCTACGGCAGAGATAAAAAATTTTACCACGGGGTCAAATAATGACTTTTTCATTTGTCTTCCTTTGTTATATATCTATTAATATAAAAATAAAATGAACATATATTAAGGCTATTTTGCGTTTTATCTTTTGGGCCGGGATAATTTATTCTTATTGTGCTGATGCTAACAGGAAACTTATTTTTCTATAATATCTGTTGTTTAATTTATTATCTTGAGTTATTGTAACCAACAATATATTGGTTTTGGTGCTCTAATAAGCAATTTATTGGTAATTGGTTCAAAGGTGTAAAAGTATTATATGCAAGGCGCAAGGAAAAAAAGAACTTTCCCCAAACGAATGTATACCCTAATAGGTATTACGGGCTTAATATTTATTCTTGTTGTAGGATATAGTTATTACTCAAGTCGCCGTATAAACCTAATTTATACGTCTCTTATTAACTCAGCAATAGAAGTTAAGTATCTTTCTGCAGAGGCTCATATTAAACTTGAAAGGTTTCTTACAGCAGGTGATCTAATTTATTTAGATGAATGTTGGGGCCATCTTGATTCTGCGAGCGCAAGGATTAACAAGATTCTTTCTGAGAGAGGAATGGCAATCGATATAATATTTCCTCTTTTGAATGATGATTCTTGGAATCAAATAGTGAATATGCAGAATCAATTAATGGAGTATAGAGATGCTGTAAGGCATAGAGTCGAGGCAAGAAATTCAAGAAGTGAGTATGACAGCTTGAATAGCGAGTTCAACTATTGTTATCAGCAAGTGTTGGGTACCGCCGATAGCATGAGAGAAAAACTCAACGAGGTGATGTATCTTGATTTGGGAAACTTAAAAGTAGCCAATTTCTTTCTAATAGGAATTAATTTACTGTTTATGATGATAGCGGTAGTTCTGTTTTACAAGTATGAACGCTATAGAGCAGCCACCATAAAAACCGTTGAGCAGGCGAACGAAGAATTAGAAAGGGAAATTAAAGAACATAATCTTGCTGAGGGCGCTCTTCGGGAAAGTGAACAGCGCCTGTCGAGATTAATAGGTAATCTTCCGGGAGTGGTTTACAGATGCGGTCACGATGATGAAAGAACAATGCGGTTTATCAGCGAGGGCTGCTTCCCCATAACCGGTTATAAACCCGCAGATTTTATAGAGAATAAAACGATTTCATACTATAAAATTATTCATCCCGAAGACCAAAAGAATGTAATTGAACAGGTAGAAACAGCAATTAACAAAAAGCGTCCTTTTCAGCTTGTGTATAGAATTGTAACGGCTCCCGGATTTGAAAAGTGGGTTTGGGAACAAGGAGTTGGTATATATTCCGATAAAGGATTTGTAATTGCCATTGAAGGTTTTATAATAGATATAACAGAACAGCGTACCTCTGAATCACAGCTGTTGCTGCTAAGCACTGCACTTGAAACAGCCGACAATGGAATTGTAATCACTGATTCGGAGGGAAATATTGTTTGGGCGAATGCCGCCTTTGCTAAGATGACCGGGTACTCAGTCGGTGATGTTCTTGGAAAAAATGCACGCATTCTGAAATCGGGAAAGCATACACCGATATATTATAAGGAACTTTGGGATACGATCAATTCAGGCGAAGTGTGGCGAGGCGAACTTATTAATCAACGTAAAAACGGCACATTTTACGACGAAGAAATGACAATTTCACCGGTTAAGGATACATTAGGACGCGTATCGCACTTTATAGCAATAAAGCAGGATATAACAGAGCGTAAGAAAGCCAATCAAGCATTAAAAGAAAGCGAAGAAAGATTTAGAGGACTGTATGAAAATGCAACCATCGGAATTTATCAAGCTACGCTTGAAGGTAAAATATTAATGGCAAATCCCACAATGGTTGAAATGCTCGGATTCGATTCGTTTGAGCAATTATATTTCTTCAATTTTAATAAGGGTTATACAAATCAGGAAGACCGCGGGAAATTTATAGGGATATTAGAAAGAGAAAGCGTAATATTCGGATTTGAATCGACCTGGAGAAGATTGGATAGGAATATAATTTACATTAGGGAAAGCGCAAGAGCCATAAAAGATAAAGACAATAATATAATATATTATGAAGGCACGATTGAAGATATCACCGAAAGCAAAAGGGCTGAATATGCTCTGATTGAAGCGAAGGAGAAAGCCGAAAAATCTGATAGATTGAAGACAGAATTTCTGGCTCAAATGTCACACGAGATAAGAACACCGATTAATGCCATCTTAAGCTTTGCGAATCTTTTAAAAGAAGAAGTAGAAAATAAGGTGGAAGAGGATTTAAGGGATGGGTTCAAAATATTTGATGTTGAGGGGAAAAGAATTATTAGAACAATCGATTTAATTTTGAATATGGCGCAGCTACAAACAGATACTTATGTACCTTCTCTTCAGATGGTCGATTTGTATTCTGATGTTCTCGTCGGAGCATATGACGAATATGAACCGCTAGCTGTTGAAAAAAACCTTCAATTTCTGCTGATTAAAAAAACCGATAATGCTTTCGTTATGGCGGACGAATATTCGGTTAAGCAGATAATTAGTAACTTGATAGATAATGCAATAAAATATACGAACAGCGGCAAGATTGAAGCTGTAATCGAACGCGATGAGGATGAAAGAACAATCATTCGTATTGAAGATACTGGTATTGGAATATCGAAAGAATACCTTCCAAATCTGTTCACAATGTTCACACAGGAAGAACACGGCTATTCAAGAAAGTTTGACGGCAGCGGACTAGGATTAGCGCTGGTTAAGAAGTACTGCGAGTTAAATCGAGCGGAGATTGATGTGAAAAGCGAAAAGGGGAAAGGTTCAACATTTACAATCATTTTTCCATCATAATAGCGGCTGTCTCATATAAAAGAAGAAGCCTGTCTGTTTCACCCACCCAAACGATGAAAGGTTTACTAATTCTCACGAGGCACTGATCGCAAGAATACGCCGTATCTCTTTGGTTCTTCAAGCCTGCACGACCAGACAAGATTGTCTTTATAAACGGTGATATCAGGGCACCCGTCACACATGCTTTGTTCACCGGTTTCCATGAAATCAACAGGTTGAATAAACAATATTGTTTGAAAATGTGCGCGTTTGAAAATTCTGAGAGGATTTTTCAGCATTTTTAAAAATGCTTTTCTAAGACCTTTATCGAAGGGCCACAGGAAGAACATACCAGATCTTCCCATCTTTGATAATGAAGGCGACGCATAAGAAAGATAAGTTCCATTGATGAAATGATGAGATGTCATCATCAATTCCATAAACTTGGAGCCGGGGTATCCGTAAAGCTTTTTCTTAGTTCCTACTCTCTCGGTAAGCAGCCATTTATAAGAATCTACCTTTTGTGTTCCGTTTAGGTATGCACACGGGTGGAAATCGGGAAACCGCTCCTTTACCAATTTTAGTAAGTCGGTCGATAATAAATCTACTTTGCGATTCTCGTCTGAGTGATACATGATTTTCTGCCATTCTACTTTTCGAGATCCCGCGTACCAATCGAAAGGCATCTTCGGAATAATGTATCTGAAGATAATAAAAACCATCGTGTTGACAATATCAATATGTTTCTGTGCCCACCCCACCAGATCTGGTACATATTGGACGGTATCTTCGTAAACTGTTGAGTTGAAAGAACACGCAATACCACCGACATCGGCGAGCATCTGAGCATAATGCAATCTAAGCTCGTTTAAATCGAGTTCGTTTTTGTCTTTCCACTCAGATCCCCTTCCCGCTTGTTTGCTATCCACGTGAAAAGTGAATCCGAACACACCCGCTTTTTTAAGCTCTTTTAACAATTTCATAGTTAAAGTTTTACCATTGGTGTTAATTATCGGTTTCCATCCGTGTAATTTTATTTCTCTCACAAGTTCAATTATGTTTGGATAAACTAATGGATCACCTCCGGCAATGGAGATGCAATCGGAATTTCGCAATCTTTTAAAAACGCCCAGCTCATTTTTTATTTCATCTATTGTTTTGTGCGAGTTCGGTTCATTCTTTCTGTAGCATCCATCGCATGCTAAATTACAGGCAGCCGTCGGTTCCAGCCAGGATATTGCATTGTCTGCCAGATTCCATGGCAGGCGATAAAGATTTCTGTGATTTATAATTTGTGATTCCATTTCTCTCCCCTTTTGGTTTTTTGAAGGTTTCTCAACCGGAGATACCAAACAGAAATTTAACAAAAATTGGCTAAAAATCATCTTTTTATGAATAATAAGGTGGGCGATTATAGTTATTGGTGCAAGTACTTATATTTCCCAGAAACAATGTTTTTATTTTTATTTCTTAATTCCCAGCATTAATGCAGATCCGAATCCCGTTTCTTTCTTTTCTATACATGTTAAGTCCGCATCTTTCATCCATGAGCAAATTTCGGATTTGGTATAAGTGTCACCATGTTCAGTCCCAACCAGCATGTTCAGCGCAAACAAAGCTCCGTTTTCAGGGATTGTTCGATCTTCGTTCATTATTTGATCGAGTACAACTACCTTTCCCTTGGGATTAAGCGAGCCCGCACATTTTTGGATTAACTTTTTGTTTTCTTCGAACGAATTGATATGTATTATCGCCGAAAGGAAAGTTAAGTCGTATGGTCCTTTGAAATCGGCAGTTAAGTAATTGCCCTCAATATATTCAATCTTGTCTGATAGTTTTTCTTGTTCAATATATTTTTTTGTTATGGGAATTACATTGGGCAAATCCAGGATTGTGGCTTTTGTATTATTTTTTGTGTTAATGAAACCTATGCTGAAGGCACCCGATCCCCCACCGATATCAAGCAGCGTGTTCACATTATTTAGGTCTATCATCATAGCAATTATTTTGGCCTGCTTAATTGCGCGGTAGTGCATTGCCGCAATAAAAGCCTCGAGCCAATTTTCGCCACGGTTGTTTATCTCTCTTTCATAAACGGAACCACCTTTACGAACGGCATCGGTGAGCGTATTCCAAGTTTTCCAAAGATGAGCGGTATGCATTAAACCACCCATGAAGTTCGGTTTCCCAGTGATCAGGAATTCATTTGTATGTACGGTATTATAAAACTTACCCTGAGTTTTTCTTAAAAACCCAAGAGCAACCAGAGCATTCATTAATCTGTCTGTTGCCCGGGCATCCGAATTAATTTTTTTTGCAACATCGGACGATGTTAAAAGATGTCCGTCTAAAACAGTAAACAAATCAAGCTCAACGGCAGTTAGTAAAACCCTGCTTTTTTGAAATGCAGTTGCAAAGTTTTTTATATCCTTAGGAGTTGTAATTTCTGTGGGATTCATATGTTGCTCTTATTTGTTGAGAAAATATTACCATTTAAAATAAAAAGAGATTCCACCTAAATAAAGGGGAATCTCTTTTGAGACCGAAACAAATTATATTTTATAGGATGCTGAATGCCACAGTTAAACCAGACATTACGATTGCAACCATACTCATCAATTTAATAAGAATATTTAAACTTGGGCCGGAAGTATCTTTGAACGGATCACCGACGGTATCACCGATAATGGTGGCTTTGTGAACGTCGGAACCTTTGCCGCCGTAGTTGCCCTCTTCAACAAATTTCTTTGCGTTGTCCCATGCGCCTCCGGCATTTGCCATGAAAATGGCGAGTACAAATCCGCTACCGAGTCCGCCGATTAATAGCCCCATAACACCGGCGACACCAAATATAACCCCCATAGTGATGGGGATAATGAGTGCCAGCATAGAAGGAAGAATCATTTCTACCTGGGCGCCGCGTGTTGATATTTCAACACAACGTGCGTAATCCGGCTCTGCTTTCCCCTTAAGAATTCCCTTTATCTCTTTGAATTGCCGGCGAACTTCGCTGACCATTCTTTGAGCGGCACGACCGACAGCTTTGATGGTTAATCCGCAGAATAAAAACGCTATCATTGAACCGGCGAATATACCGACCAGAACTTTCGGATTCATCAGGTTTACGTTGTAGTAGTTCATAAAATCCATGAATTGAGCCTTTGCTGTTTCGACTGTATCGCCATGACTTAATTGAAGTACGGTGTGACCGATTCGAATGAGCCCGATTTTAATTTCTTCAATGTAAGAGGCAAGTAAAGCAAGTGCGGTCAATGCTGCCGAACCGATTGCAAAACCCTTGCCTGTGGCAGCAGTTGTATTTCCGAGCGCATCAAGCGCATCGGTTCGTTTTCTTACTTCCTTTCCGAGTCCGCTCATTTCTGCATTCCCGCCTGCGTTATCGGCGATTGGTCCATATGCGTCCGTAGCTAGAGTAATTCCTAAAGTTGACAGCATACCAACTGCGGCGATACCGATTCCATAGAGCCCCATACTTACATTTGCGAAATCGAAACCGGAAGCAAACTGATAAGCGAAAATGATTCCTATGATAACCGCTGTTACCGGAATAGCCGTTGAAATCATACCGACACCAATACCTGCGATAATTACGGTTGCAGGACCTGTTTGTGCACTATCGGCAATTCCCTGGGTCGGTTTATATGAATGGGAAGTGTAATATTCCGTTGATTTACCTATCACAATACCTGTTATTAGACCGGTAACAATTGCACCCCAGACTCCCCATGCATTTTCTAGGTCGAGTAGCTTAACCACTATTAATGAAAATATAACAATTAGGACGGAACTGATATTTATTCCTCTGCCCAGAGCACCGAGTAATTCTTTTTGAGATGCATCTTCTTTTGTTCTAACTATATATATACCGATTATCGAGAGGACAATTCCAACGGCAGCGATTAACATTGGTGCTATAACAGCCTTAAATTGAAGAGCAGGATTTGCAGCGAATGCCGATGCCCCGAGAGCGGCAGTTGCAAGGATAGAACCACAGTAGGATTCGTATAGATCGGCGCCCATGCCGGCAACGTCACCTACGTTATCGCCGACGTTATCTGCAATTGTTGCTGGATTACGAGGATCGTCTTCGGGAATACCTGCTTCAACTTTTCCAACCAGGTCTGCACCGACATCGGCGGCTTTTGTGAAAATACCGCCGCCAACTCTCGCAAAAAGAGCTTGGGTTGATGCCCCCATTCCAAATGTTAACATCGTAGTTGTAATAATAACTAAGTTGTGTCCGTCGTTTATGTCAAATGGATAGACGGAATTTAGTATGATGAACCAAAGAGATATATCTAATAGCCCGAGTCCTACAACAACCAATCCCATAACAGCGCCGCTTCGGAAAGCAATTCTTAATCCGCTGTTGAGGGAATGTCTGGCTGCGTTTGCCGTTCTAGCAGCAGCATAGGTTGCAGTTCTCATTCCGAAGAAACCTGCTAAACCCGAAAAGAAACCTCCGGTTAAAAATGCGAAAGGGACCCAAGGATTTTGAACTTTTACAATGTATGCAAGAACCGAAAATAACAGCGTTAACACCACAAAGAAAGCTCCCACTACTTTGTACTGTTGTCTCAGGTAGGCCATAGCACCCTTTCTTACGTGTGAAGCAATAGACTTCATTTTATCGGTGCCTTCGTCCTGTTTCATCATTTGTTTGAAGAAAACATACGCAAAAATAAGGGCCGCGGTTGATCCGATAGGTACAAGCCAAAAAAGACCATTATACATATATAGACTCTCCGTTTTTTGATATAATTCTGATTAGTTTACAAATTATTGAGCGGCAATTTAAGGCTTTTTTATTTCTATCACAACGAGTTAGTTGTTGTTTGGGGTATTACGTAGGGATACGGCAATCCGCTATGGCTTAACGGACATCATATCCCTGTCAAAGAAAAGACTAATATTTATATTTCAGCCATTTTACCACTTCGCCCCATGTCGGTTTCTTGCCTGTTCGCAGAATTCCAATCCTGTAAACTTTTCCCGCTATTGGGAAGATGGCAAATATTGTTGCGAGATTAATCAATATTGTTAGGAATAATTGCCAGAGAGGAACATCTACCAATGCGATCTTTGCAGGCATCACGATTATTGATGTAAAAGGGAGAAAAGAGCATACCGCCGCGATTGAATTTGTCGGATTTACAATCAGCGTTATTGCAATAAAAAATGGAATGATAATTAAAAGCATAATCGGCCACATCCCGGATTGAGCTTCCTGTTGCGATTCGAATATGGCTCCGACCGCTGCAAATAGCCCCAAGAATGTAATCAAACCAATGAAGAAATTAATTAGGAGATATATAATTGCAGTTGGAGTGATGCTGAATAAATATTCTGGTGGTAAAACGAACCACGTAGTAGTTATAAGCAAAATTATCGGTAGAAGCCAGATCAACATTTGGAGGGTTCCGGTTACGGAAGCGCCAAGTATCTTCCCTGTCATCAACTCTTTCGGACTTACCGAAGATAGAAGCACTTCAACAATCTTGCTGTTCTTTTCCTCAATCACAGACTGCATCGTCATCTGTCCCATCATCAGCAAGCTGATGTAGAGAAGAAAAGTAAAAAGGTAAGATAGGACAAGATTTCCGTAACCTTCTTCTTCTATTCCTTCTTTTTCGGATACTTTGAAGCTTGTAAAATCAACGCTCCTTCTAGCAAAATTGAGTTCATCTTGCGAAAGTTTTTTATCGGCGAAATAACTTTCGACAAGGACTTTATTGATCGGGCCGCTTAATTTTTCGGTAAGCGCAAGATTCTTCGGTGTTTTGGCATAATATTCAACCTTTTTATCCTTCAGCGCACTTTCCGGAACAAAGATCATCCCGGTGATTCTTTCGGAAATTATCTCACTTTTTTTGGATATGAGATAATCGGTGAATTCACTTCTAGGCATTATCCAATAGTTGAACGAGTAGTCTCCATTCTTTACGAAGGATATTTGCGGGAAATCAGCCATAAAATTTTGAGCCAGTTGATTTGTCTCGGTTATCAATTCTATGTTTGCTCCGCTGTCCTCGCTTTGACTCATTAATAATGTTTGCAGACCGATTATTCCGAACATAAGGGCCGGAAGAAGAATAGTCATGAAAATGAAAGCTTTGGACAGCACTTTTTCTTTTATTTCTCTCTTAAAAACGGCGAAAGTTCTATAGTTAAACATGGCTCACCTCCTTAACCGGTTGATCTGTGCTTTCATGGCCTGCAAGCTCAATGAAAATTTCGTGGAGCGAAATATCGTTCGCATCGAATTTCTTTATCGTAATATTTCTATCTAACAGCAGCTTGAGCAGTTGTTGAGTCTGCGCCCGGTCTTTTACTCTAATACCCGTTGTATTCCCGAAGTCTTCTATTTTTTCTATAATAGGATGGTTACGCAGAAAAGAAATATCCCCTTCGTGGACAAGGCTGATGTTTCTTTGGGCATGCTTCGCTTTGATATCTTTCAGTGCACCTTTTAAGATTATTTTTCCACGATCTATCATGGCGATATGATCGCACATTCTCTCTGCAAAATCCATCAGGTGAGTGGAGAAAATTATTACTTTTCCTTTCAGTCTCATTTCCAGGATTATTTCTTTCAGAAGATTTGTATTTATAGGGTCAAGACCCGAGAATGGTTCATCTAGAATAACAAATTCAGGTTCGTGTAATATAGTAGAAATGAATTGCAATTTTTGCTGGTTTCCTTTCGATAAGTCTTCAACTTTGGAAAGCCGTCTATCGTATAGATCGAATCTTTTCAGGTAATCAGTAGCTTTCCTTTCGATTTCTCTTCCGCTTTTTCCTTTTATCTCGGCGAAATATAGAAGAATGTCCAACACCTTCATTTTTTTGTAAAGCCCTCTCTCTTCGGGAAGGTAACCAACCTTATTTTTAAATTCCTGTCCTACTTTCACACCCCTTAAAATGACCTCGCCTTCGTCGGGAAGATAAATATTCATCATCATTCTAAGTGTAGTTGTTTTTCCGGCGCCGTTCCTGCCGATTAGTCCGAAGATAGACCCCTCGGGTACTTCAAAGGAGGCATTATCAACGGCTTTTAATCCATTGAAAGATTTACAAAGATTTCGTACTTCTAATGCAATCATTTTTTCTCCGCATTTTATTGAAGAGGAGCGAAAAGATAGCTCCCCGCAAATCACCAAATTTTAACTCTTTTTTCTGTCGGAAGAAACATTCCATCTTCGGGCTGAACGTTAAATGCTTTGATAAATTCAGGCATGTTACGTAGCGGACCGATAACACGTTGAACTCCGGGAGTGTGAACATCAACTTTTAATCTCAGCTTAAGATTTTCGTCGCGAATGTTATTTCTCCAAACCTGCGCCCATGAAAGGAAGAATCTTTGAGCAGGAGTAAAGCCGTCTATTAATTCACCGTTTTTATATTGATCGGTATTCTTGAAAGCATTAAATGAGATTGTTAGTCCTCCAAGGTCGCCGATATTTTCACCCAATGTAAGTTTGCCGTCCACGTTCATATCTTCGATGGCTACGAATTCATCGAATTGTTTGACCAGTACGTCGGCTCGTTTTGTGAATTCTGTGTTATCCTCTTCTGTCCACCAGTCACGCAGGTTACCGTTTTCGTCATATTTGCGGCCGCTGTCATCGAATCCGTGTGTGATCTCGTGACCGATAGCGGCCCCCATCGCTCCATAGTTGATTGCATCATCTGCCTCGGCACTGAAAAACGGGGGTTGTAGAATTGCCGCAGGAAAGGTGATGCCGTTTTTACTGGGACTGTATCCGGCGTTTACGGTCTGAGCGTTCATTCCCCATTCTTTTTTATTAACCGGTTGATTTATTTCTTCTATTTCCTTTTTGAAATCAAATTGATTTGCGTTGATGATATTGCCAACGTACGAATCTCTGTTGATTTCCAATCCCTCGTAAGTTTCCCATTCATCGGTATAGCCGATTTTAACGTCGAACTTATTCAATTTTATTAATGCCTGTTCTTTTGTTGCGTCGCTCATCCAATCATTATTTTCTATGCTTGATTTCATCGCAACCAGCACATTGTCTATTGTTTTACGTGCCCTCTCTTTTGCTTCGGGTGGAAAAACGACTTTAACATACTCCTGTCCGACAGCTTCACCCAAAATTCCGTTGGCGGTTAGAAGAACCCTTTTCCATCTCGGTTGCAAAGTTTTTGTTCCGCTTAGAAATTTACTATAGAATTCGAAGTTTTGGTTTACGAAATCCATGTTTAGATACTCGGCAAATTCATCAATGATATTCCAGCGGAGATATGTTTTCAAATCTTCGATTGATGTTGATGCAACAAGGCCACCGATTTCTTTTAGGAATTTCAGCTGCCCCACATTCACTGCATCAGGATCTTTCCAACCGATTGATGTGAAGTAAGAATCCCAGTCGAATGGTCCGGCAAGGCTTTTGATTTCGTCGATTGACATTTTATTATAGAGAGCAACCGGATTTCTATTTTCGAGCCGTGTATTGGAGGCTTTTGCAAGTTGTGTCTCGATTCTCATAATTATTTTAGCATTTTGCGCCGCGACATCATCGGGATCGCCGAGAAGAATAAACATTTTTGTAACATGTTCAAGGTATTTTGTACGGATCTCTTTTGAGCGGTCGTCGTCTTTTGTGTAGTAATCAACATCGGGTAATGCAATCCCACCCTGGAAAATTTGAGATATGTTCATATCAGCATTTTTGTTATCGGAAGAAGAGAAGAAAAAGAATAATGTATTGATTGAGCTTTTATGAAATTCGGCAACGGTATTAATAAAATCATCCTTGCCGGATATCGATTCAACTTTTTCAAAGAAATGTTTGACTGGTTCAATGCCTGCGGTTTCTATTTTTATGCTATCCATTCCTGACGCGAAAAAATCACCAGCGAGTTGGGTAACACTCCCTTTTTCTGCTCCGGTAACCGTGGAGGCATCTTCTAATACCTTTTTAAGCACAACATAACTCTCTTCGTACAATTGTTCGAAAGTACCCCAGCGGCTGTATGCATCGGGTAGTGGATTATTCTTTACCCAGTTTCCGACCGCATAATGATAAAAATCTTCCTGTGGACTTATGGTTGTGTCGATATTGCTTAGATCGAAGCCCCTGTCTTTGGAAGTCTTGTTACTTGAGCATGCAGAAATTATAATAACAATAGCGGTAGAGATGGTTATTAAAGTTGAAAAATAACGGAATTTTGTTTGCATATATCCCCCTATTTTTGATGGGTTTGCGTATTGTTTGCTAAAAATTTCCTCAAAAATAGTGAATGAATCAGCTAAAAAGAAAGGTAAATTGAGAATTTGCTGGAATTTGGACGGGAAATGAGCACTAACATTTATCCAGATGCTAAACTTTAACACGAGTTGGAATTAAAAAGAGATGCCACTTCTCCCCAAAAGTTGGCATCTCATTCATAATATAAGGTTATTGATCTCTTAGTTCATTTAGCCTGTCTTGAATTTGCTGCATACGGATGGGTTTATATTCGGCATTGTAGGTTGTGTCTGCAGGAAGTTTATCATATGCCAATTGATAATATTTTATCGCATTCGGATTGTCCCCTTTTCTGTAATACCATTCGGCGAAACTGTCATAACAATTTGCTGCTTCAGGGAAAAGACGTAGGTTGGTGTTAAAAACGGTATATGCCACATCCATTTTTTCGCTGCTCATAAATGCATATCCCACGGCATTGAGGTCTCTAGCAGTTTCAATATCATACTTTTCTCTAAGATCGTTGTATTCTTCTTCTAAAAACATGACACCGTTGTTATTGATGAAGGAGATTAAACGGTTCGATTTGTAGAAATATTTTACCAGGTAGTTATTCGGGTATTTTGCATATAATTCGGTCATGCGCTCAAGAGATTTTTCATAATCTTCATCGATTCTATATATAATACCGAGCCCTAATTTAGCTTCATCTTTGAACATGTTTCCGTTGTTAGCCACAAGCCTGAAATACTGCATTCCTTTTTCTTTATCACCCGACATACCCCCTAACCAAGCAAGGAAACTTCTGAATCCAGTAACCATTGCATCGGGGAAGTATTCGATGACAGCCAAAGCGAAATAAGCATCGTTATTGGAAGGATCCTCTTCTATTACCTCTTCAAGATAATCCTGACATTTCGAGGCGTTCCAGTAAGCAATCCAATACTCCTGTTCCATAATATTT